>JAIFKS010000148.1 GCA_020049465.1 bacterium | reverse complement strand
CCCGCTTCGGCGAGGAGCAGGGCGACCGCGACCAGGTGGCCGCCATCTACGACAGCTATATCCCCGCCGACTGCCGCGTGCAGCTCGACGACGACGGGCGGGGCATGCGCATGACCTACCACCAGTACTGGGTGCGCAGCTCCGACCGGGCGGGCCTGCACAACGCGCTGGACCAGGCCGGCATCGACGTGGGCATCTACTACGATCCGCCGCTGCATCGGCATGAACTGGCCGTCTACTGCCGCGCCGCAGGCGACCTGCCCGAAGCCGAACGGGCCGGGCGCGAGATCCTGACCCTCCCCATCCACGCGGCATTGCCGTTCGAGGATGCTCACCGTATCGGGGCGATCGTGCGCGACTTCCTGGCCGCGGGGAAGGTCAGCGGTGCGTGAATCCGGCGACTCCCGGTCGACGTCCCTGACGTTCGCCTCGCTGGCCTCGCCGCTGGCCCGCAACGAGGCGCAGGCGGTCATCGACCGCCTGCAGCTGCGCGCCCCGCGTCTGGCCTGCCAGCTCGATCTGCTGAAATCGCCCCAGCCGGAGAGCCAGCGCGCCAAGGAGACGTTCGTCGCCGTCAGCCGCATCGAGATCGCGTTCCTGCTCGCGGCCCTGATCGAGGGCCGCACGCGCCTGCTCGTGCTCGAAGCCGTGGACATGCTCGCGGCCCCGACGACCGGCGCCATGATCGCCTGCGTGCCTGACCGCGCGGCGCCGTTCGACGCCTTCCTGAACCGTGGCGGGCACATCATGGACGAGATGGAGCCGGGCAGCCGCGTCGGCGTGCTGTCGCACCGCGTCCGCGCCCAGCTGCAGGCGCTGTGGCCGGACCTGCGCTTCGAGATCCTGCGCGGCGGCGTCGACCGCGCGATGGAAACGCACATGCGGCGCGCCGAGATCGACGGGCTGGTGCTGCCGGCGTCGGTGACCGAACACCTGGGCATCCAAGGCATTGTCGCGGAGATCTTCGCGCCCGAGTTCGTGCTGCCCGGTCCCGGGCAGGGTACGCTGGTGGTGCTGGCGCGCGAAGGCGACGAAGAGGCGCGAGAACTGCTGGCCCCGCTCCATTCCGAGGATTCCGCGCTGGAGTTGGCGGCCGAAACGGCCTTCCATCGCCGCATGCTGCCGGATCAGGACCTGCCGGTCGGCGCGCTGGCCCGCGTGGGTGCCGACGGCATCGCGATTCTGGGCGGCACCGGCGCCGGGCGTCAGCGCATCTCCGTCAGCGGCGCGACGAACGAAGCCGAAGCGGTCGGCGACGGCCTGGCCCAGCAGCTGCTGAGCCACAGTTCGACGTTCACCGATCTGCTCGAGGGCGACTTCCCGGACGGCCTGCCCGAGGAACCGGACGAGGACGCCACCCTTCTGGGCGGGCTGGCTGCCGACGAGGACGACGAGCGCTTCGACGGTGATCTCGAGGATCTGGAAGAGCTTCGCGGCTTCGAGGATCTGGCCGGGTTGCGCGAGGAAGAGCCGGTCGGCGAGGACGAGGAGACTGAACCCTACGAAGACGAGCACTGACCGAGCGCGCGCGCGATACGCGCCGCCGCGAACGGATCCCGCATCTGCGCCGTCCCCACCTGCACCGCCACCGCCCCGAGCGCAAAGAACTTGAGCGCGTCCTCGGGCGCGGCGATCCCTCCCACGCCGACGACGGGCACACCGGCGCCCTGCACGATCTGGTCGACCTTCGCCAGCGCGATCGGCAGGATGGCCGGTCCCGAATAGCCGCCGAATCGCCGCGGCAGGTACGGTCGCCCCGTGCGCAGGTCCACGTCGAGGCCCACGACGGTATTGATCGCGCTCACCGCATCGACCCCGGCATCACGCGCGGCGACCGCCAGCTGCACGATGTCCGCGACGTTCGGCGTGAGCTTGGCCAACAGGGCGCGGTCCGGCAGCTCGGCGCGGGCGGCCGCCACGCAGCGGGCCACCGTGGCCGGGGAACCGCCGAAGTCGTGACCGCCCTCGGCCACGTTCGGGCAGCTCAGATTCAACTCGACGCCATGCCAGTGCGCAAAGCCTTTCGCGGCTTCGTGCAGGCGGCGCACCATGGGGCCGAACGCTTCCGGAGAAGTGGCTGCCAGGCTGACCACCGTCGGCACGCCGAGCGCTTCGAGTTCCGGCAGCACCGTGTCCAGGAACGCGTCGAAGCCAACGTTTTCCAGTCCGATGCTGTTGAGGGCGCCGCAGGGCGTCTCGACCAGACGCGGCATGGGATTGCCGGCGCGCGATACCGGGGTCACCGTCTTGGTGACCACCGCGCCCAGCCCGGCGTAGGGCGTCGGGCAATCGGCGGCCGTGAATTCGTGCGCGTGCAGCCCGTAGGCGAAGCAGCCGGAAGCCGTCCAGACCCGGCCCGGCAGTTCGCGGGGACCCAGCTGGAATGGCGCCGTAACCTCCAGATTCCACCAGGACGGCCAGGTCATGGCGCGCCTCCGCAACTGCCGGGCGGGATGTCGCCCGACGCCGCGTGCGGAACCGGCGCCGGGGATCCCAGGTCAGGCAAGCGCGTGGCGTCGAAGACAGGCCCTTCGAAACAGCAGGTCGCGTTGCGGATCCGCCCGTCGTCGGCCACCTGCACGACGCAGCCCTTGCACACGCCGTAGCCGCAGCCCATGTGCTCTTCCAGCGAAACCCAGCAGGTCCAGCCGCGCCTGCGGGCCAGGTCCGCCGCCGCGCGCAGCAGCGGGCCCGGTCCGCAGGCGTAGACCGTGGCCGACCCGTGGGACGGCAGATCGGGAGCGGAGGCCGCCAGCGCCGTGACGACGCCGGTGAATGCCGTTCGGCCGCCAGGCAATCCCTCGCCGCGATCGACCGATACGCGCCAGCGATCGCCCAGCAGATCCCAGGGCACCTCGCCGCCGTCGCGGGCTCCGAAAAAGGCGTGGTCGCCGGGCCGTCCCCATCGCTGCAGCCAGGCGAAGACCGGCGGCAGGCCGACGCCCCCGCCCAGCAACACCGCGGCGCGGTCCGCCTGGGGCGTGGGAAACGGCTCGCCCAGCGGCCCGAGCACCTGCAGGGCCGCGCCGGGTCCCAGCGCGGCGAGCGCCGCCGTGCCCCTGCCGACCACGCGGTAGAGGATCGACAGGACGCCGTCTTCGGCCGCCAGGATGGAAAACGGCCGGCTGAAGGTCCAGGCCCGCGGACCCGCTTCGTTGATCATCGCGAACTGGCCGGGCAGGAAGTCGAACGGCAGGTCCAACTCCACGTCGAGCCGGTGGAATGCCGAAGAAACCAGACCGTTGGACCGCACCGCGCCGACGGCGGCGCACGCTGACGGGCGGGCGCCGGTCACGGACGCGGCTCCGGCCGCGGACCGCGCAGCCGATCCCAGTTGGGGTCGCGCTCCTTCTTCGGCTTCTCCGGCTCTTTGCTCTCTTGCGGCTTGTCCGTCGCGCCGGCGCCTTCCGCTTCCGCGGTCAGCCCCGTCGAATCAGGAACGGCGGCGGCGGCCGGTTCCAGGTTCGGGTCCAGGGCGCCGTCGACAGTTCTCGCCGGACCATCGGCCGGAACCGGGAACGCCTCGGCACCGCCCGCCGGCGGCAATTCAGCACCGGTCGGCGACGACAGCAGCGCCGGATCCTGGCGACGCGTCGGGCCCGCTCCGGCTCTTTCCCCCAGGGGAATGACGATCTCCGGCGGCGGGAAGACCAGATGGTCGCGGCGCGCGAAATAGACCATGCGCCGCCGCGCCGCCTGTCGACCCGTGACACTCTCGCCGACGCCGGATTCGGTCGCGGTGACGACCTTTTCGAGCGCGGCGCGCTCGGCCTCGGAGAGGTTGGCCAGGTTCCGCTGCTGGACGATCTCGCGCTCGGCCAGCAGGAACTCCACGAGGTCACCCCCGGCTTCGGCCCGGACTTCACGAGCCTGCGCGGATTCCGGAAAACGCTCCTGAAGTTCCGCGGCGGCGGCTGCGGCCGAATCGGGATTATCCAGTCGTTGCCCGTGGGCCAGCCACAGGCCGTAGAGTGCGCGCGCGGCCAGAAGCGAGTCGGCCGCCGTGTCGGCAGCGGCCTCCCTGTACAGCGAGGCGGCCATGGCGGGCCGGTCGAACCCGAACAGCATGGCGTTCGCCTGCAGCAGTTTCAGGCGCGGCACGCGTTCACCCTTCGCGTCGGCGAGCGCCGTGTCCGCCGCCAGATAATCCTTGAGCTGATCGTTCAACCGGCGCGTGCGATCGGGATCGTCCAGCTTGTCCTTCTGCGTCAGGGCGACCTTGAACTGGTCGAGCGCTTCGGTGTACTCCTGTCGTTCCAGGAACCGGTAGGCCAGCAGATCGGCCGCACGCGCCTTGACCTCGGGCGTCTGCCATTCGTTGGGCATGCCCTGCAGCAACGCGGCCGCATCGTCGACCTGACCGCTCGCCGTCAGCAGTTCCGCCCGGACCAGCGCCAGCTCCCCCTCGGCCTTGTGGAACGCCGCGGCCTGGTCCAACTCATCCAGGATCGCGCTCGCCTGCTCATACTTCCCCGCCCGCACCAGCACGCGGCCGCGCAGCAGTTCGGCCCGGAACTTCAGGTCACCAGGAGCCACTTTGGCCAGCATTTCCGCGAGAGTCGAGTCGGCGCCCGTGTAGGCGGCCTGTTCCCACAGACACTCGGCCAGCTTCAGCGCGACCCGTTCCCGGTCACGCGCGTCTTCGCCCAGCTGTAGGTACTGGCGATAGGCCGTAACCGCGGCGCCCCAATCCTCCATCGTGTAGGCGTTGTCGCCGGAAACGCGGCTGACCTCGGCCTGGTAGCGGCTCTCGGGAAACGCTCGCTCCAGCTGGCCGAGATAGTCCTGGCTCCGGTCCACCGCGCCAATCAGAAGGTAGTTCAGGGCCTGGAGGTAGAGAGATTCTTCCAGGTACTCGGTGGCGGGGAAATTCGTGAACAGCAGGTCGAACTGGCGGATCGACATGCGGTACGACTCGAGGCGGAAGTAGGACTTGGCGCGCAGGAAGAGCGCGTCGTCGGACAGGCTGTGCCCCGGATAGTCGTCGAGAACCTTCTGCGCCTTGGCGATCGCGCTTTCGTAATCCGTCTTCTGCGTGCCGACCGGCTTGGGCGGGTCCTCGTTCCTGCGGATCGCGTCCTCGCGCACGCGCTCGGCGTTGTCGAACGACTTCTTGGCGTTGTAGTAGGTGTTGTACTTGGCACAGCCGCCCGCGATCAGCACCAGCACAAGCACCAGCGCCGAAGCCTCCCGCAGCCCCATGGGCTGCGGGCGCACCGTCCCCACCGGGAGACGCAACGACGCCCGCCGGTGACACCCGCGGGCCGCACGGCTCCGCAGGTCCCGGGTTCGGGCTTCCGGTGATTTCTGAGGACTGGTCACGCAAACCCCTGGCCTGACGATTTTTACCGCCAGAGCCGTCGCAGATCCGAGCTCCGGGCGCCGCATCCCTGACCGGCGCCAACGAGCATTAAAGCAAATCCCGCACCCGACGGCTAGCGGGACTCCGAATCGGCCTCGTCCCGCCAGGTCAGGCGGCCGCGCAGGAACGTCGCGGTGACCTTTCCGGTCAGCGTCTCGCCCAGGTACGGCGAATTGGCGCTGCGCGACTGGAACGATCCGGACGCAACCGTCCAGGTCCGGTCCGGGTCGATCAGGACGAAATCGGCCTCGGCGCCCTCTTCGAGTTTCCCGACCGGCAGGTTGAGCGCGCGGGCGGGCCGCTCGCTCAGGCAGGCGATCAACTGCCCCAGATCCAGCAGCCCCGACCTGACCAGCCAGGTGATGCCGACGGCGAGCGCCGTCTCCAGCCCGATGACCCCGAACGGCGCCTGGTCGAACTGGTATTCCTTTTCGGTGGCCGTGTGCGGCGCGTGGTCGGTGGCGATGGCGTCGATGGTGCCGTCGGCCAGACCTTCGGCGATGGCGTTCAGGTCGTCGGTCTCGCGCAGCGGCGGATTCGTCTTGAACAGCGGCGAGTAGTCGCGGCACCGCGCGTGGTCCAGGCTGAAATGGTGCGGCGTGGCGGCCGCCGTCACGTGGATGCCCTCGTCCTTCGCGCGCCGGATGATCCCGACGGCGCCCTTCGTCGAGACATGCGCCACGTGCAGATGGCCCTTCGCCGCGCGCGCCAGTTCGATGTCGCGGAACAGCGCCGCATCCTCGGCCGCGCGCGACATGCCGGGCAGGCCCAGACGCGTGGCCCAATAGCCGCCGTGCATGACCCCCCGCCCGGAAATCGACTGGTCCTCGGGGTGGGTGATGATGGGCACGCCGAGCATGGCCGCGTACTTGAGCGCGTTGCCCAGGAGGTTCCCGTTCGTCACCGGATGCGATTCGTCGGTGAAGCCCACGGCGCCGGCGGCCACCATGTCGCCGAATTCCGTCATCGCCTCGCCCTTGCGCCCCGGGCTGATCGCTCCGGTCGGATAGATGCGGCACAGGCCCGCTTCACGACCGCGGTCGATCAGGTAGCGCACCATGCCGGAGTTGTCGATGGTCGGGTCGGTGTCCGGCATCGTCACCACGGCCGTGAAGCCGCCGGCGGCCGCGGCGCGGCTGCCCGTGGCGATGGTCTCCTTCTCCTCGAAGCCGGGTTCACGGAAGTGCGCGTGCAGGTCGACCAGGCCGGGCGCACAGACCAGCCCGCCGGCGTCCAGCACGGGAATGCCCTCGAGCGTCGGCGCGCCGACGCCCAGCGCCTCGAGGCGGCCCTTGCGAACGTGCAGGAATCCGCGACGCCGGCCGAGCACGCCCTGGCGGCACAGCCGGACGTTCGTGACCAGGAACTCACTGGGGATGCGCTCCCAGCTCCAGTCCATGACAGACCTCTTTCGCCGGCCGCGTGGCCGAGGCAGCGGTGTCCGGGCAGCGGTGTCTAGGCGGCGGCCGGGGACAACGCCCCGGGATCGCCGCCGGACAGCAGATAGATCAGGGCCATGCGCACGGCGACGCCGTTGGCCACCTGGTCGAGGATCACCTGGCGCGGGCCGTCGGCCACCTCGCTGGCGATCTCCACGTCACGGTTCATCGGGCCCGGGTGCATGATGAAGGCCTCGGGCTTGAGCTGACGCACCACGTCGGCGCTGATGCCGTACATGCGGTGGTACTCGCGATTGCTCGGGAACGAGCGGCTGGAATGCCGCTCGAGCTGGATGCGCAGCACGTTCAGCACGTCGGCGTCGGCCACCGCGCGCATCAGGTCGTATTCAACGCGCACGCCCAGGCGGTCGAGCCCCGACGGCACCATCGTCGGCGGACCGCAGACCGTCACTTCGGCGCCGAGCTTGGTCAGTCCCCAGATGTTGGAGCGCGCCACGCGGCTGTGCGTGATGTCGCCGATGATCGTGATTTTCCTTCCCCGCAGATCGCCCAGACGCTGCCGCATGGTCATGATGTCCAGCAGTCCCTGCGTCGGGTGTTCGTGGGCGCCGTCGCCGGCGTTGATCACCGAGCACTCCAGGACCTTGGCCAGATAGCGCGCGGCGCCGGCCGAACTGTGGCGGATGATCAGCATGTCGATCTTCATCGCCGCCAGGTTCTCGGCCGTGTCGCGCAGCGTTTCGCCCTTGGACAGGCTGCTGGTGGCGGTGCTGAAATTGACGATGTCGGCGGAGAGCCGCTTTTCGGCCAGTTCGAAGCTGATGCGGGTGCGCGTGCTGGGCTCGTGGAAGAAATTGACGACGGTGCGGCCGCGCATGATCGGCACGCTGCGCACCGGACGATCGAAGACGGCGCGGAATCGCGAGGCGATGTCGATCACGCCGAGGATCTCCTCGGCCGTCAGGTCCTCCAGGCCCAGGACATCCTTGCTGCGCAGGATCATGCCTCGCCGACCTCCCCCACGACCACTTCCAGTTTCTCGTCGAATTCCTTGACGCGGACCTTGATGATTTCCTTCTGCGAGGTGGGCACGTTCTTGCCCACGAAGTCCGGCCGGATCGGCAGCTCGCGGTGGCCACGGTCCACCAGCACCGCCAGGCGGATGGCCTGCGGCCGGCCCCAGTCCATGATCACGTCCAGCGCCGCGCGCACGGTGCGGCCGGTGTAGAGCACGTCGTCGACCAGGATGATGATCTTCTCGTTCACGTCGAACGGCATCTCGGTGGACAGAACCTTGGGCGACGGTCCCAGGCGGCTGAGGTCGTCGCGGTAGAACGTGATGTCCAGCGCGCCCTGGGGCACCTCGATGCCCTCCACCTGGCGGATGGCGTCGGCCAGCATGCGCGCCAGCGAAACGCCGCGCCGCTGGACGCCCAGCAGCGCCAGGTTGTCGATGCCCTTGTTCGCTTCGATGATCTCGTGCGCCATCCGCTTGATCGCCCGGTTCATCTCCTTGGCGTTCATGATCACGGCTTTTTCGGTGAAATTCATCTGCGTTTCCCCTGACTGGCTGGCGCAAAACCTGGCTGGCGGGCACAAAAAAGCGTGGCCCGGCGGTCACGCATTCCCGGGCACGGGGTCCCGGCGGATCGGTCTGGTGTCATCGCACGTCGTCCCTGAGCGTTGACCGCGCGCAATGTAACAGCCACCGCGCGACGGCGGCAAGGGGTTTCTCGAAGCCGAACCGTCGGCATCTTGAAAGGCACTATCATTTGATTTTTTGTTCTCAATCGGCCAGATTCTTGCATATCCCTTTTCATCGGTAGGTTTAGTTGTCTTTTCAGGGAGGAAGCTGGAGATGAAGAGAAACGCGCTGCTGGCCACCATCCTGTCCGTCTGCATGTTGACTGGTGTCGCGGGTCCCGCGATGGCCAAGACATCCTACGCGACCGCGTGGAAGGCCGCCTACCCGAACGCCTGCACGACCCTGCGAAATGCGGCGACTTCGTGCATCCTGTGCCACACCAACAACATTCCGGATGTCAATGCGTACGGCGATCTCCTGGTCAGCAACAACCGCAACTATCTCGGCGCCGCTTCCGCGGACTCCGACGGTGACGGCCGCACCAACGGGCAGGAGATCAACGAGGATTGCACGCTGCCCGGTGACCTCA
>JAIFKS010000081.1 GCA_020049465.1 bacterium | reverse complement strand
CCGGTCGCGAACTGGACGGCATCGCGCGCGTGCTCGGCGGGCAGGCGCAGATGCTGCGCGGGGCCGGCGCCACCGAGGCCGCCTTCAAGGCTGCGGCGCCCGGCCGGCGCGTGCTGCACCTGGCGACGCACGCCGTCCTGCTGGGTGACGACTGTGCGCTGACGGCGCCGGGCACCCGGGGCGTCGGCGGCATCGCGCCCGTCGTGCCCGCGGCCGGATCCAGGGCCGACTCGCCGTGGCTGGGCCGGCGCGCCGTGCTGGCGCTGGCCGGCGCCGACCGCGCCGACGAGTTCGACCGCGACGAGAACGAGGGGCTGCTGACCGCAGAGGAAGTCACGACGCTCGATCTGCGCGGGGTCGATCTGGTCGTCCTGTCCGCGTGCCAGACCGGCGTGGCCGGAACCGTGGCGCGCGAAGGACGGCTCGGCCTGACGCGGGCCTTCCACCTCGCGGGCGCCCGCGCGGTGGTCGCCAGCCTGTGGCCCATCGATGACGACGCCACGGCGGCCTGGATGGAGCGGCTCTACGCGGCCAGGGCCGCGGGGGTCGTGTCCGCCGGCGAGGCTGTGGGCCGCGCATCGCGCGAGATGCTCGCGGTTCGCCGCGCCGCGGGTCTGGACACCCACCCTTTCACGTGGGCCGCGTTCACTTCCTCGGGCGACTAGAGCAGCCGCGTGGGCATCGTGGAGCACGGGAACGGTGCCTGGATACCGGGTGGGTTTCCGCGATCAGCGACGTACAGGATCGCCCGGGCCGAGTCGGTCGTAGGTGCTGGCGCAGATCGAAGCGCTGCCGGCCACGTTCGCCATGATGGGACTGGGGCGCCTGACCCCGAACATCATGAGCCTGGGCGGCGTGACGGTCTCGACGCTGCTGACCCTGCTGGTCGTGCCGTGCGTCTACCTGATCGTCGACGTGCTGTCCCTGCGGATGCGCCGCTTTTTGACCGGCGCGGCGACGGGCCACTAGTGCAGACGATTCGCGAAAATCCGGCTGCAGTCGGTCCATGGCCCTTCTCTGCAGAAGGGCCATTTGCCGTACATCAAACGCCTTCCGGTGATGCATCTGACCCAATTCAGACCCCAAATGCGTTACACTATATGGAAATCATCCTGTTTCGACTGAACACCCCTGAGGAGCTCAACGCGATGATCGCCATCGGCAAGTCCTTTTATGGAAGCATCTTAAGGGTGAAGGCGGCGGTTCCCGCCGTCCTCGCCCTGACCCTGACCCTGGCGCTGGCGCCCGGCTGCGGCACCGACCCGGCCGGACTCGAACCTCTGGACGCGGCGCGCGGACCGGTCCTGGCCGGCCGGGTGACGGCCGACGGCGGGCCGCTGACCGCGGTAACGGTGCGCCTGGAACCGGTGTCGGGCGGGCTGCCGGCCTCGGTGGCGGCGGAACTGGAGCGGTCGCGCTCGGACACGGGGGCGGAGGCGGACGCGGCCGCGGACGACGGCGCGGCAAAGGCCGGCAGCGGTCAGCCTGCCGCGATCCGTTTCGCGGCGACCGACGCCGACGGTCGCTATGTGTTCGCGGACGTGACGCCGGGGCAGTACCTGCTGACCGCGAGCGGCCGCAACCACCTGGCCGGTTCAGCGCCGACGACGATCACCGACCCCGGGTTCTCGACCACCAGCGCCGAGACCACCATTGTCGACATCGCGCTGATGCCCACCGGAACCATCGGCGGGCGGGCGCTGCTGGCCACCGAGGCGCTGCATGCCGGGACCATCGTGTATGTCGAGGGCACGTCGGTGGTCGCCGTCACGGGCAACGACGGCGAGTACGTGCTGCGCGACGTGCCGGTCGGGCTGAGGGACGTCACAGCGAGACACGACGGCTACCGCGCGGCCGCGACGACGGCGACGCTGACGGCGGCCGGCGACTCGGTGCGCACGGCGGATCTCGTGCTGGGCATCGATTCGAACCTGCCGCCGGTCGTCACGATCCAGGGTCCCTCGATCGCGGACATCTACTCCTCGATCGCGCTCGACGCGACGTCGTCCGATCCCGACGGGACCACCGTCCGCTACCAGTGGGACTTCGAGGACGACGGCAACTTCGACACCTCCAGCGCGACGACCGCGTTCGCCACGCACTGGTACCAGAGCGAAGGCGTCCACCGCCCCAAGCTGCGAGTGACCGATGACAAGGGTGCGGTCAGCTACGCAATACTCCGGATCGACGTCGTGGCGGCGGTGTACGTCGCCCCGTCGGGCAACGATGGGAACGCCGGCACCAGGACGGCGCCTGTGGCCACCATCGACCGCGCCTACCAGGTGGCGGCGAACCTGAGCGAGACGATCGGACTGCGTCTGGCTGCGGGCAGCTACGCTCCGCCGGCGGCACTGCTCAACCATTCGCTGACCGGCGGCTTCGAGTCGGCGACGTGGACGCGGACGGCTGGCTCGCGCAGCGTGCTGGTCATGGGCGGCTCGACGCTGGTCGCCAGCGGCATTTCCGAGGCGAGCTTCATGGGGATCGAGGTGCGCGCGACAGAGCCAGGCGTCGACGGCAGCTCCATCGCCATGCTGATCACCGCGAGCCATGACCTCAATTTCGGCGACTGCCGCTTCGTTGCGGTGGCCGGCTTGCCGGGTGCCGCGGGCGACAACGGCGCGCCCGGCCTGCGGATCACGGGGCAGTGGGGCCAGACCTTCACGTCCTGCCCGAGCGGCAACTGCACGATCGAGGGCGGCACCACGCTGTTGCCGGATGTCGGGTGGGGCGGGCGGGGCGGGAAGTCGACGTACCCTGCGGTTGCGGGCACAGCCGGGACCGGCGGCGCGTCCGGCGGCGCGGCGGGCTTGATGAACACCGAGGCCGTGCCGCCCACCGAGGGCCAGGCGGGCGGGAACGCAGCGCCTGGCTCGGCGGCGCCCGGAGCCCACGGCACCGCGGCGGCGTGGCCCGGCTCGTTCAACGGAAGCGTCTGGCAGGCCGGCCACGGCGGCGAAGGTGACGCTGGCGAGACTTCGGTCGGCGGTGGCGGCGGCGGTGGCGGTGGCGGATCGTCGGGCTTCCCGAGCTACTTCACCTACTGGGGAGGTGGCGGCGGCGCCGGCGGTGTCAGCACGGGTGGTGCCGGGGGTTTCGGAGGTCGCGCCGGGGGCTCGTCGTTCGCGGTCGTGACCGTGCTGGCCGGGAATAGTTACGTCTCCTTCAGCGATTGCGAGTTCGTGAGCGGATCGGCCGGCAATGGCGGTGTTGGCGGCGCCGGTGGCGCGTCGGCGGCGCCGGCGCTCGGCGGCGCCGGCGGCACGGGAATGCCCTATACGGGCGAGGAGTGGAACGGTCGTGACGGCGGCAGCGGCGGCAGCTCGGCCGCCAGCGGCAGCGGCGGGGGCGGCGCCGGCGGCGCCGGCGGGCAGAGCTACGCCGTGTACGTCACCGGCGAAGAGGAGCCGTCGATCACCGGCAGCACGTTCCAGCACGGCGCCGCCGGCAACGGCGGCCTCGGCGGCCTGCGCGGCGGCACCGCCAGCCGGGCGCCCACCGGACCGAACGGCAGCGCCGGCGCCATGTATGACGACGTCCAGTGAGGGGGGCGGGCGCGATGAAGCACAGCGGAATCGTAGCTGTCGCGGGCCGGCTGCTGGGCCTGTGGGTGCTGGCGGGCGCGGCCGCCGTGGCGTCAGCCGGCACCTTGTGTGGAACGGTGCGCGACGCGCAGACCCAGGCGCCGGTGGCCCGCGCCGGCGTGTTCGTGCGCACCACCGCCGGCGCCTACACGGGACTGCACGCCGCCACCGCGAATGACGGCAGTTTCTGCCTGAACGATGTGCCGGCCGGCACCTGGGATCTCGAGGTGAGGGTCGACCACTACGCCGTGTCCTGGTTGCGCAACGTGGTGGTGACGGACGGCGCCTCCGGCGTCGACCTGCAGGTGCCGACGCCGTCGGTCCGCCTGGGGTTGCCCTATCCGAACCCCGCGCAAGGTCGCGTGTGGTTCGCGTTCGAACTGCGCGAGAGTGGCCCGGTGCGGCTCGTCGTGCACGATCTGCGCGGTCGCCTGGTCCGGGGATGGGAGTCGGATCTGGCGGCCGGCCCGCACGAGGTGCAGTGGGATCTCCGCGCGGCGGGCGGGGCCCGGATCGCCGACGGTGTCTACTTCGTGCGGTTGACCGCAGGCGGCGAAACGCGCGAGCGCACGCTGGCGGTCGGCGGTGGACGCTGAGATCGGCCATGATCGACGACGGCGGCGGGCCCTCCGCACCGCGGACAGCCCGCCGCCGTCATGTGTGAGCGCCGCGCGGCGCTCCTCTACCAGTCCTTGCCCGGTACCGGCGTCGAGTACTCCCAGGTGACGACGACATCCGTGCCCGAGTCGTCCAGCAAGTGCCGGCTGCACGAGGCCGCGTCTCCGCCCAGGAGCGGGAACCCCGTCGGATACGTGCAGGCGCCGCCGGCCCGCCAGTCGGGCCAGCCGTACCAGTCGGTCCGGAAGTCGCCGATCTGGTTGTCGGCCCCGTCGTCGAACTCCACGACCCGGAGGTGCAGCCGGAAGCGCGAGCCCGCTTCCTCGGGCATCCAGAAGGTGCGCACGGCCTCCGGAATGAGGTGGGTGTTGCCGGGTCCAAAGCGGATCCAGTTTCCATCCGGCCGTGTGACGATGTTCTCGGTCACGGTCGAGGCACCGGCGAACGGCTCGTACTCCAGGTCGAAGGTGTAGTAGACCTCGATGTCGTCGTCCCACAGGCCGTCGTCACCGGCCGCGCAGTACAGTTGCGGCACGGCCACGCGGAAGAACAGCGTGGCCGGCTCGCATTCCTCCACCGTCCACTCGTTGTTGTAGGCGAAGGCGGCCAGGCGATTGTCCGTCAGGTACCGCGTGGTGTAGGAGATGGGCACCGCGTCGCTGGCCTGCGTCAGGTCGGCTCCGGCCTCGATCCAGGCGCGCAGACCCTGGATGGGATCGCCCAGGATGGGCAGCACACCGTCGGTGCCGTCACCGCCGCGGATCAGGATCTTGATCTCCGAACTGTTGAGGATGTGCGTGAAGGCGGCGTTCATGTCCGCTTCCAGATCCCAGCCCATGCCGTCGAAGGCGGCCTTGACGGCCAGCGCGACCGAGTCGCGCCGGGCATAGGAGTGGATCGAGAGGAAGCCGACCCGGCCGTAGGTCACCGAGCTGACGTAGCACGGGGGATCGTCGGGGCCCATGTAGGCGGTGAGGTCGGACGGCGTCACCCCGTCGGCGAACATGGCGGCAGGGCTGCCCGGCGGCAACGCCGAGGCCGTGTAGTAGGCCTGCGAGAACCGGCAGAGATAGCTGGTTTCGTACTCCGAGGTCGAGGCGGAGAAATCCGTCTGCAGGCTCCCGTTGCCCCAGTTCCACCACGACATCGAGACGCCCAGGTCCAGCATCGACTGCTGGAAATCCTCGACGTAGGTCTCGTTGAAGCTGAGGCGGGCGCCGATCGTGCCCCCGCTCTGATCCAGATAGGCTCCGACGATCTCGTTGAGCGCGCCCTGGACCGTCAGGTGGTTCGGGTCGGCGATCGTGCGGCTGCCCAGTTCCGCGGACAACCCGGTCAGGTCGGTGCCCACCGTCAGCGCGGCCCGACCCGCGACGATCGGGTTGAGCAGACCGTTGTCCAGGTCCGCGCCCCGGACCAGCGCACCCGGCCACAGCGAGACATCGTTCACGTTGAAGACGGTTGTCTCGTGCAGGTTCTTGTCCATGCGGTATTCCGAGATTTCACAGATGAAGCGGCCGGTGCCCGGTTCGACATTGGTGTCGGCGTGGGCGCTCTTCAGGACGTGCTCCCCCGTGTTGGTGGGCGATGGGTCGGGGAATGCCTCGAGCCCGTTGATATAGTCGTTGAGGGTGGCCGCGGGATCAGGCTCGCTCGGATCATCGGAGCAGCTGACCACGAGCAACGCCGCCAGGACGCACAGCAGGAGACCGAGTGCGCGGAACGGCGGGGACCCTCCGACGTTGGGAGTGGAAGACATCGACAACCTCCCGAATGGCGCCCGGGAACGTGGCGACGGCATCGGCAGGATCGGCCGAAGCGACCTTCGTCCCGAAGCATGGAAAGACGGCGTCCCTGGTCCGTATCCATATCACTGGTCGGACATTTCATGAAACCGGGGGTGGCCGCCGGCAGCGACACGACGCTCCGTCCCCCGACGGAGAATCTGCCAATCATTTAACAGCTATTTATGATACTGGTAAAGCGTTTTCACGGTCGTTTGGCGCAGCGCAAAGCCGTGGGTTGGCCTCGGCCGTCTGCGCACCCCGCGATCATCGCATTACCAGTGCGATTTTGTCTTGGTATTGCTATAATGCTGCCCGAATCACAAGAAAGGTCGGTGGATCGGTCGGCACGGGCGATCCTCGCGACCGTCAACCGGGAGGGGGGGACCGATCATGAAGAAGATCATCGCGACCACAGCATGGCTCATCTGCACCGTCATGCTCTTGTCCGTTTTCACCGACGCCCAGGCCGCCGGCCTGGGCCGGATCCACCGGGATCGGCTGGAGATCGGGCGCGCGCTCATCGAAGCGCAGTCCTCGAACTGGCAGTCCATCCTGCCGTACTACACCGACGACATCGAGTACCACGACCCGGTCGTCGACATCTACGGCATCGACATGATGACGCAGTTCCTCGGCCGGCTATTCAGCAGTTCCGGGGACCTGGTCACGACGATCGACGACGAAACCCTGCTCGATGGCGTGTACTCGGCGAGCTGGACGATGGTGGGCCAGTTCAACGGCGTTCCCTACAGCGCCAAGGGCATCTCGATCATCAAGTTCCGCGGCCTGAGCAAGCGGGTGTACTACCAGCGCGACTACTACTCCGAGAACGACATCATGATCAACATCCCCGGCCTGGACCAGGCGGCGATCGGGTTCAGGACCTACTACCGCTGCGCCGTGGATCCCACGTTCGACTGCCCCCTGGAGGGTGTGGCGAACGGGTCGGTGTCCGCGATCAAGCCGACGGACAGCCCGCTGAACGCGGACAAGTCCAGGAATCCGATTCGTTCGCCGATCAAGCTCCGCCGGGAGCGGCTGGCGATCGGGCGCGCGCTCATCGAGATCAACGGCGCGGACTGGCAGTCGCTGCTGCCCTACTACACGAATGACATCGAGTACCACGACCCGATCGTCGACATCTACGGCATCGACACGCTGGTGCCGTTCCTGGGTCGGCTGTTCGTCAGCTCCGGCGACCTTATCACCACGGTCGAGGAGGAGTCGCTGGTCGACGGCATCTACACGGCGACCTGGACGATGTCCGGGCTGTTCAACGGCATCCCCTACAGCGCCAAGGGCATGTCGATCCTCAAGTTCCGCGACTGGAGCACGCAGGCCTACTACTCGCGCGACTACTACACCGAGGGTGACATCATGGCCACCGTCCCGGGCCTGGACGAGGCGATCGGCGGATTCCGCACGTACTACCGGTGCGCGGTGGACCCGACCTTCGACTGCCCGCTGCCGCCGACCGGCGCGCTCGCGGCGGCGCCCGCCAAGACGGACATGCTGCGGCCCGCGTCCGCCTTCAGTCTGCGGCAGAACGCACCGAACCCCTTCAATCCCTCCACGGAGATCTCCTTCGTGGTGCCCGATGGGGGCGCCAACGTCTCGCTGCGCATCTATGACATCACGGGCAGACTGGTCCGGAACCTGGTCGACGGGTTCGAGGCCGCGGGCACGCGGTCGGTCACCTGGTATGGTCGGGACGACCAGGGGCAGCCGGTGGCCAGCGGGACGTACTTCTACCAGTTGACGGCGCCGTCGTTCTCGGAGAGGAAAACGATGGTACTGCTCAAGTAGTCCGCGATTCCTTCTACTTGTCCGGCCGCCGAGCCCGGGAGGTTCGGCGGCCGGTCGCTTGTTCCCGCGGACCATTTCGTGACTCAGGACACTAGACGCAGAGCTCCGTGTCGGACGCCTTCTCAACGCCGTCGGCGGCCATGGCGGTCGCCTGATCCCGCCGCTTCTCGATGATGTCGAGGAATGTGGGCAGGTGCTCGGTGAAGATGTCGACCAGACGCGGATCGAAATGATGGCCGCGCTGACTGCGGATGATGCTGAGGCCCGTCTCCGCGGGCATCGCTTTCCGGTAGGGACGGTCGCTGCAGATGGCGTCGAAGGCGTCGACCAGCCCGACGATGCGACCGTTCAGGGGAATCTCCTCGCCGGAGATTCCTCGCGGATAGCCGCGGCCGTCCCAGCGTTCGTGGTGGGTGAGGGCGATCACTGCCGCTGCGCGCATGGCCGGCGACTTCGAACCGGCCAGGATGCGGTGTCCTATCTCGGCGTGGGACCTCATGGCCGCGAATTCTCCGGGGGTGTACCTGCCCGGCTTGCTCAGGATGGTGTCGGGAATGCCGACCTTGCCCAGATCGTGCAGCGGCGCCGCCTGGCTCAGAATATCGCAGTCCTCGTCCTTCAATCCGGCCAGTCTGGCCAGCTCGCGGCTCATGGCTCCAACCCGCAGCATGTGGTTGACGCTCTCGCTGGAGCGCCCCTCGGCCACCCGGCCCAGCGTGTTGATCATGGCGCGTTCGCGCGCTTCGGTCCGTTTGCGGGTCTTCTTCAGTTGCCGGGCCAGTTCGTTGATGTCCTCGGCCAATTGCCCCAGTTCGGCACCACCGCGCACGGGCACGGGTCCTCCCAGGTTTCCGCGCCCGATGCGCACCAAACCATCGTGCAGTGCATTCAGCGGCAGCAGCAGACTTCCCGTCAGCTTGTGCGCCAGCAGGGTGGACAGGCAAAGCATGATTCCAGCGGCTGCGAGCCGGTAGGATTCATCGACGAGCACCACGGTCGCCACCGAGATCGCCACCGATCCGGCGGTGATCACGGCCATTGCCGCGCGTAGTCCGGTGCGCGCATCGGCGTGGATCGGCTTGTCGGCCAGGCTGTCGTGGCGGCGCCCGCTTTGCATCGGCAATCCTCCCTGCCGTCCATTTCGACCCGAACCGGCGATGCTTTATGGAGATCTGCATTCGTTTTCGTTTGTGTCGCCTGTTCGCGCGCGATGGAATCCCGGTGGTTCGGCGAATGCGGGCTTTATCCGGCTTCTCAGTGGTCGATCATGACAATGGAATGTCGATAAGGCCCCGGAGCATCCACCTTGAAGGGCGGGCTGGAGCTCATGTCAGCGCTCGATTTGAGTTCGGAATTCATTATCGACTTGAAGGGGCAACCTCTGCGCGCGGACGGCGCGGCCGTGCTCAAGGCCCTCGACCGCATGCTCACGGTGGGTTCCTACTATTCCCGTGAGCACAGCCAGTACCTGCGGGCGGCCGAAGAGGCGTGCGGGGTCATCGTCGAGGCCATCGCCCGGCGGCCGGGTCTGGCGCTGGAAATCGCGGCCAACGGTCTTCTGATCGAAGGGCAGACCGTGGACGGCCGTCATCGACATGTGCGCCAGCTCTTCCAGATGCTCGTGCCGTTGAACATCGCGCGGCTGGAGATCGGTGCGGCGTTGACACCCGGGGACCTGCGGCAGGCCCTGTCCGCACTTCATGATCACCGGCTCGGCCTCGGCCAGGCCCAGGGCTTCCGCGAGATCACGATCGAGAACCTGCCCCCGACGGTGAGCGCGACCAGTCGCAAGGTCGGGCGCGGCGCTGAAGCCGACGGTTCCGCCACCTTGAGTGATCTGCTGGGCGGGTTGTCGGACGAGCCGGCCGATGATGGCAGCCGCGAAGCCGAGGCCCGACGCGAAGGTCTGGAGCGCCAGCTCGGGGCGCTCGCGACCGCACCCGATCACGCGGATATCAATGAACGTCTGCGCGCGTTGCTCGCGGCGAAGCTGGACGAAGTCGAGTTGTCGCGCCTGGTCGATCTGGCCGGCGCCGCGCTGGCGGCGAGCTGCGATCCTGCTCAGGCCGAGCTCGCGTTCCGGCGTCTGCGTCGGGAATTGAAGCTCGAGGAGTCGAACACCGTTCCCGCGCCCGCGGTGCCGCCCGCGCCGGAGGATGCCGGTTTCAGCGTCGAACAACTGGTCCGCGCGGTCGACGAGCTGAGGGCCATCAACGAACCGCTGCTGCCTCCCGAATCGTCCGCGCGCATCGACCAGATGAGCATCGCCTTCAAGCTGCTGACGTCAGCGGGCGACGCCCAGCTGCCGGCGGCGGCGCTGTCGGCCCTGGAAGAGACATGGGCGGCCAAGGATTGCGGGCCGGAGGATGTGCGCCTCGCCGCCGCGTCGCTGCTGGACTTCGCAGCCGCGGCGAGTGAACAGCAGGTCGATGTCCTGCTGCCGGCCGTGCTGCGGGGCGTGCGCTGTCGTCGCCCGGATCTCGTGGCTCCGCTGTGGTGGAACATCGTGTCCGCGATACGCCCATTGGCACCGGCCGATCCCCGCTGGACGGCCCTCTGGCCGCACCTCGTCAACGACCTGTTGCTCGGGTTGGAGCCGGCCCCGCACCCGCTCACGCAGCCTCTTTACCTGAATGCGGGCGAGTTCGACACCGATCAGGCGCTGAAGATGGTGCGCCGCTTCGGTTCCCTGGGCGCCGTGCGCCGCGAGAACCCGGCCGGCGATCTGCTTCAATTGCCCGTCGAGAAGACCCGTCCCATCCACGCCGTCCTGATGGGGACCGCGGCGGCCGACCGGCACGGCGGGAATCTGCACAACGCCCTGTCGCGCCGGAGCGCCGACGCCCTGACGAGGCTGCTGCTGGCGGCCGTGGGCGGGTACAAGCCCGAGAATCGCGCCCTGTATGCCGCTCTCCTGCGCGAAGGCGATGACGCCCGCCACTCCCGGGAACTGGAGGATCTGGCGGCCCGGATTCTGCAACGGGCCCTCGCCGAGACGCCGCGCGAATGCCGGGATGAGGACTGGCTGGCGCCCGCCATCGAGTGGTTGCGGCGCCAGGCGCCACAGTCCGCTCCGCTGATGGCGCGCATCGTCGGCGAGCGACGCTTGCTGTTCTTCCGGGCCTGGCCGCAGGCGTGCCGTCTTGCGGCGACCGCGGACCCGGTCACGATGGCGACGGGCCGGGAGGGCTGAGTTGGAGCAGAAGTTCAGTGACCTGATCATACTCCTGGCCAACGGCATCAGCCAGCGGCGCATGTATTTCGATGCCCACCCGCGCGTGGTGGCCACCGCCGTCGAAGTCTCTGCGGGACTGAACGACGTGATGGCCCGGTCGCCCGACGGGGAGTTCTCGTTCGGCGTGTTCAACGGGAAATTCGTCCGCGACGGACACTACCTCGTGGGCCCTTCCATTGCCGGTCGCACCCTGATCAGCTTTGCCGAACATCTCGGCTGCGGTGGATTCGTCTTCCGCCGGACGATGGACCCCGACACGGTGGTCGCGCTGTTCCGTCTCGGCGCCGAGCGCTCGGACAAGCCGGTGAATCTGGCCCAGGCCCAGGCGCTGCTGGCGGCGCATGGTCTCGGCGACATCGTGCTGACGCCGCCTCTGGAGGAGGAGGGCCGATCGGGCGTGGCGGATTCGGCCGATGCGCCGACGAGTGGGGCCGGCGACCTGACGGCCGAATTCGCGCCGCTCCTGAACGTCTACCAGTCGATGTACGATTCCGTGTCGACCAACAACGTCGCGGTGCACGGCGGCGGAGGCATCGACCGCGACCAGGCGCGCAGCGCCGGCGCGCAACTGGTCAGCCTCGCCGACGAGGGCGCGCTGGATGTGATGCAGTTCATGCGCTATCCCGACTATGACAGCTATACCATTGGTCATTCGGTCCGCGTCGCGGCGCTGTCGGCGATGCTGGGACGCGTGCTGGGCTGGTCACCGGAATTGTTGGCCGAGCTGGCCGCTGCGGGCCTGCTTCACGATCTGGGCAAGAGCTGTATCCCCGAAGAAGTCCTGTTCAAGGCGGGCAAGCTCGATCCCGATGAACGTCTCCTGATCGAATCGCACCCGACTCTCGGCGCGCAGATCCTGCTCGACAACGGCGAGCGCAGTCCGGTCGTCGTTGCGGCGGCCTGGGGACATCATCTGGGACATGACGGCAGCGGCTACCCGTCCATGCCGACCGCCTACCGACCCGGCGCGGTGGCCGAGGTGGTCCATGTCTGCGACGTGTTCGAGGCGCTGACGGCCTCTCGCCCCTACAAGAAGGCGCTGTCCCCGCGCGCATCCTACGAGATCATGCTCAAAGGGGCTGCGGTCTACCATCCGCGCATCCTGGCGGCCTTCATCGCCAGCATGGGCCTTTACCCGCCGGGCAGCGAGGTGCGGCTCAACGATCGCAGCATCGCCGTCGTCGTCGCCAGCGGTGCGGTTCTCGACCGCCCGCGCGTCCGGGTCACCAACGATCCTCAGGGCCAGCCCATTCCCGGCGACCGGCAGCCGGCGATCGACCTGCACCAGGCTCCGGACCTGCGCGTCATGGAGATCCTCTCGACCGGAGCCGGGATGCCGCTGCGCCCGTGATGGCCTCGCTTTCGCCCGGGTTGAATCGGGAAATGGGGCGACCCTGAGCCCGGCCATCCCGAACCCTGACCATTGAGAGTGAGCGTTCCGGTCAGTTCGGCGGAGGTGTCGAAGCAGTAGACGCCGGGTGTGAGCGTCATGCCACCCAGGTCTTCGCCGGACAGGTCGGTACCGCAGACGCGCCCCGCGAGATTGTTGTCGACGCTCGTGAGGGTCCTCTGTGCGAGCGCCGCCGTGCCATCGCCGGCATTGGTGACCGTCGTGCCGGCCAGAACCGCGAAGGAATCGAGGCTGCTTGGCGCCGGCAGCGGAAGGGCGGCGGTCACGATCACGGTCGCCAGGTCCGAAATGGTGCCGTCCGTTGCCTGGACAGTGCCGGTAAACGTGCCGGTGGCGAGCCATCCCGAAGGCGCGCAGGGCTATCGCCTCGGGCAGATCGAGAGCGGGGGAAGGCCCGAGATCGCCGACATCCGGCGCGACAGGCAACACGCCATCGTCAGCCTGATGGAAGAGTTGGAAGCCGCCGAGGGATCCGGCCTGCGCGCCGAGGCCTGCCAGGACCAGGAGCTCAGGTCCCTTCTCGAGCAGGGCCGCGACGAAGGTGTGTTGAGCGGGATCCACGAGCTGCCGCGCCAGCTGCGATCACGATTGTGTATCCAGCCACCGGGCGTGCGTGGCCGAAATACTACTCACGTCGAGCAGCCCGTGAATCCGCCCGCCGTGGTCACGCCCAGGTGGAAACCAGGCGTCGTGGCGCCCCGGCCTGGCATTTAATATGAAGAAAGCCGCAATAAATGCCAGTTGATGGTGCTTGCTATTCCGCTTGCTGAAAACGATCAACCCCGGCGCTGAACGTCGCCGTCAGCGGCCGCGGCAGACAATCCCGGGCGCGCGTTGTCATGGCCGGGCACCGGCGGACCCGGGCAGAAACGCTGGCGGCAGGATTCGCTGCAGAAATACAGCGACTGTCCGTTCAGTTCGGCGTACAGGGCATTGGCTGGATCCACGGCCCTGCCGCAGACCGGGTCCGTGGATGCGGACATCGCCTCATTCATGGTCGTCTTCCCTCCGCTGGGGCTGGTTGGTTCATGGCGTCGCGGCATCGGTGCATGGGGAGTCCCGCGTGACGACTTGATGCGGATCGGAACGCGGAGGATGGACGCCTGGTTCCCGGGATCGCCCGCGACCGACGGACACATCCGATCAAGACGATGCACCGTCCCGTCGGAATGGGGCCTGCCCGCACGATCGCTCCCGCGTCTTCGGTGTTCAAAGCCTACGCGGTTGCCTGGTGGCCGACATCCGCAGGCCGACTTTCGCTCAGTGTCTCGGTTGTTTCGCCGTCGAAGCACTCGGGGTCGGCGTCGGCCTCGACCCGGGTGTCGTGCACCACGCCGTCCCCGTGGCCTCCTCGACGCGGATGAACTGGTCCAGGTTGTGGACCTCCTCCCCGATCTCCTCGCCGGCTTTCAATGTCATCAGGACGAGTTGTGTGTCATTCGCGGTGAAGAGGACCTTCCGGAACGACTGGTTCCTGATGGCCAGATTCTCGATATCCTCGACGAAACCCTTCATGTCGAACCTTCCTTCCAATGGGGGAATCAGTCGCTGATCTGCGTCAGCCAGAACTTCAACGCTTCCGTCACCTGCCGCGGCTGTCCGGGCGCCCCATGATGGCCTGCTGCTGGCGAAGGAACGCACCCTTGCCGGCGTCGGCGGCCATCTCGCGGATGGTCTCGACCACCACGACGTCGTCCAGCCTTGAAGGGTGGACCATTTTGGGAAGCAGCGTTTCGACCACGGCCGCGAAGTCGGTCTCGGCCAGCTTCATCAGGGCGCGACGAGTCTCCATGCCCTGCGGCGTGTCGGGTCGCGCACTCGTGTCGAGCAGGGCCAGGGCCTGGACGCGGCCCGGGTCCTGCCGCATGATTTCCAACGCGACATAACCGCCCATCGAAAGCCCCGCCAGCGCGAAGCGCTGGACAGGCACCGCGGCCAGTGCGGCGGCGGCCAACCCGGAGATGGTGTCGGTGGCGGTCAGGTTGGCGACCGAGCAATCGGCGAAGTCCGCCAGGTCTGCGATCTGGCGTTCCCACAGGCGGGCGTCGTTCAGGAGTCCCGGCAGCAGAAGCAGGTGAGGGCGGTCGGTGTCTGTCATGCGTGGACCCCTCCGGCCAATGGTGCGGACTGCGGGTTCGGGACATCAACCGTACCGCACGGACGATGCAGGACGCTTCTGATGAACGCGTAGCAGTCGTCGTCGGCGACAATCACCTTCTGTTCCATGATGTACCCCGGTTCCGGCGTCGATCACCCTGGCTTGCGCGGCGTCCGCATCGTGACGATTTCACGCGATTTCCGTCCCGGCACCCGGTGCGTCAGGCTGGTCCCCTGCATTATCCGGCAGGAGATGCAGGTACGGCACGGGAGCGACTGCTCCGACGCTGTCGTCGACGTTGACGCCGCCCCAGTCCGAGACGCGCGAAGTTTCGGTCACCGACGGCGCCGACTGCGGCACGATCATGAGCGGATAGCGTTGGCGGAACTCAGTCATGGCGTACTCTCCCGTTTGTGTGATGGTTCGGGGATTTTCACGGATCGTCCCGCGCCCCAGGGCGGTGTCGGGCCGATTGTCCTTCCAGGCGGCAACGCAATGCCCGTGCCGCGCTGTTAACGCCTTCAAGCGCCTTCTTCGCAAGGGCTTGACGGATGGGGCCGGGGATGGGGCCGGGAATGGGGCCATCATACTGATGGGCCGTCTTCCATTCCGAGATGACCCTCGTGACGACAAAGGCCGACGCGAAACCCGAATCTCCTGCGATCGCGCTCATTCCGGAGTGTGCCGCGATCCATCGCCACGCCATCCGCTCTACCGGAGGACATGCCGGTTTCCCGGACGATTTCCGCTATCCATCATGGGGATTCCGGTCGTTGCCGGAGCCGGATCATGCGTGTCTCCACGCGCAAATTTCCGAATGGAATGAGGAATCGAGATGAACAGGTCGCTCTGCCGATTGCCGTCGATACTGGTCCTCTCCGGATTGCTGCTCGCTTGGGCGGGCTGTACCGACGAGGACATCACCAACATCCAGCCCGAGAGCGATGATCTCTACACGGTGACCGGACGTGTTCTTTCCTATCCGTCGCTGCAGCCTGTTGCCGGGGCGACCTATAGCCTGCTCGCCGGCCCGCGTACCGGAGCCAGCGACGCGACGGGCCGCTTCGAGATCGCGGACGTGGAGCAGGGGGCGCATCTGATCACGTTCGCCGCGGAGGGGCATGCGCCCGGCCAGGCGACGGTTCGTCTTGGCGACACCGGATACGCGAAAAACAGCGGCGCCCACTGGGATCTGCACATCGTCGAGACGTCTTCATCTCTTGATGTCCAGGTCTATGGCGCGCCCGGAGGCCTGCCGGTCGCCGGCGCCGGGGTCAGCGTGGTCGATGTCAGGCTGCCTTCGGCCATCGCGTCCAGGGTCGACCTGTCGGCGTTCTCGGCCTCCGCCGTCACCGACGGCGAGGGGCTGGCGCACCTGACGGGACTGCCGGCGGCCACCGTCACCGTCGTGATCACGGCCGGCGATGCGAACGGGGACGGTGTCGCCGATTTCGCTTCCCAGACGCGGGAAGTCGCGCTGCGGCCGGATTTCGCCTCCTCCATTGACGTGGTGCTGTTGACGGGCGCCGCCGCCGCGACCGTGCTGGAGACCAATATCCCCAGTTACAGCGGTGATGATATTTCGGCGCCGACGCTCTGGTTGCTCTTCTCCGCGCCCATGGACACCAGTCCGGAAGCGACGCGCGTGATCGTCGCCCGCACCAACTCCCCGTACGCGGAGATCCCTGTTTCGGCGATCTGGACCTCGCCGCTGCGACTCGAAATCAGCAGCCCCGGTTCGCCGATCGCGTTCAGCGTCTCGGTGAGCCTGTCCCTCAGAACGGTCCGGGGAGCGACCCTGAATTGGTCGCGGTACGTTTCGTGGTCGAACGACACGGACCCGCTGCCCGGCGATTGCGGAGGTCTGGTCACCGATCTGCGGCTGGCGCTCGGGCACCAGCCCCTCGATATGGACACGCGGGCCGTCAACCTGGCGTGGTCCGCCGTGGCCGGATCGGGGGGCTACGATATCTACGCCCGGGATGACCTCGACAATCAGGATTGGGTCTGGCTGGCGACCGAGCCCGCCGATTTCGACACCGGCAACATCTCGGCGAGCGTGGTCCTGCCGACGATCTTCGACCGATTCGCCGCCGACGGCATCCAGACGCCGCTGGCCGGCACAACGGTGACGCTGTGCGTCGTGCCCCGCAGAGCGGTCGATGCGGCTCCGGGCGCCCCGCACGGCATGCTGGTCCTCGCCGACACGACACCGCCGTCGCTTGTTCGGACGTATCAGAGCGGCGCCGGCACCAATGTCCTGTCCTTTCCGCAGGTGTTCACTCTCGTCGTCGATTTCTCGGAGTATGTGGCTCAGGGCGTGGCGGCGCCTGCCCTGTCGATCGTCGAGGGGGGAGGCGACCCGGCCTTCGTCCTCGATTCCGCCGCCGCAGTCTGGTCGTGGGAAAACGGCCGCCATGGCGGCGCGTTCTCGTTCCTCCTCGAACCGGGGCAGGATGCGTCCGGCGACCGGATGCAGGTGTCGTTCACGGCCCTGACCGACCTTGCCGGCAATCTGCTGCCCGGGACCGCCACTTCCGCCGAGATCACGATCGCGCCCTGGTCCAATCAGTTCGACTTCGAGAATTCGTCGCAGGGTTGGGCTGATACCGGCCCCGGCTGGGATTGGGGTCGCCCGAGCCGTGGTCCGGAAAGCGGCCACAACGACGGGAACTGCTGGGGCACGACCCTCGCCGTGCCGTACGGCACGAACTGGGACACGAGCGTCGTGTCGCCGCCGGTCATGATCCGTCCGGGCGCGACCCGCCTGCGGTTCTGGCGCTGGGCCGATCTCTACTACGATGACGTCATCACCGTTCAGCTCGTGCTGGACGATGCCTCGACGGTGCAGTTGGCGACGTACACGTACAGCTACAACAACATCTGGGTTGCGGAGAACTTCGATCTGTCCGGATACGTCGACCGGTTCGTTCGCGTGCGATTCCGGTTCCAGACCGACAGCTACGCCTCCAACGACCGTGACGGCTTCTTCGTGGACGACGTGGGCATCGGCGTGGAATAGCGGAAAAAGAGGGCCCCGGCCGGAGGCGGCCCGGCGTCATCGCCCAAGACAAAGGCCCAAGACAAAGGCCCAAGACAAAGGCCCAAGACAAAGGCCCAAGACAAAGGCCCCGCCGGTCATGACCGGCGGGGCCTCTTTCGTTCGCAACGCGGTTGGCCCCGCGCCCGTCTCTACTTCAGAAGGGTCATGCTCCGGGTGATGTCACCCTGAGCGGTGCGCAGGCGGTAGACGTAGACGCCGGACGGAACCTGCACGCCTCCGTCCGAATGGCCCTGCCACATGTAGTCGTGGTAGCCGGCATCGAGCTCTCCGGCAACCAGCGTCCGCACGAGCGCACCGCGCACGTCGTACACCCGCAGGTCGACCAGGCCGCGCACCGGAAGCGCGAAGCTGATCTTCGTAGCGGGGTTGAACGGATTCGGCACGTTCTGCGACAGGACCAGAAGACCGGGCAGCCGGTCCTCGACGCCCGACAGGTAGTCCTGGACGTTCATCGTCAGGGGCACCTGCACGACAGGACTCGAAAGGTCGTTGCTCAGGATGCGCACCTGGCCGGTATGCACGCCCAGGTCCATGTTCGTCGCGTCCATCGTGACGGTCAGGTCGACGCTGCCGCCCGCGGGGATGGCACCCGAGTTCGGCGTCACCGTGGCCCACTGCGGAATCGCCGAGAACCTGATGGCCAGGTTGTCGTGCAGGTAGGCCGCGTTGTACACGCACTGCAGGCCGACCGTGCCGGTCGCATTCTGCATGCCGACGGTGGCGCTGTTCGTCAGCCCGGTCGACACCGTCAGGTACTGGTAGGTGATGGTTCCCGACGGCGTCAGGATGACCTGGAAGGACAGGGGCGCCGTCGTGCCGTACCGCATGACGCCGTCCCACTGCACGACCAGGTTGCCGCCGACATTCTGGTAGTAGATGTCGCCCGAGCCGACAATGTTGAGGTTGAAGTCGTCCCAGAACGGCGCCAGCATGTTCAGGGGCGCCGCTGCGCTGGGAATCGCGACGTTCGAATACAAGACGGAGGTGCTGGAGAAGCTCAGCCATCCGTTCGAACACACCCGGAACGTGGTGTACGGGGTGCCGTAGTACTCGAAGCTGAAGCCGATCGGGAACGGCCCCAGATTCAGGTCGTCTTCCGCGGTCATGGCCGGCGTGCCGGTGTCGCCGATATCGATCCAGTTGAACGCCGGTCCGCCGACGTCGTCCGAATCGACCCAGTCGTAGCCGTAAGCGTCCGGTCCGCCGCTGCCCAGCGGCGTCACGCCGGTGTCGAGGTCCACGGCATCCTTCGGCTTGTCGACCGCCGGGGCGGCGGGCGTCGCGAAGGCCACCATCTTGTTGTACAGGTCGGGCGACGGCACGGTGTAGTTGAGGACGCCGGCGCCGTTGTTCACGATGTGGATGGTCGCCGTCCGCTGCTGGCCGGGCGGCACGGTTTCGGTGATCTGGCTCGGCGTCACCACGATGCCGGCGGGATCCAGTCCGGTGCCGGACAGGGTCACCGTCAACGTCGGGTGCGCGGCGTCGTTGGTGGTCAGCGTCAGCACGCCCGTGGCGAGGCCGGAAGCGTCGGGGGCGAAGGTGACGTTGATCGCCGCGGTTGCGCCCGGCGCCACGCTGAACGGCGCGGCGACGTCGGCCGTGAAGGCCGGATTGTCGATCGACAGGCCGGTGACCTGCAGCGTCGCGCAGCCGGCGTTGGCCACGCCCGCGGCCAGGACCGCGTTCTGCGACAGGTAGACGTCCCCGAAGGCCAGGCTCGTCGGCGAGACCAGCGCATCCGGCGAACCGAGCAGGTTCAACGTCACCGGCACGGCAACGTCCGGCGAGTCCGGGTCGTTGCTGAGAACGTGCAGGTTGGCCTGGTAGGAATCCCCGCACAGGTCGGCGGCATTGAAGCCCACCGTCACGACGGCGTTGGTGCCGGCGGGCACGGTGCCGGCGGCCGGCAGCGCCGACAGCCAGGGCGTCCCGGCCTCGAAGCGGATCGCCAGGTTGTCATGCACGTAACTGGCGTTGAACACCGCCGCGATGCCGATGTCCCTGGTGGCGTTCTGGATGCCGATCGTGGCCTCGTTCAGCCGCGTGCCGGGCATCGACTGGTAATGGAACTCGATCCGCCCGCTCGGATACAGGTGGACCTGGAACGAGTACGGGCCGCCGCTGGAGAAGCGCGGCACGTCCTTGTATTCGACGATCAGCCGGGTGCCGTCGAAGTGGTAGTACGCATCGCCGCTGTCCGTGAAATCCAGATCGTCCCAGAACGGGGCGATCAGGTTCTCGGGTGCGCTGGCGCTCGGCAGATCGTAGTTCGTCAGCGCGGTCGTGGCCGCGTGGGTGAAGCTGAGCCAGCCGTTCGTGCTGGCGCGGAACGTCGTGAAGTCGGCGCCGTAGAACGGGAAGCTGAACCCGATGGCGTAGGTGCCCAGGTTCTGGTCATCATCGTTGAAGGAGATCGGAGTTCCGATTCCCGAGATCTCGATCCAGTTGTAGGTCGGACCGCTGACTTCGTCGCTGTCGATCCACTCGTAACCGAAGGCGTCCGGACCGCCGGCGCCGTTCACCACGGGGGTGCCCGGGCGCGGATCGGCGGCATCCTTGGCCAGGTCGATGGGCAGCGAACCCGGCTTGGGCGCCGCGCTCTTGTTCACCACGACCAGGTACTCGGCGTCGGGAATCGTGAAATTCAGGTCGCCCAGTCCGTTGTTCGTGATCGTGAGCTGCTGCGTCGAGGTGCCGCCGATGGGCAGCGTCCCGGTCAGCGAGGTCGGGCTCACCGCGATGTCCGGGAAGTCGAGCCCGGTGCCGCCGAGCGGGATGACGAGCGCCGGAGAGTCGGCGTCGTTCGAGCTCAGCGTCAGCTGGCCGTTGATGGCGCCGGCCGTCGTCGGCGCGAAAGTGACGGGCACTTCCAGCGAGGCTCCGGCGGCGATCGTCGCCGGCAGCGTCTGCGAGCTGGCGAAGTCACCGTGGTCGAAGGCCAGGCCCGAGATCGTCAAATCGGCGCAACCGCCGTTCGTCACCGTGAGATTCAACGTCGCCGCGGCGGTGACGTAGACGGGACCGAAGGCCAGGCTGACCGGGTTGACGGCGATGTCGGGAGTGCCGGTGACATAGACGACGGCAGGCACTTCCACGTCGGCGTTCGCCGGGTCGTTGCTCAGCACGTGGATGCCGGCTTCGAACTGGCTGCCGCAGAGCCCGGTGGCGTCGAAGGTCACGTCGACGTCAAGGCTGGCGCCGGCGGCAAGGCTGCCGCTGCCCGGGGCGAAGGCCAGCCACGGCGGCAGGACGGCGAACCGGATCGCCAGGTTGTTGTGCGCGTAGGCCGTGTTGAACGCGATGGTCAGGCCGTCCGTGCCGTCGCCGTTCTGGATGCCGATCGTCGCACTGTCGACCGGAGGCGTCATCGACAGGTAGTGGTACTCGATGGTGCCGTTCGGATACAGATGCATCTGCATCGAATAGGGCCCGCCGGTCTCGAAATTGCCCCAACCGGTGTACTGGACGATCATGCGCGTGCCGTCATTGTAGTAGTGCACGCTGCCGCCATCGGCGACCAGGTCGTCCCAGAACATGGCCAGCATGTTCGCCGGCGCACCGGCCGCAGGCAGTGCCGAGTTGGCATTCGACGTCGAAGTGGACGTGAAGCTCACGTAGCCGTTCGAGCCGATGCGGAAGGTCGTGAAGTCGTTGCCGTAGTACGGGAACGTGAAGCCGAGGTTGAACGGGCCGCCGGTCGCATCGTCCGCCAGCGTCACCGAAGCGCCCACGCCCGAGATGTCGATCCAGTTGAAGGCCGGGCCGCCCGGCGCGTCGCTGTCGATCCAGTTGTAACCGAACGCGTCGGGGCCGCCCGAGCCGTTGAGGGCCGGGATGCCGATGCGGTCGTCGATCGCGCCCTTGGCCAGCTCCACGTATTCGTGCTGCTTGACCGGAGCGAAGCGGGCCTTGGCGGGCACGATATACGCTGGGTTCGGAATCGTGAAATCGAGCACTCCGACGCCGGTGTTCGTGATCGTCAGGGTCCTGGTCTCGGTTCCGCCCGTCTCCAGGGTCGCCGAGAGCGAGGCGGGACTCACGGCAATGGTCGGCGGCGCCAGGGTCGTGCCGTCCGGGCTGTTCGAAAAGTCGCCGTAGTTGCCGTACTCGTCCTTGGCGCGGACGCTGAAGTAGTAGGTCGTCGACGTCGACAGGCCGGTGACCTCCATCGACTCGAGCGTGCCGGCCAACGCCGGATCCGGCTCGCCGGTCACGGCCGTGGCCGCGTCCCAGCCGGTTTGGTCGGTGATCGGGGCGGCCGCGTAGCGGATGTCGTAGCTGCTGGCCGAGCCTGTCAGCCCGTCGTCGCCGGGGGCGGTCCATTCCAGCGTCAGCCGGTTGGAAGCGACCGCCGTGACGGCCAGGTCGCTGACCGCACTCGGCGGCGTGACGTCAGGGTCACCGATCAGCTTCAACAGGTTCAGGCGCGCACCCGTGACGCACAGTCCGGACAACGCAGCGACGGGATCGTTGCCGATCGTCATCAGGAGATTCTTGCCGTCGTCGACCGAGATGCCGGGGAAGCGGCCACGCAGCATGGCCATGGCGCCGGCCACGTGCGGAGTCGCCATCGAGGTGCCCGAGAACGTGTCGTAGCCGCCCGGAACGGTGGAATAGATATAGAGACCGGGAGCGGCGATGTCGACGGTCGTGGCGCCGTAGCTGGAGGACCACCAGCCGGGCTCGACCACGCGCTGGTCGCGGTTGTTGGTCGCCATGACGGCGATGACGTTGCCGACTTCGTAGTTGCTGGGATAGTTGTCGGTCACGTCGTTGTCCGAACCGGAATTGCCGGCGGCCGCGACGAAGAAGATGTCCGCCGCGTAGGCAGCCTGGATCGCAGCTTCGAGCGCGGGGTCGTAACCGCCGCCGCCCCAGCTGTTGCTCATCACGTCCACGCCCATCAGGGTGGCGTATTCGATGCAGCCGATGGCATCGGCGGTCGAGCCCGAACCGGCGGACGTCAGGAACTTGAGTCCCATGATGCTGACGTCCCAGTTCACGCCGGCCACGCCGACGCCGTTGTTGCCGACGCCGCCGATCGTGCCGGAGCAGTGCGTGCCATGGTCGTTGTCGTCCATGGGGTCGCTGTCGTCGTTGGCGAAGTCCCAGCCGTGGACATCGTCGATGAAGCCGTTGAAGTCGTCGTCGATGCCGTTACCGGCGATCTCGCCGGGATTGGTCCAGGCATTGGCTGCCAGATCGGGGTGCGTGTAGTCGACGCCGGAGTCGATGACCGCCACGATCACGTCGGCCGAGCCCGTGAAGGTGTCCCAGGCTTCGACGGCGTCGATGTCCGCGTCGACCGTGCCCGGGGTGCCGCCACCGTCCGCCTGGCCGGTGTTGTTCAGGCCCCACAGCAGGCTCAGGCTGGGGTCGTTGGGCGTTTCGAGCGCGTAGAGCAGGTAGTTGGGTTCGGCATATTCGACATCGGGATTGGCTTCGAGGGCCGCGACGGCGGCTTCCACCGAAGACTTGCCGATCTTCCAGTGCTCGGCGCCGATGAAGGCGAAATCCCTGACCTTCTGTCCCTGCACGGACAGCGCCTTCCGGGCCACCGGGACGCCGGGCTTGAATTTGACGATGAGTTCGCCGGGTACGTAGGCGCGACCGGGATCGAATCCGGCGGCGGCCCCCGACGCGAACAGGCCGGCGGCCGTCAACGTCAGAAGCAGGTGCATGAGTAGTCGCTTCATCCTGGTTTCCCCCCAATTTGAAAAGCGAGTGGGCGTGGTGAGACGCGCGCGAGTGTAGTCCAGATGGAGGAATTTGTTCAATAGTTCAGTAAATTAACATTGTGATATATTTGTGAACATTGTTGTCAATTCGCGAGAAACGGAGACAACAGGCGCCTGGTCAAGCACATCCGGAGGAACCGGCGGCATGATTGCGTTCCCCGAGGCGTGGTTCCGGGGGGCCTCGTCGCGATTCTCCGCCGCCACGACCGGCCCGGATGCAGTATCATTAATAGAGTGTCAGGCTCTGCGCGCGCCGGAATCGCCTCCGGCAGCCCGCGTCGACCCCCGAGCCGATCGGTGAACACGTTTCCCACCATCACACCCGACCACGGGACGTACTGATGCGCCGCCATGTTTTGTCTCCAGTGTCCGGCCTTGCAGTCCTGGCCTTGTCCGCGCTGCTGCTCCTGGCGGCCGCGCCCGTCGCCGCCGCTCCCCACTACGGCGCCCGCTTCGACCTGCGGCAGCCCGACGGCGCCATCGTGCCGGTGCTGGTCTGGGGCGACGAGTTCTACCAGCACATCGAGACCCTGGACGGCTACACGCTGGTCCGCGATCCGGCCGGCGGCGAGATCTGCTATGCACAGCTGACTCCGGACGGCGACGCCCTGGTCAGCACCGGCGTTCGTGCCGCCGAGGGGGCGGCTGCCGTCGTTCCGGGGCTGAAGCCGCATCTGAAGGTGTCGGCGAAGGCGCGTCGCGAACAGGCGCAGGCGGTCCGGATGCGCCTTGACGCCGAGCTTGTGTCGCTGACCGGTGGACCGGACAAGGCCCTGTCGCCCGCCTGCGTCGGCGATGTGCGCGGCATCACCCTGATCATCGACTTCAGCGACGAGCCGGGCGTGGTGCCGGCCTCGGCGTTCGAGGACTATCTGAATCTGCCGGGGTACACCGGCTACGGCAGCCATGGCTCGGTCCGCGACTACTTCTACGACGTGTCCGACGGCGCCCTGACCTACACGAACCATGTCGGGACGGCCTATTTCCGGGCCAGCCGGCCGAAGTCGTACTACGACAGCACGGCGATGTCCTACGGCGTGGGCGCGCGCGAACTGATCCGCGAAGCGCTGGTGGCCCTCAACGGCAGCGGTTTCGACTTCAGCCAGTACGACGCGAACGGCGACGGCTATGTCGATGCCCTCAACGCGTTCTATGCCGGCAATCCGGCCCTGGGCTGGGCCGAGGGCCTGTGGCCCCACAGCAGCAGCATTTCGTACGCGGCCGACGGCGTGTCCACCAACCGCTACCAGATCACGAACATCGGCGCTGGTCCTTCGCTGGCCACGTTCTGTCACGAGAACGGCCACATGCTGTGCAACTGGCCCGATCTGTACGACTACGACCACGACTCGTCCGGCGTGGGTGCGTTCTGCCTGATGTGCAACTCGGGGGCCGCGAACAATCCTGTCGAGCCTTCCGCACCGCTGAAGGATCTGGCCGGCTGGTCGCAGTCGTTGACCACGCTTACGGGCGTGGTGAACGGGGCGCCGGTCGCCGCCGGCATCAACCAGTTCTACAAGGTCCCGAACCCCGCGCGATCGGTCGAGTACTACCTGATCGAGAACCGCCAGAAGACCGGGCGCGACGCGGGGATCCCCGATTCGGGGCTGGCCATCTGGCACGTCGATACCTACGGCAGCAATGACAACCAGGAACAGACGCCGACAAGCCACTACTTCAGCACGCTGGTGCAGGCGGACGGCCGCTGGGATCTCGAGCAGGGTATCAATATCGGCGATGCCACCGACCTGTGGTCCGCGCCCACCCACGTGCTGCTGACCACCGACACGAGCCCGGCCGCCACCTGGTGGTCCGGCGCCGCCGCGCCCATCTACATCGACGGGATCAGCGCCGGCGCGCCGCTCATGACGTTCAATTATCGTCCGGAAGTGGGTTCGCTCGCGGTCGCGATCACGGCCCTGCCCGCGGGACTGCAGTCGCGATGGCGGCTGGAAGGCCCGAACGGCTATCTGGAATCCGGCGCGGGCGACACCACGCTGCTGGTCCGGGACGCGGGCCTGTACACGCTGACCTGGCTGGGGCTGCCGGGCTGGTCGCTGCCGTCACCCGCGGTGGTCACCGGCACGGTGGCCACCACCGGCGAGGCCCTGGCGATCACCGGCCTCCATCAGATGCCGCCGTTCATCGCGATTTCCGCGGGGGCTCTCGGTGATGCGGGGGCGGGCCGGGGTGTCAGTCTGGTGGATCATGACGGCGACGGCGATCTGGACATCTACCTGTGCAATCGCAATTCGGCGAATCGCCTGCTGCGCAACGACGGGAGCCTGGCCTTCACCGACATCGCCGCCGGCCTGCTCGCCGACACGGGACCGACGATGGCCGCGGCCTGGGCCGACTACGATGGTGACGGCGACCAGGACGTCTACCTGTCGCGCGACGGCCAGTCCAACCAGCTGCTGGCCAACGGGGGCGGGACCTGGACCAACATCGCGCAGTTCGGCCTCGACGACGCGGGCGCCGGTCGCGCCGTCTCGTGGTGCGACTACGACCGCGACGGTCTGCTCGACATCCACCTGGTCAACCAGGGTACGGCCAGCCAGCTGTTCCGCTCTTTCGGCGACGTCGGCATGGGGCAGTACTTCTTCCTGGCGCAGGGCATTGCCGCGCTGCAGACGGTCGGCGCGGGCACCGCGGCGCCGTGGGGCGACTTCGACGGCGACGGCGACCTGGACGTCTACCGCGTCATGTCGATGCAGGCGAACCAGCTCGTCCAGAACTGGAACGGCACGAACTTCCTGGCCAGCGGTCAGGCGGGCAATACCAGTGCGGGGCAGGCGGCGGCCTGGGGCGATCTGGACAACGACGGCGATCTGGACCTGTACCTGGTCAACGACGGGCAGGCCGACGTCTACTACCGCAACGAGGGCG
>JAIFKS010000109.1 GCA_020049465.1 bacterium | reverse complement strand
CGTTCACCGCGCTGGACGGCGCGGCCGCCGGGATGGTCGCGACCGACATCGGCGTCAGCGAAAGCACCACCTCGCCGGTGGGCTGGACCCTGCAACTGGCCGGCAGCGGCACGACCTACGCGGCCTTCACCTGGCAGGCGGCCGCCGCCGGCACCGCCGGCACGGTGAACACGGGCCAGACCTTCGGCACGCCGCCGCCGCCCAACGTGGCCCCCACGGCCGAGGCGAACGGTCCCTACGCCGCGCTGACGGGCGCCGCCATCGCGTTCTCGTCCGCGGGTTCGACCGACAGCGACGGCGTCATCACGGCCTGGCTGTGGAACTTCGGCGACGGCGCGACCAGCACCGCCGCCAACCCCAGCCACGCCTACGCGACAGCCGGCGTCTACACGGTGACCCTGACGGCGACCGATGACGACGGCGCCCAGGATGCGGACACGGCCGGCGTCACGGTCACCGCGCCGAACCAGGCGCCGGTGGCGCAGGCGGGCGGGCCGTACGCCGGGCTGACCGGCGCCTCGATCTCTTTCTCGTCCGCCGGTTCGACCGACAGCGACGGCACCATCACCGCCTGGCTGTGGAACTTCGGCGACGGCGCGACCAGCACCGCGGCCAACCCGTCGCACGCCTACGCGACGGCGGGTTCGTACACGGCCACGCTGACGGTGACCGACGATGACGGCGCCCAGTCCATCGACACGGCGCCGGTCACGGTGTCCGCGCCGGCGCTGGCCAACGTGTGGATCAACGAATTCCACTACGACAACGCCGGCACCGACGCCAGCGAGTTCGTCGAGGTGGCCGGGCCGGCCGGCACCGATCTGACCGGCTGGACCGTGGTCGCCTACAACGGCAGTGGCGGCGCCGTCTACGCCACGAAGGCGCTCTCGGGCACCATCGCCAACCTCCAGAACGGCTACGGCGTGAAGTCGATCACCTACGTCGGCCTGCAGAACGGCAGCCCCGACGGCATCGCGCTGGTCAACCCGTCGGGCCAGGTCGTGCAGTTCCTCAGCTATGAGGGCGCGTTCACGGCGGTCGGCGGCGCGGCCGGCGGCCTGACCTCCACCAACATTCCGCTCAGCGAATCCGAAGCCACGCTCAAGGGCACGTCGCTGCAGCTGCGCGGGACCGGCGACTCCTATGCCGAGTTCACCTGGTACGTGAATCTGAAGGCCAGCGCCGGCAAGAAGAACACGAGCCAGACGTTCGCGACGGTGATCGCCCTGCAGTAGGCGGCAGGCACGGTCACAGGACAGGGACGGCCCCCGGGCATCGCGCTCGGGGGCCTTTTCCCCCATCGGGCCGGGGTCTGCCGTCGGCCCCGCCGCCCCGGATTGTGATACAAGAAATCGGTTTCGATTAGTATGCTTTTCCCGGGCGGCATTCATCCTGAAACCAAACCGTCAACGGGTTGCAAATCCCTGTCCCGCATCACTACGTTCCCTTGTTCCGGATCCGCACCGGCAACCGGACCAGCCGATCACTTCGAGGAGTTCATGCCATGGACAAGCCGACCCGAAAGCCAAACTGCCCCAACTTCTCTTCCGGCCCCTGCGCCAAGCGCCCCGGCTGGACCGTCGATGCGTTGAAGGACGCGCTCGTGGGCCGTTCGCACCGCTCCAAGGAAGGAAAGGCGCGGCTGCAGGAGTGCTCCGACCGCATGAAGAACCTGCTCGAACTGCCCGACGGCTACCGCATCGGCATCGTCGCCGGTTCGGACACCGGCGCGGTCGAACTGGCGATGTGGACGATGCTCGGACCGCGCCCGGTCGACATCTTCGGCTGGGAGTCGTTCGGCAAGGGCTGGATGACCGACGCCGTGAAGTTCCTGAAGCTGCCGCAGGTCAACGAGTACAAGGCCGACTACGGCAAGCTGCCCGACCTGCGCCTGGCCGACATGACGCACGACATCATCTTCACGCTGAACGGCACCACCTCGGGCGTGAAGGTGCCGAACCTGGAGTGGATCGCCGACGATCGCGAAGGTCTCACCATCTGCGACGCCACCTCGGGCGTGTTCGCGATGCCGATGGACTTCACGAAGCTCGACGTGGTCACCTTCTCGTGGCAGAAGGTGCTGGGCGGCGAGGCCGCGCACGGCGTGGTCATCCTGTCGCCCCGCGCCGTGGCGCGCATGCAGGAGAACGAGCCGAAGGTCAGCTGGCCGCTGCCCAAGACGTTCCGCCTGGCCACCGAAGGCAAGCTGAAGCCCGGCGAACTCGAATACAGCACGGTCAACACGCCGTCGATGCTCTGCGTCGAGGACGCGCTGGACGCGCTGAAGTGGGCCGTGACCGTCGGCGGCGTGCCGGGCCTGATCAAGCGCTCCAATGCCAACCTGGCCGCCTTCGAGAAGTGGGTCGGCAAGTCCGACTGGATCGACTTCCTGGCCGAATCGAAGGAGATCCGCTCCAACACCTCGGTCTGCTTCCGGATCAAGGCCGACTGGTTCCTGAAGCTGCCGGAAGAGGAGAAGGCCGGCGCGGCCAAGAAGATCTCGGCGCTGCTGGACAAGGAGGGCGTCGCGAAGGACATCAACTCGTACGCCAAGGCCCCGGTCGGCTACCGCGTCTGGTGCGGCGCGACCGTCGAGACGTCGGACATCGAGGCGCTGACGCCGTGGCTGGACTGGGCGCACGCCACCGTGGCCGCCGAATACGCCGGAGGTGCGAAATGAAGAAGGTCCTGATCGCCGACAAGGCGGACAAGCTCTGCGAGACCGTGCTGCGCGACAAGGGCCTCGAGCCCGTGGTGAAGACCGGCATGACGCCGGCCGAACTGAAGGCCTGCATCGCCGAATACGACGCCATCATCGTGCGTTCGGCCACGACGCTGACCCGTGAATTGATCGAGGCCGCCACGAACCTGAAGGCCGTGGCCCGCGCCGGCTCGGGCGTCGACAACATCGACGTGCCGGCCTGCTCGGAGAAGAACATCCTGGTGATGAACACGCCCTTCGGCAACACCGTCTCCACGGGCGAACACGCCCTGGCCATGATGATGTCGCTGGCGCGCCACATCCCGCAGGCCAACGCCTCGACCCACGCCGGCAAGTGGGAGAAGAAGAAGTTCGAGGGCGTCGAACTGACGGGTAAGACGCTGGGCGTGATCGGCTGCGGCAACATCGGCGCCGTGGTCGCCGACCGCGCCATGGGCCTGAAGATGAACGTGGTGGTGTACGATCCCCTGATGACCGTCGAACGCGCGCGCGAGATGGGCGTGACGATGGTCACCCTGGACGAACTGTACGCCCAGGCCGACTTCATCACCTGGCACGTGACGATGAATCCGGCCACCAAGGGCATGCTGAACAAGGATGCCATCGCGAAGATGAAGAAGGGCGTCCGGCTCATCAACTGCGCCCGCGGCGGCATCATGGTCGAAGAGGACGTCAAGGCGGGCCTCGCGAGCGGACACATCGCCGGGCTGGCCTGCGATGTCTACGTGACCGAACCGGCCACCGACCACATCTTCTTCGGGCTGGAGAACGTGGTGCTGACGCCGCACATCGCCGCCTCGACCAAGGACGCCCAGGTCACGGTGGCGCGGCAGGCGGCCGAGCAGATCGCCGATTACCTGCTGAACGGCGTGAAGAAGCATGCGGTCAACGGCGACCACGTGAAATGACGGTGACGCGCGCTTGACGACCCTGGACCGGTGCGCGGGCGGGACCATCCCGCCCGCGCCCATGAAATCGGGAAGGCGACCATGAAGAAGCTCCCCCTGTTCACGCCCATCCGCGGCATCCGCCCCGCCCCCGGCAAGGCCCAGGACGTGATTGCCCCGCCCTACGACGTGCTCGACTCCGAAGAGGCGCGCGCGCTGGCCCAGGGCAAGCCGCTCAGCTTCCTGCACGTGTCCAAGGCCGAGATCGATCTGCCGGCCGGCACCGATGTGCACGCTCCCGAGGTCTACGAGAAGGCGGCGGAGAACTTCCGACGGATGCTGGACGACGGCATCCTGGTGCAGGACAGCAAGCCCTGCTTCTACATCTACCGGCTGCAGATGGGCGACCACGTGCAGACCGGCGTGGTCGTGGGCGCCTGCGTGGACGACTACGACGCCGGTCGCATCCGCCGGCACGAGTTCACGCGCCCGGTGAAGGAGGACGACCGCGTCAACCAGATCCGGTACGTGCGGGCGCAGACCGGCCCCGGGCTGATCGCCTACAAGCCGATCCCCGCCGCAGCCGCCGTCATCGCGCGCGTGGCCGCGGGCAAGCCGGCGTTCTCGGCCGTCGGCCAGGGCGGCGTCATCCACACGCTCTGGGTGGTCGACGCCGACGCCGATATCAAGGCCCTGACCGCCGCCTTCGACACCGCCGAAACGGTCTACATCGCCGACGGCCACCACCGCAGCGCCGCCGCCAGCCGGGTCAAGAAGCTGATGATCGGCGAGCGCGGCAACGCCCACACCGGCACCGAGCCCTACAACACCTACCTGGCGGTCGCCTACCCGGTCGACGAGATGAAGATCTGGGACTACAACCGCGTGGTGAGGGACCTGAACGGGCTGACGCCCGCGGCGTTCCTGGCGAAGATCGGCGAGAGCTTCAGTATCGAACAGCTGGCCGGCCAGGCGAAGCCGGCGGCCCGGCGCGAGTTCGGCCTCTACCTGGGCGGACACTGGTACCGCCTGAAGCCGACGGTGCCGACTCCCACGCGCGACCAGGATCCGGTCGGTGCACTGGACGTCAGCGTGCTGTCGGACCTGGTGCTCGACCGCATCCTCGGCATCGCGGACCTGCGGAAGTCGGACCGCGTCGATTTCGTGGGCGGCATCCGCGGGCTGGGCGAACTGGAGAAGCGCGTCGACTCGGGCGAGATGGCCGCCGGCTTCGCGCTGTTCGCCACCTCGGTCGACGAACTGGTCTCGGTGGCGGACATCAACCAGGTGATGCCGCCGAAATCGACGTGGTTCGAACCCAAGCTGGCCGATGGAGTGGTTTCGAATCCGCTGCTGTAGAACCGACGACGGATTGGGCAATCCGGGGGGCGCCGCTGACAAGCGGCGCCTTTCCCTTGTCGCCGCGCGGGCGGCGGCACCGCTCTCTCCGGCGCCCGTGCGTATCAGCGATCAATGCACGCGACCACACATCAAATTTGCGCACGCCATCCCACCCAAACGTGCGCCGCGCCAAATCCAAATCGATTTCCTGTGATTTTACCCCCGCGGCGGACTCCCCCCACCTGTACCGGGGACCACCCGGCGGGTCCGGGCCGGCGACGGCCGCGGTCCCGGTGCGACGCAGGCCCGCGCAGAGACATCCGCCGCGAGGCGGTGGGAGGATTCACATGGACAGGCGGACTCGACACTCACTGGCCAGGCACCTGTTGCCGGCCATGCTCATCATCGTCCCGGCGGCGTTCGGGCCGATCCCCGCCGCGCGCGCGTCCGTGGAACCGGCGGCGCCGGGTGCGTTCCAGGCCGTCGCGGCCGACGCCGACAAGGCGCTGTCGACCATTCCGGACTGGCAGTTCGAAAGCGGCGACGACTTCGCCTACGCCGGTATGGCCGCCACCACGATCGGTGACGTCAATGGTGACGGCGTCAGCGATTTCGCGGTCGGCGCGCCCTACCTGACCACCAACGTCGGCGGCCAGTCGTACAACGCGGCCGTCTTCATCTTCTACGGCGGTGATAACGGCCCGGCGACGACGCCGAGTCAGACGCTCTACTCGACGAGCGGCGGCTTCGGCACGGCCCTGGCGCCGGCCGGCGATGTCAACGGCGACGGTTACGGCGACCTGCTGATCGGGCACCCCGTCGCCGTCGGCAGCGGCAAGGCCTATGTGCACCTGGGCTCGTTTGACGGCCTTATCACCACGGCCGCCTGGCAATTCACCTACGATGCCACCTTCGGCTCCAGCGTCGCGCCGGCCGGCGACGTCAACGGCGACGGTTACGACGACATCCTGATCGGCGGCCCGGACTCCACGTCGTTCTACTTCGGCGGCGTCGGCCTGGCCTTCCTCTTCATGGGCAACGACGCCGGCGTCGATGCGGACCCGCTGTGGTACCGCGGTCTGGGCGGCCACTTCGGCACGTCGGTCGCCGGAGCCGGCGACGTCAACAACGACGGTTACGCCGACATCATCATCGGCGCGCCGACCGTGTCCGGTTCGATGCCCGTATCCTATGTCGGGGCCGCCTTCATCTACCACGGCAGCCCCTCCGGCCCGGCGGCGGGCTACAACACGGTGCTCTACGGCCCCAACCAGCTGGGCTGCTCCCATGGCGCCGCCGTCGCGGGCGTGGGCGACGTCGACGGCGACGGCTTCGCCGACGTCGCGGTCGGGTCCCCGAACTGGGATTGGCCCGGAGCCGTGGATGCCGGCCGCGCCTTCATCTACCACGGCTCGACCGGCGGCGTGGAAACCACGCCCATCTGGGAGGAATGGGGCATCAGCGCCGGCGTTCGCTTCGGCGACGACGTCCAGCCCGCCGGCGACGTGAACGGCGACGGCCTGGCGGACGTCACCGTGAATGCGCCGGGCAACGTCGTCGGCAGCGGCGTCTTCAGCCGCTATGTCGTCGTGGTCCACGGCGCGCGCGCGGGCATCAGCGTGCCCCTCATCAAGTGGTACGTCACGCGCAACGACGGCACGAACTTCGGCTCGGCCATCGGCACGGCCGGCGATGTGAACAACGACGGCTTCAGCGACCTCATCGTGGGTTCGTCCACGTACGGCAACGGCCAGAGCAGCGAGGGCCGGGCGGAGATCTTCTTCGGCGGCGGCGCCGGGCCGCACAGCTATTTCGCGCAGGCGCTCACCATCGAGCAGGACGGCACCTACTTCGGCTGGCAGACCACCACCGTCGGCGACGTCAACGGTGACGGCTACAGCGATGTGGCCGTGAGCGGACCGGGCATCGACTACAACACCTGGGACGACGGCATGTTCTTCCTCCACTACGGTTCGCCGGGCGGTCTGCAGGCGGGCGGCCAGTGGATCGGCGCGCAGGCCAGCGGCAGCTTCGCCGGAGCAGTCGCGCCGGCCGGCGACGTCAACGGTGACGGCTACGATGACATCCTGGTCGGCGCTCCGCTGACCGATCCCACGGGCCGCGCCTTCTGCTGGTACGGAGGCCCCTCGGGTCCGACGGCCGGATCGGCCGACTGGACCGCGACCGCAGGCACGTCCGGCGCCTGGTTCGGCGCCAGCGTCGACGGTGCGGGCGACGTCAACGGCGACGGCTTCGCCGACGTGATCATCGGCGCCCCCTACGACGAGAACGACCAGACCAACGAAGGCCGCGCCTACCTCTACCTCGGCTCGGCCACCGGCCTGGCAGGCGTGCCGGTCTGGTCCTGCGAAGGCGACCAGGACGAAGCCAACCTTGGCATTTCGGTGTCCGGAGCGGGCGACGTCAATGGCGACCGGTACGCTGACGTGGTCGTGGGCATCGACAAATGGGCCGTCGTTTCGGGCATGTTGTTCTTTCCCGGAAGCGGCCGCATTCAGGTCTACCACGGCTTCAATGCCGGACTTGGGCTCGCGCCGGCGACGGCCATCAACGGCTGGTTCGGCTGGATGCAGTTCGGCTCTTCGGTGGCCGACGCCGGCGACGTCGACGGCGACGGCTACAGCGACATCCTGGTGGCGGCGCGGTACGCCGATCCCAGCTTCACCGACGAAGGCCAGGTCTTCGTCCACCGCGGTTCGGCCTCCGGCCTGTCGCCCACCGCGCATTGGAACTGGCGCGGCGGCCAGGCGCTGGCGAATCTCGGCGCCGCCATCGCCGGCGCGGGCGATGTCAACGGCGACGGCCTGAGCGACATCATCGTCGGCGCGAATTTCATCGACCGGAACGGCTACCAGGACAACGGCGAAGCCATGGTGTTCGCCGGTCCGCTCACCGGGGCGTCCGGCGCGGCGCCGCTCTGGACGTTCGCCGGCCAGCAGAGCTTCGAGAACCTGGGCAACAGCGTGGGCTCCGGCGGCGACATCAACGGCGACGGCTTTTCCGACATCCTCACCGGCTCGCCGGGCTGGTCGGGCGACTTCTACTACGGTCAGGGACGCATGCTCGTCTTCTACGGGAACGGCCGGGCCTATCCCTCCGACACCCTGGCCTGGTCGGCCCGGCAACGCCGCGGCGACGACAGCGCCCCGTTGGGCCTGATGGCCGACGTCGGCACTTCGGGGACGATGCGATTGAAGATCGAGGGCACGTCCGCGGCCGGTCGCGGCCCGTCGCGGCTGGAATGGGAAGTGAAGCCGCACGGAATCATGTTCGACGGTCTGAATCTGGGCCGCGGCAGCTGGACCATGGCGGGCAAGAGCGCGGCGAGCACACCTTCGACGCTCGATTCCGGTCCGATCACCCTGGAAGCGGGCACCAGCCTCCATTGGCGCGCGCGCATCGCCAGCCGTTCGCCGTTCCAGGCGCACACGCGCTGGTTCTCGCCGCAGGGCAACGGCGCCCAGGAGGCCGACGTGAGCACGCGCAGCGCGGCGCTGTCGAGCGTTGAGCTGCCGGTCCGCCTGCCGGGCGTCGGCCTGCCGGTCGTCGCGGCGCCCAACCCGTTCAATCCCCGCACGTCGATCCGCTTCGAAGTCGCGCGCGCGGGGCAGGTCAGGGTCGAGCTGTTCGACCTGCGCGGTCATCTGGTGCGGACGCTGGTCGACGAGGCGCGTCCCGTCGGCCCGGCCGCGGTGATCTGGGACGGACTCGACCGCAACGGCGTGCCGGTCGCCTCCGGGGCCTACCATGTCCGGGTCGATGCCGGCGGGCAGTTCGGCTATGTTCGCGTGATGCTGTTGAAGTAGCCGCGGAAAGCAGCCGGCGGGCTGTCGGCGGCAAAAGGGACGGCCCCGGACTCGCAGGAGTTCCGGGGCCGTCGCTCATGACCCCGGAGCGAAGCGCGCGACATCCGCGGCAGCCTCCCGTATATTGCAACGTCGGTCGCCGATTCCGGCGACGCGGAATCCGTCACGCACGACCGGGAGCGA
>JAIFKS010000043.1 GCA_020049465.1 bacterium | reverse complement strand
GGTCACCAGGGTCCAGCCCCGGCCCTGCCGGGCCAGCAGCGCCGTTCCGGGCGCGACCGCCGTACCGGCGGATCCGGCGTCGTCGGCCGGCTCCAGCACCGTCAGGTCGAGCCGGAGCCCGCCGTCAGCGGCGGCCACCCATCCCAGGGCGCCGCAGATGCGCCGGCCCAGGGCTTCGGCGCACCAGTCGGCCCCCACGTAAGGCAACGTGTCGGGCGTGGCGGGGACCGGCGGTTCGTCGGCCGCGGCCCAACGGACGGGACACGCCGCCAGCAGGGCCAGGATTCCGAGGACCCATGCCGGCCGTCCCTGCCGCCGGTACGTCACCGGCGGACCGCCTCCTGGGATTCGATCTCGCGGATCACCGCCTGGACGCGTTCGGCGTCGGCTCCCAGACCGAGCGCGCGCCGCAGCACGTCCAGCGCTTCGGCCGCCTGGCCCCCGGCCTTCAGGACCATGCCCAGATGCTCCAGGATGACCGGATCCTCCGGCAGCACGTTGACCGCCTGGATCAGATAGTCCAGCGCCCCTTCGAAGCGGCCCTGCCGGTACAGGACCCAACCCAGCGAGTCCAGGTAGGCGCCGTTGCCGGGGTCCTTCGTCAGGGCCTGCCGAACCAGAGCCTCGGCCCGGTCCAGGTCGACGGCTTTCTCCGCCAGGTAGTAGCCCAGGGTGTTGGCCACCTCGGCGTTGTCGGAGAACTCGCGCTGCAGACGCTCCAGGTCGTCACGGGCTTCGGCATCCTGACCGAGATCGTCGTGGCAGAGACTCTTCTGGATGAGGGCGCTCAGGCGCAGATCGTCGTCGAGCGCCGCCATCGCGAAGTTCTCGGTCGCCCGCATCAGATCGCCGGCGGCGCGGAAGCCGTAGCCCAGGATCATGCGCCCGCCGCTGTCCTGCTCGGACACCAGGCCGGACGCCTGCAGGCAGTGCTCGGCCAGCTCACGGCGGCGCTCGGCCAGCGCCGCGCCCGCATCACGGCCCGTCAGTTCCTTTTCGCGCGCGACCAGCATCGCCCGGATGCACGACAGGCGAACCTCGCCGTCGTCCGGCCCCAGTTCGACGGACTTGCGGTACAGACCGAGGGCCGTCTCCCAGTCGTTGGCGGCCTCGGCCACCTTGCCCTTCAGGAACCAGCCGCGGGCCGCGTCAGGCCAGCGCGCGAGCACGCGATCGACGAGCGCGCCGCCTGCCTCCAGCTTGCCGGTGCCCAGCAGCATGCGCCCCAGCCAGAGCGAAGGATTCAGCGGCAGCTCATGGCGCTGGGACAGCGGTTCCAGCAGCGCGATCGCCTTGTCGACCTGTTGGATGCGCGCGTAGTGGTCGGCCAGTTCGACGACGAACGAATCGGCCGGCAGGCCTTCGCGCCCGGCTGAATCCGGCCCCTCGCCTTCGTCGCCGTCAGGTCCGCCGGGCGGTGCGCCGGTGCCGAAGCGGCGGTCCGCTTCCAGGGCGACGGCCGCCGCCTCACTGTCCAGGCCGGCCGCGGCCAGGGCGCGCAGACGCACCAGCCAGAGCGCCGGACGATCGGGCTCCGCGGCGATGGCTTCGGTCATGAGCGGCGCCATCTCCGCGATCCGCTCCTGCCGCTGCAGGATACCGGCCATCTCCAGGTAGAGATCGCCCGCGGATTCGGGGAAGCGCTCGATACCGCCGCGCAACAGCGCCAGGGCGCGGTCGGTCTTGCCCGCCGCATCCAGCAGCCGGGCTTCGGCCGCCACCAGGGCAGGGGAATCACTGCCCTGTTCGCGCAGCTGCCGCAGGTCGGCCATGGCGCCGTCGTCGTTGCCGCTGCGGAGCAGCAGTTCGGACCGGCGCAGGCGGAACGACGTGGAATCGGGATAGTCCAGAACGAGCTTGTCCATGACCGTGACGGCATCGCGCACGTAGCCTTCGATCGCCAGCGCGGCCTGGAAGTCGAGCGCGATGGACATCGCTTCCGGCTGCGCGCGGTAGGCCTGGTGCAGCAGGGGAAGCGCCTCGGTCGCGCGGCCCTCGGCCAGCAGCCGATGCCCAAGCAGCCAGCTCGCGGCCACCCCGTAGGGAACGTTCTCGTCCGGGACCACCACGGTGGCGGCGCCGGCCGCCGGATCGTCCGGAGCGACGGCGGCCGTCAACAGGGACGGCGCCAGCAGGTGACCGCACAGGGCCAGCAGCAGCGGAAGACGCACCAGGGCTCCTTCGGGACAAGAGGGGCGGCCGGGGCCGCGGGCGGGAACGGATCAGGAATCGGCAGAACGCGGGAAACCCTGACCTTGTTCCAGGGTCAACAGGGCGGCGGCCGCGGCCGTCTGCTCGGCGGCCTTCTTGTTGCGCCCTTCGCCGACACCCAGAACCTGACCGTCGAAGGAAACCGCCACACGGAACACACGATCGTGGTCCGGCCCTTCGACCGCCACCACGCGGTACCGGGGCGGCGTCTTGTGCTCGGCCTGGATGAGCTCCTGGAGCCGGCTCTTGTAGTTGCGTTCGGAGCTGTCGGCCAGGACGCGCTCGGCGCCGTCCAGCAGGATCCGCTGGATGACCGCCCTCGCCGCCTCGAGCCCGCCGTCGAGGTAGACCGCGCCGATCATCGCCTCGGTGGTGTCGGCCAGGATCGACGAGCGCTCGCGACCGCCGGTGGCCGCTTCGCTGCGGCTCATTCGGATGTGCACGCCGAAGTCCTGTTCGCTCGCGACTTCGGACAGGCAGGCGCCGCAGACCAGCAGGGATTTCATCTTGGTGAGGTCGCCCTCGGAAGACGCGCCGAAGTGGCGATACAGGTGCTCGTTGACCACGAGACCGAGAACCGCGTCACCGAGAAATTCCAGGCGTTCATTGGAATTGCCACGCACCTGCCCCGTCACGTGGATGTGTGACCGGTGAAGCAGGGCATTGGCCAGCAGCATGCGATCGATGAACGTATAGCCCAGCTTGGCCTCCAGGCCGCGGAGGCTGGCTTCATCGACAGCCGGATCATCGTCCCCGACCGGGGCGACAGGCACCGGGCGGGCCCGGCGGCCCAGGATCGCGTTGATGAGAGTGGTCCAGCGCATGGTGGCCGACGCTCCTGTCCCCGCGTCCTACCTCCCGGCGCCGAAGCAGAGAGTGACGTTGTGTCCGCCGAAACCGAATGAATTCGACAGCGCGAACTCGACGTCCGCTTTGACCGCCGTGTTCGGACAGTAGTCCAGATCGCATTCGGCGTCGGGATTCTCGAGATTGATGGTCGGCGGCAACACGCCTTCGCGCAGCGCCAGTACCGTCACCACGGCTTCGACGCCGCCGGCGGCTCCCAGCAGATGGCCCACCATCGACTTGGTGGAACTGATCTTCAGCGCCCGCGCGTGGTCGCCGAACACGCGCTTGATCGCGCGGGTCTCGACCATGTCGTTGAAATGCGTCGACGTGCCGTGGGCGTTGATGTAGCCGATCTGCTCCGGGCGCAGACCCGCGTCCGCAAGCGCGCCGGTCATGGAACCGATGGCGCCGACGCCTTCGTTGTCCGGTTGCGTCATGTGGTACGCGTCGGCGGTCATGCCGTAGCCGCACATCCGGCCGTAGATCGTGGCGCCGCGGGCGCGCGCGTGCTCTTCGGATTCCAGGATGATGATACCGGCGCCCTCGCCCAGCACGAAGCCGTCGCGGTCGCGGTCGAACGGCCGGCTGGCCCGGTGCGGTTCCTCGTTGCGCGACGACAGTGCCTTCATGTTGGCGAAGCCGCTGAGCGCCATCGGACTGACCGCGGCCTCGGTGCCGCCGCAGATCATCACGTCGGCCTTGCCGAGGCGGATCTGGTCGAAGGCCGCGCCGATCGCGTGGCCGCCGGAAGCACAGGCGCTGACAGTGCAGTAGTTGGCGCCGCGGAATCCGTAGCGGATCGAGACCAGTCCGGCCGCCATGTCCCCGATCATCATCGGGATGAACAGCGGCGACACCGCGCGCGGACCGCGGGCGACCAGCTTGCTGTGCTGTTCCTCGAAGGTGATCATGCCGCCGATGCCCGAACCGATGATGACGCCGGCCCGGAACGCGTCGGCAGGCGCCTTCACGCCCGAGGCATCGGCGAACCCGGCCTGCTCCATGGCCTGGGCTGCCGCGGCCATCGCCAGATGCACGAAGCGGTCAGCCTTGCGCGCCTCTTTGGGGTCCATGACCTTTTCGGGGTCGAGACCCTTGACCTGCGCGGCGAAAGTGGTCTTGTAGTCGGCGAGGTTGTCGAACCCCACCAGCGTGGCCACGCCGCCACGGCCGGCGACCATCGCCTCCCAAGTGGAGTCGCGGTCGAGACCGACGGCGGTGACCATGCCCATACCCGTTACGACGACAGAACGCGCGGCCAAGGCGGTACCTCCCTGAATTCACGACCACCCGGGCGCCTGGCGGCGACCGGGGACTCTCCGGACGATCGGGGTGCTCACCGGTGAGCACCCGTCCGTCTGAACCGCGCGGCGCTACTCGAGGTTGGCTTCGAGGTAGTCGATGGCGTCCTGCACGGTACGCAGCTTTTCCTGATCTTCTTCCGGAATCGTGATGTTGAACTGCTCTTCGAGGTCCATCACGAGCTCGACGGTGTCCAGCGAGTCGGCACCGAGGTCTTCGGTGAACGAAGCCTCCGGGGTGATCTGCTCTGCGTTGACCGAGAGCTTGCGCTGGATGATTTCGTAGACCTGTTCCTGGATCGACGCCATGTCGGTGTACCCTCCCGGGGCTCTTGGTTCGTGGGACTCGGTTCAGCGGACCATTCGGTCCATCCCACCTGTGGACACTGCTTGACTGCGAACTCTAACGCGAAATCTAGGCGATCATGCCGCCGTCCACCACCAGGGTCTGCCCGGTGATGTACGAGGCTTCCGCTGACAACAGGAACCTCACGACTCCGGCGACATCCTGCGGCTCGCCGAAGCGCTTGAGCGGAATGCGGTCCAGCATGTCCCGCTGGACCTTTTCCGGCAGGTCGGACGTCATGTCGGTGACAATATAGCCCGGAGCGACCGCATTGCACGTCACGCCGCGGCTCCCGAGTTCCTTGGCCACCGATTTCGTCAGGGCGATGATGCCCGCCTTCGAGGCCGCGTAGTTGGCCTGCCCGGCGTTACCCGTCAACCCGATCACCGAAGCGATGTTGACGATCCGCCCCTGACGCTGCCGCATCATAATGGGGCCCACGGCCCTTGTAAAGTAGAAGGTACCGTTCAGGTTGACGTCCAGCGGGGCCTGCCACTGCTCGGGAGTCATGCGCACGATCAGTCCGTCGCGGGTGACGCCGGCGTTGTTGACCAGGCCGCCGATGGTCCCGAACTTCGCCTGGGCCGCCGCCGCGATGCGCTGGGCGTCGTCCCAGTTGCCGATGTCGCCCGGGCAGGCCAGACAGCGCTCGGGCCCTCCCAGTTCGGCTGCCAGCGCCTCCAGGCGGTCGGCCGACCGCGCGACCAGTACCAGCGGCCAGCCCGCTGCCGCCAGGGTGCGGGCGATGGCCTCGCCGATCCCGCGGCTGGCGCCGGTGACGATGACGGCGCCCGCAGAGGCGGCCGTTTCCTGGTTCGCAGCGGATTCCTGGGTCATGAAAGGCTCCTGCCTCGAACGGTTTCAGTTTCCGGCGCGGTCCGCCAGCAGGGCCGGCAGGGCTTCGATTTCTTCCACGGTGCCCACCGGCACGAATTGCGTGCCGGGATAGGCGCGGCGGGCCAGGCCGGTCAGCACCTTGCCCGGCCCCACTTCAAGAATGAACGGAGGCGGCGCGCCAGCGCCCAGGCCGGCGGCGATGCCTTCCATCGTTTCGTGCCAGCGCACGGGCGATGTCAGCTGACGGCCGAAGCCGTCGCCCAGCGCGGCGGCGGTCGTGACCGCGGCGGCGGTGACGTTGGCCACCAGGGGCACGTCCGGATCGTGGATCGGCAGCGTCGCGAGGAAGGCGCGGAACGCGGTTGCCGCGCCCTCGAGCAGCGGGGAATGGAAAGCCCCGCTGACATTGAGCGGGATCACGCGCTTGGCGCCGGCGGCGGTCAGGGCCGGGCCGGCCGCCGCGACGGCGGCGACTTCGCCTGAAATGGCCACCTGCACGTCGGAATTGTGGTTGGCCAGCACGACCACGCCGTGGATGGCGCTGACCTCACGACAGACGGCGGCCACCTGGTCCGCCGACAGCCCCATGACCGCGGCCATCGCGCCGGGAACTTCGGCGCCGGCGGCGAACATCAGTTCGCCGCGGCGGCGCACCGCGCGCAGCGCATCGGCGCAGCTGAGCGCCCCGGCGGCGGCGGCGGCGCTGTATTCGCCCAGCGAGTGGCCGGCGACCAGCGAAGGCCCGATGCCCCGTTCGCGCAGGGCCAGCACGACCGCCACCGAGTGGGCCAGGATCGCCGGCTGCGCGTTGCGTGTCTCGGTCAGCGTCTCGATCGGCCCGTCGAACATGATGGGCGTCAGGTCGAAACCAAGGATTCCGTCGACCGAGCGCAGGAACTCGCCGGCGGCGCCCGGCAGGGCCATCAGGTCGCGGGCCATGCCCACGGACTGAGAGGCCTGCCCGGGAAAAATCATGGGAACGCGGTGCAGAATATTCTGCATGGTGCCTCCGTGGACGTTCGCCGCGGCTCAGCCGTCGGTCGTGGCGAGCTTGCCGGGCAGGTCGTGCAGGATCTGCTGCCACGCCTCGCGCACGGCGCTGGCGATGGCGCGCGATGAGCTGCGCCCATGCGCGATGATGCTGACCCCCGACACACCGAGCAGCATGGCGCCGCCGTAGACTTCGTAGGAGAAATTGCGCTGCAGGAAGCCGAGCACCGGCCCGAACGCCGCGCGCTCCTGGTCGGTCAGGTCGGGGCGCTGGCTGAGGGCGCCCATGAAGCGCGCGAATCCTTCCACGACCTTGAGCGTGATGTTGCCGGTGTAGCCGTCGGTCACCACCACGTCGCAGGCCCCGAGCAGCAGGCGATTGCCTTCGACGTTGCCGATGAAGTTCAGCCCGGATGCTTCGAGCCGCTCGTAGGTCTCGACGTTGATTTCGGTGCCCTTGCGCGGCTCGCCGCCGATGTTCAGCTGACCCACGGCGGGAACCGCCACGCCGAGGATCTCGCGCGCGAACAGCGTGCCCATGCGGGCGAAGCCGACGAGCTGATCGACCGTGCACTGCGTGTTGGCGCCGACGTCCAGCAGCAGCAGTTCACCCTTGACCGTGGGGATGCGGGTGGCGATGGCCGGGCGATCCACGCCCGGCAGCCGGCCCAGAATGATCAGGCTGGCAGCCACCATCGCCCCGGTGGAGCCGGCCGACACCACGGCCCGGACCTTGCCCTGCTTCTGATCGGTCATGGCGCGGACGATGGGGCTGTCCGGCTTGCCGCGGATGGCGGCCGCCGGCGACTCGCCCATGTCGATGTCCTGCAGGCAGGGAACGACGGACACGGGAAGGCCCTCGACGTTCAGGCCGCCGAGGGCTTCCTCGATGCGCTGGGGATCGCCGTAGAGCGCCAATCGATAGGGCGACTCCGCGGTCAGGCCGGTCAGGGCGCCGGGCACCACCACCTGCGGACCGTGGTCGCCTCCCATGGCGTCGACCGCGATGACGGGTCTGGTGTCGTCCACGGCGCCGACCTCCCTGCCGGTGTGGGCCCACTGCCGGATTCCTCACGATCGGATTCATCACGATCGGGTGCATCCGGCGGCCCGGTTCATCGTCGGGCGGGGCTATCCCCCGGTCCCCCTGCGGACGGCCATCCCGAAACGGGCGACCAGCCTACTTCTCGACGACCAGGACTTCGCGGTCACCGTAGTAGCCGCACTCGCGGCAGACCCGATGCGGCAGTCGCGGCGCGCTGCAATGCGGGCACTTGTTCGGATCGGGCTTGGTCAGGTGCCAGTTGGCGCGGCGCAGGCCTTTGCGGGACTGCGAAGTCTTTTTGCGTGGGACAGCCATGGGACGCCTCCGGTTACGGTCTTGGTCGCTTCTGCTTCAACATCAATCTTCAACATCGGACTTCGTCAGCGAGCTTCAGGATCAGCTCGGATTCGTCGGTTCGGCAGCCTTCAGGGCAGGTCCGCCCACCGTGGGTCGACGGGTTCCTCGACGCAGCCGCAGGGCCCGCCGTTCAGGTCGGCGCCGCAGGAGGCGCACAGACCCTTGCAGTCCTCGCGGCAGACCGTGGACTGCGGATAGGCCAGGGCCGCGCATTCGCGCAGCGCGTCGGCAAGGTCGACCTCGCCGTCACGCTGCATGATGAGCAGGGTCTCGCCCTCGCGCTCGTCCGAATGCGTGTCCCGCAGAACCATCAGCTCCACCGGCACGTCCCACGTCAGCGGGAACGCCGCCAGGCAGCGCGCGCATTCGGCCGTTCCCGAAGCCTGCAGGGTCCCGGCCGCCAGGACGCGGCTCTCGAGGTTCTGCAACGTAAGTTCGCCGCTGAGCGTCGCTTCCGGCGCCCGGCCCTCGCCCAGACCGAGCGCCACCTTTCCGGTGATGCCCAGTTCGGAACGGCCCAGAGGGGTCCTGTCGAGGTCCAAGTACATATCCCGTACGCCTTTTTGCGAACGACAAACCTTAATAGGCGCCCGCGCGGGTGTCAAGACCGGGCCCCGGCGGGCCCGGACTTCGTTTCGGCGGGCGCAGCGCGGTTCAGCCGAAGATCAGCTTGATCTCGCGGGCCGCGTCCTCGGGGTTGGCCGAGGCGTGGACCGCGTTGAACTGCAGGGATTCCCCATACAGGCTGCGTACGGTGCCCACCGCGGCGTCCGCCGGATTGGTGGCACCGATCAGCGTCCGCAGGGCCAGGACCGCGTTCTCGCGTTCCAGCCGGCAGGTGACCACCGGACCGCTGCAGATGTAATCGCAGAGATCCTTGTAGAAGCCGCGCTCGCGGTGCTCACCGTAGAAATCCTCGACCAGCGGACGGTCGAGCTGCCGCATCGCCAGACCGGTGATCTTGAACCCGGCCCGGTTGACGATGGCCAGGATATCCCCCACGTGGTCGCCCGCGCGGACGATCTCCGGCTTGATCATGAAATAGGTCTGCTGCATCGGTTTCGTCTTCCTCCGTCACGGGTAAACCCGGGCGGGTCGGCCGCTTTCCGGCCCGACCCGCCCGATGCTTCGTTGTCATCCGGCGGACAGGGCGGGTCCTACCGCTTCCAGATCCTCTGCAGGTGCGGCACGATGTCCATCGGCCGCTCGGCCACCGGGATGCCGGCGTCGTTCAGGGCCTTCGTCTTCTCGGCCGCGGTTCCGCTGCCGCCCGAGACGATAGCGCCGGCGTGGCCCATCCGCTTGCCCGGAGGCGCGGTCTGGCCGGCGATGAAGGCGACGACCGGCTTCTTCACGTGGGCCTTGATGTAGGCGGCGGCCTTTTCCTCGGCGTCGCCGCCGATTTCGCCGATCATCACGAAGGCCTCGGTGGCGGGGTCGGCGTTGAACGCCTCGATGGCGTCCAGGAAGTTGGTCCCGATGACCGGGTCGCCACCGATGCCCAGGCAGGTGGTCTGGCCGAGGCCCGCGGCCGTCAGCTGGAACACGACCTCATAGGTGAGCGTGCCGCTGCGGCTGACCAGGCCGACCGGGCCTTCCTTGACGATCGAGGCCGGCAGGATGCCCAGCTTGGCGATGCCGGGGGCCAGCAGACCCGGGCAGTTCGGGCCGATCAGGCGGACGCCCCGTTCCTTCAGGTAGGGCATGACCTTGACCATGTCCACCGTGGGCACGCCCTCGGTGATGCAGACGACCAGCTTGCAGCCGGCGTCGGCCGCTTCCATGATCGCCCCGGCGGCGCCGAACGGCGGCACGAAAATGACCGACGTGTTGGCGCCTTCCTGGACGACCGCTTCGCGGACGGTGTCGAAGATCGGCACCTTGTCCTCGAACTTCTGGCCGCCGCGGCCCGGCGTGCAGCCGGCCACGACCTTGGTGCCGTAGGCCAGCATGTCGTGCGAGTGGAACGCTCCGTCGCGGCCGGTGATGCCCTGCACCACGACCCGCGTGTCCTTATCTACGAAAATCGCCATGACGAACTCTCCTTATTGGCGGCAGGCTTCATCGGGCCCACGCAAGTTTACGGACGACAATGACTTCAGCCTGCGAGCGCAATCGCTTTCTGAACCGCCTCGTCCATGGTCTCGGCCGGGTGGAGCTTCGTCTTGGACAGCAGGGCGCGACCTTCGGCTTCGTTGGTGCCGGTCAGCCGCACGACAATGGGAACGTCGATCGTCATCATCTCGGTGGCCTTGATGATCCCGTTGGCCACGTCGTCGCAGCGCGTGATGCCGCCGAAGATGTTGAACAGGATGACCTTTACGGCCTTGTCCTTGAGGATGATGCTGAGCGCGTTGACGACCTTTTCCGGATTCGAGCTGCCGCCGATATCCAGGAAGTTGGCCGGCTTGCCGCCGTAGTACTTGACCAGGTCCATGGTGGCCATGGCCAGACCGGCGCCGTTGACCAGGCAGCCGACGTTGCCCTCGAGCTTGACGAAGCTCAGGTTGGCCTCGCGCGCGGCCCGCTCGCTGGGATCCTCGGCGTCGAGGTCGCGCATCGCCTCGTAGTCCTCGTGGCGGTACATGGCGTTGTCGTCGAGATTCACCTTGGCGTCGATGGCGTGGCCGACGCCGTCGGGCGTGAAGATGAACGGATTGATCTCGGCCAGGCTCGCGTCCGAGGCCAGGAACGCCACGTACAGCTTCTGCATCGCGGCGGCCAGCTGGCGCGCCTTCTTGATCTCGCCCGGGCACATCTTCAGGCCCAGTTCGAGCGCCTCGTGGTCGAGCAGCCCGTAGCGCGGATCGATGACGTGCTTGAGGATGGCCTCGGGCTTCTCCACCGCCACCTGCTCAATTTCGACGCCGCCCTCGGCGCTGCACATCAGCAGCACCCGCTGGGAGGTGCGGTCGATCAGCATGCCCAGATAGTATTCGCTGGCGATGTCCATGGCGCCGGTGATCAGCACCTTGCGCACCGTGTGGCCCTTGATGTCCATGCCCAGGATCTTGGCGGCGTTTTCCTTCACGTCGTCGATGGTCTTGCAGAACTTGATGCCGCCGGCCTTGCCGCGCCCGCCGGTGAGCACCTGCGACTTCACCATGACCGGCAGGCCGAACTTGCCCGCCAGCGCGACGGCCTCGCCGACGGTCGTGGCCACGGCGCCCGGCGGTACCGGCAGGCCATGGCGCGCGAAGATCTCCTTCGCCTGGTATTCGTGGATATTCACGCACATCCTCCCGGTGGGGGTTTGCGGCCGGGCGGGGTCGCCGCCCGGCCGCGTTGTTCTGCGCTAGCCGATGAACCGCGCCAGCACCTGTTCCAGGTTCGGCGTGCCGATTTCCTGGAGTTCGTAGCCCACGCGCACGACGGGCTTGTTGATCCTGATGATCCGCGTCAGGTCGATCGGCGTGCCGATGACCACGACGTCGCATTCGACCGCGTTGATGGTCGCCTCGAGGTCGGCCTTCTGCTCGTCGCCGTAGCCCATGGCCGGCAGCAGGGTGCCGATGTCCGGGTACTTCTCGAACGTCTCGGCCAGGCGGCCGCGCGCCCAGGGGCGCGGGTCCACCAGTTCGCCGGCGCCCAGACGCAGCGCCGCGACCACACCGGCGCCGTACTTCATGTCGCCGTGCGTCAGGGTCGGGCCGTCCTCGACCACCAGCACGCGCTTGTCGGTGAGATCGATGTCGCCGGTGATCGTCAGCGGACTGGCCGCGTCGATGATCAGGGCCTTCGGATTGATCTCGCGGATGTTGCCGCGCACGGTCTCGATGTTCTCGAACTCGGCCTCGACGACCTTGTTGATGATCACGACATCGGCCAGCCGCACGTTCGTCTCGCTGGGGTAGTACGAATTCTCGTGCCCCGGGCGGTGCGGATCGGCCACCACGATGTGCAGGTCGCTCTTGTAGAACGGCGTGTCGTTGTTGCCGCCGTCCCACAGGATGATGTCGGCTTCCTTCTCCGCCTCGCGCAGGATGGCCTCGTAGTCGACGCCGGCATAGATCACGCCGCCGGCGGCCACGTGCGGCTCGTACTCCTCCATCTCCTCGATGGTGCAGTTGTGCTTCGCCAGGTCGGCAATCTCGGCGAAACGCTGCACGCGCTGGGCTTCCAGATTGCCGTAGGGCATCGGGTGCCGCACGGCGACGACCTTCTTGCCCGCCTTGCGCAGGATCTGGCAGATGCGGCGGCTGGTCTGGCTCTTGCCGCAACCGGTGCGCACCGCGCCGACACTGATGACCGGCTTCGTGCTCTTCAACTCGGTCAGACGCTCACCCAGCATGGTAAAGTCGGCTCCCGCCGCGTTGACGATCGACGCCAGGCTCATCACCTGCTGGTACGAGCGGTCGCTGTACGCCATCACGCACATCTCGGCACCGGTACGGGCGATCAGGTCGCGCAGTTCGCCTTCGTCCTCGATGCGGATGCCTTCGGGATACAGTTCGCCGGCCAGGGACGCCGGATAGCGGCGGCCGTCGATGTCGGGAATCTGCGTGGCCGTGAAGGCGACCACTTCATAGGCGGGATTGTTGCGGTACACACAGTTGAAGTTGTGGAAATCGCGCCCCGCGGCGCCCAGGATGATGACCTTGACCCTGCTCATGCCGTCCCCTCAAGGATTCCGGCCTAAACCGGAACGCCGCGGTCAGGGTATTCGCCTGATCGCGGCGATGATCTGCGAGGTCGACCAGCCCGGCACCATGGGTACGCGTACGACGCGACCCCCGGCGGCAACGACTTCACGGGCGCCCACAATGTCGGCGTCCGCATACTCGGACCCCTTGACGAGCACGTGCGGCCGGATCAGGAGAATGGTCTCCAGCGGTGTCGGTTCGTCAAATATGGTGACCGCGGAAACCGGTCGCAAGGCGGCGATCAGGGCGGCCCGGTCCGCCGCGGGCAGAATGGGCCGCCCGGGTCCCTTCAGATCCCGGACCGAGGCGTCGCTGTTGAGAGCCACGATCAATTCATCGGCGGTGGCGGCGGCCTGCCGCAGGCTCGCCAGGTGCCCGCTGTGCAACAGGTCGAAGCAGCCGTTGGTGAACGCGATGGTGCGTCCGGCGGCGTGCAGCCCGGCGCTCCACGCCGACAGTTCGGCGCGCGCCAGCACCCGCCCGGGGTCGGGCCCGCCGCTCATCGGGCGCCATCCTTCGGCAGCACGGCGCGCAGTTGCTCCAGGGTGACGGCGGCCGTCCCCAGTTCGCGCACGGCCAGACCGGCGGCGTGGTTGGCCAGGCGCGCCGCCTCCAGGTGCCCCGCGCCGGCGGCCAGGCAGGTCGTGTAGACAGCGATCACGGTGTCGCCCGCGCCGGTCACGTCGTAGACGGTCGTCGCGACGGCCGGCAGGTGGTGTTCGCCGCCGTCGCGCAGGAAAAGAGCCATGCCGTGCTCGCCGCGCGTGATGAGCAGGGCGTCGGCATCGGTCACCGCGAGCAGCTTCCGGCCGGCGCGGCCCAGGTCGGCCGCGTCGCTGATCGCGTGGCCGCAGGCCTGCTCCGCCTCGCGCTGGTTGGGCGTCAGCGAGGTGGCGCCGCGGTACTTCGCGTAGTCGCCGCGTTTGGGATCGACCACGAGCGGCACCCCGGCTTCGCGCGCCGCGCGGATCAGGGCGGGCAGCGATTCGTCGGTCAGCACGCCCTTGCCGTAGTCGCTCAGGACGATGCCGTCGAAAGGGCCGCCGCCGCGCAGGCCGCCGACCAGCGCCGCGAGACACGCCGCGTCGATGGCGCCGTCGTGTTCGCGGTCGGTGCGGCAGACCTGCTGGTTGTGGGCGATGATGCGCGTCTTGAGGGTGGTCGGCCGGGCATCGTCGGTCACCAGCCCGTCCGGAGAGATGCCCCGCTCGCCGAGCAGACGCCGCAGGGTTGTCGCCGCCTCGTCGCGGCCGCACAGTCCGAAGAACATGGCGTCGGCGCCCAGGGCGCGGATGCCGGCGGCCACGTTCGCGGCCCCGCCCAGCTTCCAGGTTTCCTCGCGGACGCGGACGACCGGCACCGGCGCCTCGGGACTGATGCGGTCGACACTTCCCCACACGAAGTGGTCCAGCATGGCGTCGCCGACGACCGCCAGGCGGCGTCCGGCGATCCGCGGGAGGGCTTCGGCGGCGGACAAGGGCTTGTCAGGCGCGTTCATGGACGCTTTCTTGTGGGCTGCAGACGTGAAGTCGCGACGGCCGGACGGCCGTCGGCAACCTATCATCCGCCCCGGCGGGTGTCAACGAGGCCGGACCCGGGACGGGCGGCCCGGCCAGGAGCAACCATGGACCCGAAGAACCCCGCGCCGCAGCAGCAGCGGATCACGATCGATCTGGGCGAGAAGGAAGCCGAGGGCATCTACAGCAACCTGACGCTGATCTCGCACAGCCCCCACGAGTTCATCCTGGATTTCGCCCGTCTGGTGCCGGGCCTGCCCAAGAGCAAGGTGCACGCGCGCATCATCATGACCCCGCAGTCGGCCAAGGCCCTGATGAAGTCGCTCGAGGTCAATGTGGATCGATTCGAGGCGGCCTACGGCGAGATCAAGCTGGCCGGACAGCCGAATCAGGGACCGAACATCGGGTTCCAGACCAACTAGAATCCCAGGCCCGCATTCCGCGCCGCGCCGGCGGGCCCAGCACGGCCCGGGCGCGGCGCGGCCGCTTTCAGGCCGAGGCCTGCCGGCGCAGCCGCCAGGTCGCCAGCGCGAACACGACCACGAACCAGACCAGCAGCCCCGCGAGCATGGGCAGGGACCGCTCCACGCCCCAACCGCGGCCGATCATGCCGTGGAACACGGTGATGGCCTGCCCCGTCGGCAGGGCCTGCCCGATCGTTTGCATGAACGACGGCGTGATCTCGAGCGGCCACCACAGGCCGCCGATGGCGCCGAGCGTCATCGTCAGGCCGCTGCCGAGCCCGTCGGCCTGCGGCCCGGTGCGCGCCAGCGTGCCCAGCAGGATCGACGCGGCCGACGCGAAGCAGGCGAACAGGAGCATGACCAGGACAAGAGCCAGCGGCGAATCCCCGTAGTCGAGGCCGAAGGCCACGGCGTTCAGGCCCAGCAGGATCGCGCCCTGCACCAGGCCGATCACCAGCCCGCCCAGGAAATAGCCGGCCACCAGGTCCAGCGCACTGGCGCGGCTGATGACCAGACGGGCCAGCGTGTGGTCCTGCCGCTCCTGCACCAGGTCCTTGGCCGAGACCATCATGAACATCAGCATGAAGAACAGCACGTAGGCGGGTCCGACGTGCTGGCTCGCGCGGGTCAGACCCCAGTCCTCGACCTCCAGGCGCCCGAGAGAAGCGGCGTCCAGACGCAGGCGCGGGTGCGCCCAGGCTTCGGCGAAGGCCGTCGAGTCGAAAGCCGCGGCCCGGTCGCGCGTCACCGCCGCGCCGGGAGCCGTGACCAGTCCGCGCGCGGCACGTTCGGTGTTCAGGCGCAGCAGCGAACGCTCGATGAGCGTCCGCGCGTTCTGGCTGCTCAACCGATTCCCGTCGACCGACAGCCGCAGATCGACCGTCGGGCCGCCGGCGAACGCATCGGTGAATCCGGGCGGCACCTGCAGGACCGCCGACGCCGCTCCTTCGTCGACCAGGAACCGGGCCCGTTCATCGGTGACGGACGAATCCGCGCTGACGATGATGAACCGCTCGTCGTCGGCCAGTTGTGCCAGCAGGCGATCGACCGCCGCGCCGCCGTCCCGGTCGAACACCAGCACCTTGTGGCGTCGCGAAGAGCCGGCGCCGCTCCAGTCCCCCATCAGGTTGCCCATCAGGTAAGAAAACACCATGGGCATGACCAGCAGCCACACGAGTCCGCCGCGGTCGCGCAGGACCCGCAGCAGGCGCAGACGGACCATCGCCCCGATCACCTGCCGGTTCATGCCCAACCTCCCCTGCGCACCCGCAGTCGGAACAGGACGACGATCGCCACCAGCAGCACCGCGCTGGCCGTGGCCAGGACGGTCAGCGGCGTGCCCACCGCCGTCAGCGAACCGTTGTCGCCGATCACGCGCGCGAACGAAAGGTTCGCCCAGTAGTTGAAGAAGAACCGGCCGACGGCGGCCATCCACTCCGGCATGTTGTCCACGGGCATGAAATTGCCGCCGAGCATCCCCGAGACGAGGATCACCGCGGTGCTCAGGTTGTCCAGGACCTTCTCGCGGCGGACCAGCAGGGCCAACAGCATGAAGAAGCCCGAGGCCGCGGTGCAGGTGAGCACCACGACCACCGGCAGCGTCCAAGGATCCGGGCCGAGGTTGACGCGGAACAGAAGCGCACCGGCCAGCAGCAGCACCGAGAGCATGACCACACCCTGCACGACCGAAGCGGCCCACTTGCCGACGACCACCGGCCACGCCGAGCCCGGCCCCAGCAGCTGCCGCTGCAGCGTGCGCCGCGTCCGCTCGCGGTGGAGATCGCGCGCGCCGCCAGCGACGGCGAACATCAGGAAGAACACGGCGAAGCTGGGCAGGAAATAGTCGAAGAGGCTGGACTCGCGCCCGTCCTCGGCGGCGACGGGGATCCTGTCGGCGATCGTCAGCCCGACCTGAGGCTCGGACAGCGCCCGGCTGAGCGCCACCTGATGGTCCATGGCTCGCGCCAGGAACTCGGTGGCGCGCTTCCGCGAGTCGACGGCGTCGGGATCGCGGAGATTCCGCCAGATCTCGTCCAGGCCGCCCGCGAACAGATCCGCCACGGCCGCGGAATCCCCGGTCGAAATGCGGTAATCGTCCGGCCACAGGGCGCGGTACGCGGCTTCCCCGGCCTGTACGCGCAGCACGCCGCGCCGCACGATCTCTTCCACGATGCCGGCCTTCACCTCGCTGGAGGGATCCTTCCACACGGCCACGCTCAGCGAGTCGCTCTGGAAGAACCCCTTCAGGGCGTCATCGGGCAGCACGATGGCGGCCGCCACGTCGCCGCTTCGGACCAGGGCGTCGGCCTGGGCGGAGTCGGCCCAGACCGGCGCGAAGAAGCCGGATTCCTGCAGGCCCGCGAGCAGGCGGTCGCGCAGCGCGTCCGGCAGCTCGCCGGCGACCAGCGCCACCGGGATGGCGCTGATCCCCTTCTTGCCGAAAATGCCGCCGCCGAACGACAGGCCCATGATCGAGGTCAGCAGAAGCGGAAGAGCCAGATTGATCACCAGCGCGCGGCGATCGTTCGCCATGCGGCGCAGATCGCGCGCCGCGAACACCCACAGGCGCGTCATGAGCCGTTTTCCCGCAGCCCGCGCCCGGTCAGGTTCAGGTACAGGGTTTCGAGATTGGGACGCTCGATCTCCAGCTGTTCGAGCGGCAGGTCATGCGCGCGCAGCCAGTCCTGGATGCGCGGCAGCAACCGCCCGCCGTCGGGCGTGCGGATCTCGACCTTGCCCCTGCGTTCGCCGACGCCGGCGCACTCCGGCCAGGCACCGCATTCGGCGGCGAAGGCGGCGCGCTCGCCTTCCGGCAGGCTCAGCCGGATCAGGTCGACGTCGCCGATCTGGCTGATCAGCGACTCCTTGTCGCCGAGCGCGACCAGCCGGCCGCGGTCGATCACGCCGATGCGGTCGCACAGATGCTCGGCTTCCTCGAGGTAGTGCGTGGTGTAGATCACCGTCAGCCCCTGCCGGCCGAGCTGCGCGATCAGGTCCAGGATGCGCGAGCGGGCCTGGGCGTCGATGCCGACGGTCGGCTCGTCCAGAAACAGCACCTCCGGCTCGTGGATGAGCCCTGCCACCAGGTTCAGGCGGCGCATCATGCCGCCGGAATAGGCGTCAACCCGCCGCTTGGCCTGGTCGGCCAGGTCCGCCATGACGAGCAGTTCCTCCACACGCCGGCTGAGCGCGGCGCCGCCCAGACCGTGCAGGCGGCCCCAGAACATCAGGTTGTCGCGCGCCGTCAGGTCGGTGTAGAGCGCGATCTCCTGCGGCACGACGCCGATGAGCCGGCGAACCTGCGCCGGCGAGCTCGCGACGTCGTGGCCGCCGATCCGCACCTGGCCGCCGTCGGCCTTCAGCAGCGTCGACAGCACCCCGATCGTCGTGGTCTTGCCGGCGCCGTTGGGGCCGAGCAGTCCGAACAACTCGCCGCGCCCGACGGTGAAGCTGACGCCGTCGACGGCGCGGTGCGTGCCGTACTTCTTGACCAGATCCGTGACTTCGATCACGCCGTCTCCTTGGGGGGGCGGGTCTTCCAGCGCCGATGCGTCCAGAAATACTGATGAGGCGTCCTACGCACGGCGTCTTCCAAACGTTGCGCGAAGATTTCCGTAAGCCGCGACACCGCGGTCGCTTCATCCCAGCCGGGCTCGGGCGCGTAGGGCGGCCCCAGTTCGAGACGATGGCGGCCGTCCGGCAGGCGGAAGATCATCCCGCTGACGATCGGCGCCCGCAGTTTCCACGAGAAGTACGCCGCCCCGCGGAAGAACGACGCCTCGCGGCCGAGAAACGGCGTGAAGCACCCGTCCGGACCGGCGTCCTGGTCGGCAGCCAGTCCGATCACCTCGCCGCGCCTGAGCGCGACAACCATCTCCTTCAGTGGTCCGCCTGCCCGCAGCACCCGCACGCCCGCGCGCGCGCGCGTGGCGTTGAGCAACCGGTCGACTTGCGCGTTGGTCTGGCTCTTGCCGAGGAACGTCACCGGGATGCCTTCGGCGCCCAGCCGGGCGGCCAGCAGCTCCCAGTTGCCGAAGTGGCCGGTCACCAGCAGGACGCCGTGGCCGGCGGCGGCGGCGGTCCGGTAGTGCTCGACGCCCTCGAGATCGACCCAGTCGCGGATCCGGTCGCGGTCGAGCCGGGCCAGCAGCAGGAACTCCATCAGATTGGTGCCGAGGTGGCGGAAGAATCCCGCGGCGATGGCGTCCCGCTGCGCATCGCCCAGTTCTCCGAACGCGTGGCGCAGGTTGTCGCGCACCACTTCGCGCCGGTACAGGCCGCGGCTCCAGACCAGCGCCCCGAGCCCGCGGCCGAACGCCAGCAGGGCGCGGCGCGGCAGCAGCGCGGACAGGACGGTCAGCCCCCGCAGCAGCGCGTAGTCGAATCGTTGGCGGGCCGGTGATGCCAGGGCGATGCCTCCGCGGCAGGTTCGGGATGCTCAACCGGGCCAGAGTCTACGGGCCAGACGCCCGCCCGGCAACCGGCGGATCAGGCCGGCCATTTCCAGCGCGGTGACGCCCTCGACAAAGCCCTGTTCGTCGCCGGGCCACTGGAGCCGCAGTTGGTCCCGCCCGCAGCCGTCCAGGTCCAGGCGGGCGTGGAGCCAGCGGGCCGCGGCATGTTCCGGCAGGGCGGGCCCGGCGCCGAGCCCGGCGAGGGCTCCGGCGGGGTCCGGAGCCCCGAGCGCCTCCAGGACATCGGCCGCCGATTCGACCAGGCAGGCGCCTTCGCGCAACAGCCGGTGGCAGCCGCGGCTCGTCTCGACATCCACCGGGCCGGGGACGGCGAAGACGTCGCGGCCGGCGTCCAGCGCCTCACGCGCGGTGGTCAGGGCGCCGCTGCGCAACGGCGCCTCGACGATGATCACACCCTTGCACATGCCGGCCAGCAGGCGGTTCCGCTGCAGGAAATGATGTTTGAGCGGCGGCGTGCCGGGCGCGAACTCGGTGACGCTGCAACCGCGCGCGCGGATCTGCGCGAGCAGCCCCCGGTGCGCGGGCGGGTAGCAGCGGTCGTTGCCGGTGGCCATCACGGCGATGGTCCGGCCGCCGGCCTCGAGCGCGCCGCGGTGGGCGGCGGCGTCGATCCCCCGGGCCAGGCCGCTGACGATGACCCAGCCGGCGTTCGAGAGCTTCTGCGCCAGACCGCGCGCCACGGCCAGGCCGCGGGGCGTGGCCCGACGCGTGCCGACGATGCCCAGGCACGGCAGCGCCAGAACCGCCGGCTCGCCGTTGACATGGATGGCCCGGGGCATGAGTTCGAGCGGCCGCCACAGCGGGGGCCAGTTCGGGTCGGAAACGTCCAGGCAGACACAGGTGTCGGGCGCGTGTCCACGCCCGCGTTCGCCGATTTCCACGGAGCCACGGTCCAGTCCGGGAGGGGACCGGCGCCCGCCCCGGCGGCTCAGCCGAGGTACAGGCGCCTGATGAGATGCCGCAGTTCCGGCAGGCCCCAGCCGGCCACCGCCGAGATCTGCAGCGTGTCGACCGCGCCGGCGGTCTTCGCCCAGCTACGCGCCGTTGCGAGCGCCGCGGCCGCGTCCTCGTCGTTCATCAGATCGCGCTTGGTCACGACCACCGCGAACGGGAGTTTGGCCAGGTGGCCGCCGAAGTTCTCCAGTTCACCGCGCAGCATGTCCAGGGCCACGTCCGGTGCGCCGGCCGAAGGGTCGACCAGCAGCAGCAGCGCGCGCGTGCGCTCGACGTGGCGCAGGAACTCGTGCCCCAGCCCCTTGCCTTCGCTGGCGCCCTCGATCAGCCCGGGAATGTCCGCCAGCGTGCAGCTGGTGTATTCGCCCAGATCGACGATGCCCAGGTTGGGCACCAGCGTCGTGAACGGGTAGTCGGCGACCTTCGGCCGCGCCGCCGTCACCACCGACAGGAGCGTGCTCTTGCCGGCGTTGGGCTCGCCCACCAGGCCGATGTCCGCGATCAGCTTCAGTTCGAACCGCACCACGCGCTCGACGCCCGGCTTGCCCGGGGTCGCCTTCATCGGCGTCTGGTTGCGGGCGTTGCGGAATTCCCAGTTGCCCTTGCCGCCCTTGCCCCCCTGGGCCAGCAAGAGCCGGTCCCCGGCCTCGAGCAGGTCGCCGACCTGCTCGCCGGACTCTTCGTCGAAGATGACCGTGCCGCAGGGGACCTTGATCTCGATGTCCTTGCCGTCGTGGCCGGTGCAGTTGTTCGCGCCGCCCTGCCGGCCGTCCTCCGCCTCGTACTTGCGCCGGTAGCGAAAGTCCAGCAGCGTCGACAGATGCGAATCGGCAACCAGCCAGACCGAGCCGCCGCGCCCGCCGTTGCCGCCGTCGGGTCCGCCGCGCGGCACGTACTTCTCGCGCCGGATCGAGACTTTGCCATCGCCCCCCTTGCCGGAGATGATGGTGATGGTGGCTGTGTCCAGGAACACGCGTCACTCCTCGGGTTGCGGGTGTCAACCGCGGGGCTCGGGATGCCGCCGCCGCGTCAAACCGGCGCGGCGGCCAAGGGTCGGCTAGAAAGTGCGGCCGGCCAGCGCCCGCGCCACCGGCGCCGGCACCAGGCGTTCGAGCGCGCCGCCGTGGCGCAGCACATCGCGCACGAGCGTGCTCGAGATGGCCGCCAGCTGCGGGCGGGCCAGCAGGTACACGTATTCGACATCGGCGGACAGCAGGGCATTGACCCCGGCCATCGTCCATTCGTGTTCGTAGTCACCCTGCGTGCGGATGCCGCGTACGACCGCGGTGGCGCCCCGCCGGCGCACTTCATCGACGAGAAGCCCCGAGAAGGGTTCGACCTCGACGCCGGCCAGTCCGGCGACCGAGGCCCGGAACAGGTCGACCCGTTCCTCCAGGTCGAGCAGACCGGCCTTGCCCGAGGCGGCCACGACAACTGTCACCCGGTCGAACAGCCGGCTCGCCCGTTCCACCAGATCAAGATGGCCGAGCGTCACGGGGTCGAACGAACCCGGATACAGCACGTGCCTGTGCATGGCCTGTCCCTTTCGCGCGTCCGTTCAGTCTTCCGGCGGCAGCCACAGGGCCAGGGTGGCCTGGCCGTAGCGGCGCAGCTGCCAGGGCGGGTCCGGAGGCAGGGCCGCTGTCCCGCCGGAACCCTGTTCCACGACCAGAGCGCGGCAACCCGCCCTTCGCTCCGGATCCCCCAGACGCTCCATGATATGTCGTGCCAGCTCCGTGCGGTAGGGCGGGTCCGCCACCAGCACCCAGGAGGACCCGGGTTCCGGGCGCCAGCGGTCCAGCCAGGCCAGGGCCTCGGAGCGCTCCAGGACCCAGGTTCCGGGGCCCGCCCCGCACCGTTCCAGGTTGGCTCCGGCCAGCGACAACGATGTCCGCGCCTCGTCGACGAAGATCGCGCGGGCGGCGCCCCGGCTGAGCGCCTCGATCCCCAGCGCCCCGGTTCCACAGCACAGGTCCACGAAGACCGCGCCGTCGATGCGGTCGCCCAGGATACTGAACAGCGCCTCCTTGACGCGATCCGCCGTCGGGCGGATGGCGTCGCCCGGAGGCGGCAGCAGGCGGCGCCCCCGCCAGCGTCCGGCCACGACCCTCACCGCCGCAGCTCCGGGCGGCGGCGCGACCAGACCAGGCTGCGCAGCATGGCCGTGCGCGCCAGCAGTTCGGGCTCGGACGCGGTGGCGGTCAGGCGGAAATCGGCGGCGGCGGCGTACAGGCGGCGGCGGCGGCGGAAGAGATCCTCCAGGCCGGCCCAGCCCAGCCGCTCGACCAGGGGCCGGCCGCCGGCCTCGGCGGCCTTCAGCCGCGCCCGGTGCGTTTCCCAGGGCGCGTCCAGCCAGATGACGACCCCGCGTTCGCGCAGCAGTTCGACGGCCGCGGGCGTTTCGATGATGCCGCCGCCGGTATCGACCACCAGATTGCGGCCGGCATCGAGTCCGCTCAGGGCGGCCAGCTCCAGGGCGCGGAAGGTGGGTTCGCCGTCGCGCGCGAAGATCTCGGCCACCGTGGCGCCGGCGCGCGCGGCCACGGCGGCATCCAGGTGCACGACCGGACGGCCGGTCGCCGCCTGCAGAGCGTCGGCCACGGTCGTCTTGCCGCTGGCCATGAAACCTACGAATGAAGTCCACATGCGGATAACGTACACCACGGTTCCGCGAGTGCCAGCACGATTGTCCGCTGCGGCGCCGGAACGACAGCGCCCCCCGGTCGTGGACCGGAGGGCGCTGTCTGGCCGGGGCCGCGGTTTGCGGCTAGAAGCGGCTGATCTTCTGCGACGGGGTGTACTCGACGTTCGAGTCCTCCGTGATCGCCTTGCGCTGCATGTAGTCGTCGTCCACGATGCGCGGCGTCACGAAGATGACCAGTTCGCGGTCCACCTTGGTGTCGGAACTGTGCCGGAACAGGGCGCCCAGCACCGGCAGCGACTTGAGGACGGGGATGCCCGTCTCCAGCCGGCTGTCGATCTTGCGGATCAGGCCGGCGATGATCGCGGTGGCGCCGTTCTCGACCAGCACGCGGGTGTCCGACTCGCTGGTGTTGATGATGACGCCGCCCTGGACCGTCGCCTGGCTCGACAGGTCGCTGACCTCGTTGTGCACGTCCAGCGTGATCCGGTTCTCGCTGTTGATGTGCGGGGTCACGCGGAGCTGGATGCCGATCGTCGTCAGCTGCGTGATCGCGTTGCCGGCCTGGTCGGCCACGATCAGGGGGATCTTCTGGCCGACGAGGATCCGGGCCTCGCGGTTGTCCGTCGTCGTGATGACCGGGTTGCTGATCAGCTGGGCGCGGTTGTCGTTCTCCAGCGCCTGCACCTTCATCATCAGCTCGCCCCAGTCCTGCACGGTGCCGACGCGCAGGTCGCCGTTGGGCACCTGGATCGGATTGTCGATGGCCAGGCTTCCACCCAGGTTGTTGCCCGGGCTGAGGAAGTTGGTCAGGGACCAGTTCACGCCCAGTTCACGCGTGGCGCGCGAGTCCATGTCCACCAGGCGGGCGTTGATCTCCACCTGCGGCGTCCGGGTGTCCAGCTGCTGCGCCATGCTGGTCACCAGGTTCACGCGCTCCTGGACGTCGTTCACGAGCAGGCTGTTGGTGCGCACGTCGATGTCGATGTTGCCGCGTTCGGTCAGCATCTTCTCGAGCGCGTCCTTCACTTCGCCGGCGTTGGCGTAGCGCAGCGTGACCATGCCCAGGTGCAGGGCCTCGAGGTCCTCCACCTGTTTACGGGCGCGCTGGTGCTCCAGCTTCTCCTGCCGAAGCCCCTCGGCGGTATCGATGCGGTAGATGCCCTGTTCCTCGAGGTAATCGAAGGAATGGGCCCGCAGGATCACTTCAAGAGCCTCGATCCAGGGCACGTCTTCGAGCTTCACCGTGACCTTGCCCACGACCTTGGGCGAAGCCACGATGTTCGTGCCCGAATAGCCCGCGAGCGAGCGGAGCACGGTGCCGATCTCGGCATCCTGGACATCCACCGAGATGAGCCGGGTCTTGTAGCCGGCATCCTCGGCCTGGGCCGTGGCGGCGGCCGGAGCCATCGCGGCGCCCAAGCCTGCGAGCAGGCTCAGGGCAAGGACCGCGCAGCGAGCGTTTCGGGACCAGCGGAACATCTCTTAATCCTCCAGGTTATCCAGCTTGAGGACCACGTTGCTCGTGATCCCGTACAAAGTGACCTGCGCCGTGAGCGAATTCTTGCGAATGCTGACGATGCGACCATTGCGGACCTGGTCGCCCACGCGCAGGATGTAACCGAATCCGTCGCCATCCTCGACCAGGGCGAAGCGATCGTCCTGGCCCCACATGACGCCCACCAGCTTGGCACTGTTGACATCCACCAGCTCGGCGGCGCCGGTCTGCTCGAAGTCCCCGCTCACGAGCGTGGCGAACGGATCAGCCTTGCCGTACGACTGGTAGAAGTACTCGTTGGCGCGGATCGCGTTGATCCGGTCCGCGGAGATCTGCGAGGGCGACAGCGAATCATCGGCGTCGGTGTCGGCCTCGGTAGGCGTCTCGACCACCGCGGCCGCCGGGTCGACGACCTCGGTCGCGGGCACCGGCTCCGTCGCCGGCGTTTCGTCGGCCGCCGTCGCCAGCGGTCCGCCGAGCAGCAGCGCCAGCGCCACCGCCGTCGGGATCAGCCTGGCCGGGCGCAGGCCCGACATGGCGTTCGTGACCGTCTTCATCAGCGCCCTCCCAGTTTGGCGGTGGCGGCAGGCGCGCCGGCGGCCGAAGCCGTGGCGGTGCCGCCGGAACCGGTCTTCTGCGCCGTCAACGTGCGCGTGGTCCCGACATCCGCGGCCGCGGAGGCCGGCGTGTTGCCCGGTCCCTGCGTGTAGGCGGTGAGCATCAGATCGGTCCGCACGGAGTAGGCGACGTCCTTCTGGCTGTCCACGCCCTGCATCTTGAGCTTGGACACGTTCACGATGCGGTTCAGGTTCGCCAGCCGGCTCAGGAAGACGCCCGTCTGGTGGTAACCGCCGTTGATGCGGACCTCGACCGGGTTGTCCGAATAGAAGCCCTGGTTGACCACGGTCTGCGGCCGGAAGATCTCGAACTCGACACCCGACTGCTGACCGGCCGCGGTGACCTTGCGCAGCAGATCGGGCATCTCGTTCTGGTCCGGCAGCAGCGTCGCCGCGACCTTCCACTGGTCGTGGAGAATGGCGTACTCCTGCTCGACGCGCTCCAGATTGCGGACCAGCAGCCTGGCCCGTTCCAACTCCTGCGAGAGCTTCTGGTGACGCTCGTCCAGCTGGCTGATCGTCTGTGTGCGCGAGGCGTAGGTGAACGGGTAGGAAGTGGACAGGAAGTACATCGGCACTACCGTCGCGACCACCAGCACCGTCAACGCCCAGCGGATGAAAATGGGTTTCTTGACGTCAATCTTCATGGTGATCCTTCCTACCCTTCGAACGGCGCCGGCGCGGCGTTGCGCACGGCTTTGGCCTGGGCCTTGAACTTCACGACCCGCACCTTGTCGATCTCTCCCTTTTCAGCCACCAGCAGATTGATCGAGGCGAAGTACGGGCTCTCGGTCACGTTCTGCAGGAAGTCGCTGACGAGGAAGTTCGAGAAGGTGACGCCCTCGACCGCGTACTCGTCGCTGCCGACGTCCTCGAACCGCGTCAGCCACATGTGACCGGGCAGGCTGCGGTTGAGTTCGTCCATCAGGTGCACGCGGAAGTAGCGGTCGGCGTCCAGGCGCGTGATGACGTCCAGGCGGTCGTTGAGGTCCTTCCGCTGCTGGTTCAGCCGCTGGATCTTCGCGATCTCGGGCGCCAGCTGGCGGGTCTCGGCCTCTTCGGCCGCGATCACCGTCTCCAGCGCCGAGATCTGCTGCGACTGGTAGTAGAATGCCCCGCCCACGCCGCCCGCCGCGATCAGCAGCAGCGCCAGGGGCGCCAGCGCGCCGAACTGGGGTACCGCCAGACGGGATTTCTTGGGCTGTTCGTCCCGGGGCAGCAGATTGATCCTGATCATGCCTCCACCGCCTCTCTCAGAGCCAGGCCCACGCAGACCGCCAGCAGCGGACTGAGATCGCCGGGCTCCGCCTCGCCGAACAGGTCCGGCGCATAGTCGAGACTGCTCAGCGGGTCGGCGATTTCCGCCGGCACGCCGTAGCTCTCGGCCAGGTATTCCTTCAGGCCCGGCAGGTGCGCGCCGCCGCCCGCGGTCTTGAGGTACGAGAGGCTCGGCTCCAGGCCCTGGTAGATCTCGCCGCCGACCGCGCGCACGATGTCGCCGACCAGCTGCATATCCGCTTCCTCCGTATGACCACGCGACACGCGGAAGGCCGTGTCGTAGGTCAAACCGAGCTGCTTCTGGAATTCCTCGATGAAGTGCGAGGTGCCGATGGGCAGATCGCGCGTGAAGTACGGCACGCCGTCGCGCACGATGTGCACGTTGGTCACGCCGCCGCCCACGTCGAGCAACGCCACGAACTCGCCGGCGCCGACGAGCGCGGCGGGAGCGGTGTCGGGCTGGTCGTCATCGAACGGCGCCAGGCCGTCGACCGTATCGGCCGACGCGGGCACAGTCACGGCGACCGGCGCGTTGCGCCGCAGCTTCTCCCAGGCGTTCTGGTTCGCGAACGAGGCGACGTCGATCACCAGGGGCGTGAACCCGGCGTCGCGGATCAGCTCCGCGTGCGCCTGGATCATGTCCTTCTTCGCCGCCACCAGCAGCAGTTCCATCTGGCCGGCGCCGATGTCGGGCTGCAGGATCTGGAAGTCGAGCGTGATGTCGTCGATGTCGAAAGGAACGTGCTGCTCGGCTTCCCAGTAGATGGCCTCGCGCGCGTCCGCTTCGCTCATCTTGTCCATCACGATCTTCTTGACGATCACGGCGCGGCCGGCAACCGCGCTGGCGACCGGCTCATTGGGCAGATCCGCGCGCTGAGCGGCTTCGCGGATTGTCTGGATCACCAGCTCGCGGTCCATGATCTCGCCGTCGACGATGGCCTCTGGAGGGAGGTCCGCCATGCCGAAGTGCGTGACCTGCGGCCGCTCGCCGCTGAGGTCGAGCCTCAGGCACTTGACGACATGGGAGCCGATGTCCATGCCGATGAGTGTCCTTCGCTTCCGTTTCAGGAATCCGAACATGTCAAGCCTGCCTTGCTGTTCGAGCTTCGGTTTGGTCGGTGTCCACTTGTCCAGGACGATCCCGGGGCGATTCGCAACTTGTGTGCCACGGAAGGATTCGGCGGTCTTTTGTCCGGCTTGAGTCCCAATTGCGTGATCCTGCGGCGCGTCGCGTGCGGTTCGGGCGGCCGCCCGCCGCCGACGGACCCGCACCCGGCATCATTTTCCCCTCAGCGGGCCAGCCCCAGATACCAGCGGGCGATCGCCGGACCGGCCAGCAGCACGATCGCCGCCGCTGCGGCCAGGAACGTGCCGAAGGGCAGTTTGGCGCCCGTCTGCAGGCGTCCGCGGGTGCTGGCCAGGGCCCAGACCGTACCCAGCAGGGCGCCCCCGAACAGCGTCCCCAGCACGCCCCACGGACCCAGGAAGGCACCGATCATCCCCATCAGCATGACGTCGCCGCCGCCCATCCCCACCACGCCGCGCACCAGTCTGTATCCCCACGACACGGCCAGGATGGCGCCGGCGCCGATGGCCGCGCCGAGGAACGCCGGAGCCGGATCGCGACCGTCCAGGAACGACGCGCCCAGACCGACCACGCCGCCGGCGATGGTCAGGGTGTGCGGGATGATCATGTGTTCCCAGTCGATCAGTGCAATATCCAGCAGCAGCAGCAGCAGCAGGGATGCAGAAAGCCCCGTGAAGGTGAATCCGAAACGCCAGACCCCGATGAGGGCGCAGGCGGCACCGGCCAGTTCGACCAGCGGGTAGCGCGCGGAGATCGGCATCGCGCAGCCGCGGCAGCGTCCGCGCAGCAGCAGCCAGCTCAGGACCGGGATGTTCTCGTGCCAGGCGATCTGACGGGCGCAACGCGGGCACGCCGAGCGCGGGCGCACCACGCTGAGATTCCGCGGCAGGCGATGGATCAGGACGTTGGAGAAGCTGCCGAAGCACGCACCGAGCACGGCGGCCAGCCCGTAGAGGAATCCCGGCTCGAATACCTGGGTCATCTCACAGCTCCGGGATCGGTCCGATGAAGTCGGGTCCGTACAGGCGCAGGACCTCCAGACGCCGCTCCAGCTTTTCAACCATTTTTTCAGCCAGTTCGCGCATCTGCGGACTGCCGGTCGAGCGCGCCATTTCCTTCCACAGTTCGAGCGAGACGCGGTCGTCGCCGGCGCGGTACCGCGCGAAGGCGGCGAAGCGCGACTCCATCTCGCCGCCGTCCGGGCAGCGCGCCGCGGCCTCGAACCAGTTCGCCGAACGGCGGTAGTCCTGGAAGAAGACGTAGTAGGTGAATCCGACCTGGAAATGCAGCTTCGCCGATTCCGGGTTGGCCAGGATGCCGCGCTTGAGAAGGTCGATCGACTTCTCGAAGTCGCCGAGTTCGGACCACGCCACCAGCGAGGCGAAGTGGTACGCCTCGACGAATCTCGGATCCAGGCGGGTGATGGCGTCGACCAGCAGGTCGAAGTAACGCAGATCGTGGTGACCCTTCGCGTAGGCGCCGAAGTACTGGACGAAGCGGAACCACAGGTAGTCCGCGGCCACCTCGCGGAAGCCGACCGAGGATTCGACCAGTGCGCGGCCCGACGGGAAGTACAACCGGTCCTGCCGCGCCTGGCGGCGCTTTTCGGCATCGAGCCCGACCAGACTGACGGTCATCACGGACGCCAGGCAGAGAAACGCCGTCCAGCGGATCAGGGTGCCCTTGCGGCCGGTCATCCGCGCAGCTCCCGGCGGCTGAACACGGCGCCCGAAAGCAGCAGCAGCAGCGAAGCCCAGCAAACGCCATACAGGGTGGCCAGCGCGACGTGGGCGATCGTCACCGGATCGCCGTGGACCACGGCGCCGCGCACGTTGAACACCTCGAGGTTCGGCAGGGCGTAGTAGACGAGGGTGCTCGCGGCCTGGGTGACCACACCTTCCTGCAGGCTGCCGAAGTCGCGGATCGACTGGCTCAGGTGCCCGGCGACGAACACGCCCAGCGTGAAGACGGCGGCCAGCACCGGCGAGACGCAGGTCGAGAAGAACACGACCACGGCCGTGACCACCGACAATTCGAGGAAGGTCAGGTAGAAGGCGACCAGGAAGCGCAGCGAGAACGCCCCCGGCGACATCAGCAGCATGAGCAGGAACATGACGCCCATGACCGCGAGCATCGCCGCCATCGTCAGGTTCAGACCCAGGAACTTGCCCAGCAGGTACTCGCGGCGGCCCACCGGCTTGGCCAGGATCGTGGTGATGGTGCCCTTGTCCAGTTCCTTGCGCACCATGCCGCTGCCGACGAAGACGACCACCAGCAGTCCCAGCACCACCATGGCCGCCAGGCCCACGTCGCTGACGATCTTCCCCTGGGCGCCGATGGTCAGCGGCGACAGCACCGTGGTGCTGGCCAGCATCACGAAACCGAACACCGCCACCAGATAGAACACGCGGTCGCGGACGGTTTCGCGGAAGGTTCCGCGCGCCAGGGCGGTGACGTGCCGACGGGTCATACGACTGTCCTTTGTGCGTGCGTCCGCATGAAAAGGTCTTCGAGCCCCGAACGCTGCGCTTCGACCGTCCGCACGGGCAGGCCCGCGCGATGGCAGGCGTCCAGCAGTTCGCGGAGTTTTTCGGCGTCGGTCGCCAGCAGCGTCGGCGGCGTGTCACTGCCGGCGGAGTCCTCAGCGGTACCGACGGGAAGCGCCCAGCCGGGCAGCCCGGCCGCGAGCACGGCCTTCGCCGGCGCCGCGGCGCGCACCAGGTAGGTGCAGGCGCCGGTCTGCGAATCGAGTCTCTGGTTCAGCACGAGGCGGCCGTCGCGCAGGATGCCGACGGCGTCGGCCAGTTCCTCGACGTCCGGCACGATGTGGCTGGACAGCACGATGGTCGTGCCCTGGCGCTTGAGTTCCTGCAGCAGCGAGCGCACTTCCCGCCGGCCGAGCGGATCGAGGCCGGACATGGGCTCGTCCAGGATCAGCAGTTCCGGGTCGCCCAGCAGCGCCTGCGCCAGGCCCAGCCTCTGCAGCATCCCCTTGGAGTACTTGTTCAGCCGGCGACCGGCGTCCGGCAGCATGTCGACCTGGCGCAGCACGCGATCGATGCGATCGGTACGCTCGCGGCGCGGCACGTCGAGCAGGTCGGCATAGAATTCGAGCAGTTCGCGGCCGGTCAGGTAGTCGAAGAAGTACGGTCGTTCCGGCAGGTAGCCGACCCGGGCGCGCGAGGCGCGATCGCGGTGGTCGCGGCCCAGCAGCGTCACCTCGCCGCGTTCGGGGCGCACCAGGTCGAGCAGGCACCCGATGGTCGTGGTCTTGCCCGCGCCGTTGTGGCCCAGCAGCGCGTAGACCTCGCCGCGACCGACGGTGAAGGAAACCCCTTCGATGCCCCGCAGCCGGCGGCGCGCGAACCCCGAGCGGAAGCTCTTGGTCAGGTCGGCCACGCGCAGGGCGGGCTCGGCGGCTGCGCGGTCGTCCGCTGTCGGACCACCGAGCGATCCGGCACCCGGCGCCATCGCCGCATCCACGACGACGGGCGACATCTTTTCGACCAGCAATTGACGGGACATCACCCACCTCCGGTCTCGCGCGGCCGCCACGGGGCTGTTTGCGTCCCGTGGCGGCCGATTCCCGCGGTTTCGCGGAAGGGATTGCAATGAGGGTGCCACGACAGGGTGGCGGGGCCCTAGCTGCCGTTGTTGAGCGTCGTGAGAATGACGCCCTCGGTGCCGGCGGCCGTGATGACGTAGCCCGTGGGCACCCCGTTCTGGACGACCAGTTCGATGCCGATCTGGCCGGGGACGGCCGCGGCCGCGCCGAACTGCGGCTCGCTCTGCGCGCCGGTGAACACGTTGGCCAGCAGACCCTGGCCCGGCAGGAGCGGGGTGATGTCGGCGGCCGCGACCGAGTAGATGCCCTGGTGGGTGGCGGCATAGTCTTCCACGGCCAGTTGCAGCGTGTGCGCATTGCTCTTGGTGCTGGCCTCCTTGGCCCGGTACTGCATGCTCATGTAGTTGGGAATGGCCATGGCGGCCAGGATCCCGATCACGGCAACGACGATCATCAGTTCGATCAGCGTGAACCCATGACGATTTTTCATGATGCCGTCCTCTCTCTCCCCCTGGAATACTTCAGTGCGCGACCGCAGAAGCCTGACTCTTGAGCGTGCCCAGACGGCGCGGGCGCCCGGCGCCCGGTCCCCAGGCTTCGATGACATAGCCGCCGCCCGTGGCCGACCGGTAGGTCAGGTCGCCGGCGACGCCGCGGAACAGGGTCCTGTCGCCGGTGAACGGATTCAGCGGAGCGTCACCGGCCGGAAGGTAAGGCAGCAGTTCGAGAACGTCGGCAGGATACCGGCCCAGATTCCCGGCCGCGAAGGTCTCGGCCGCCAACTGCAGCGTGGCCGCGTTGGCCAGCACGGTCGCCTCGCGCGTCCGTTCGTCGAGGCTCCGGCGCGCCGGTCCGGTCAGCACGTAGACGATGCTGAGCACCAGGCTGGCCGCGCCGACGGCCAGGATCAGGTCCGGCAGCGAGGGGCGGCCGAAGTGTGGCCGGCGCCAGTGTGGACGCCCCATGCGCAGCGCCTTCACGGCCGGCAGCTTCAGCTGCGGCAACTTCAGCGCCGGCAGCCGGACGGCCGGCATCGGCAACCGGGGAAGCCGCAACCCGGGCCGCTTCGTGGCGGCCGGTTCGGCGCCCTGGCCGGCGTCCGTCGCGTGGGTCTGGGCTGTGTCCGGCGTGTCGTCCATGATCATCCCCGTGGCTGCTCGGGCTGACGAAGGAACGGGGCCGCTCGCACGGCCCCGTTCCTGTCCATCGATTCGGCAGGCCGTGCTTACGAACCGCTGACCAGCGTCAGGATCAGGGCTTCCTTGCCGAAGCCGGTGATCGTGTAGCCGACCGGGCCCGCGCCCTGGTCGATGATCGCGATGCCGACTTCGCCCGCGCCGCCGGCGGCAGCAGCGAACTGGGGCTCGGTCGCGGCGCCGGTGAAGGCGTTCTGCAGCAGGAGGCCGCCCGGCAGCAGCGGAGTCAGGTCGCCGGCGGCATCCGAATACAGACCGTCGTTACGGACGGCATAGTCTTCGGCAGCCAGCTGCACGGTGTGCGCCGCGCCCTTGACCTTGGCTTCCTTGGCGCGGTCCTGCATGCTGATGAAGTTGGGGATCGCGATCGCGGCCAGAATGCCGATGATGACGACGACGATCATAAGCTCGATCAGCGTGAATCCTTTGCGATTCATCATTGTCCGTCTCCTTGGACTGGGGCCCGGGGGCCCGCGTGCGCTTGCCGGATGGAGCCGGCACTCGTGTGGCTTTGAACGGCATTTCCTCTTTGCAACGGCCGTGCCATTTGTCGGCACCTTCAGCCTTAATCGTAACTTGTCATTTCAGAACAGGTTACGACCGCATCGAAAATTCGCCCCGCGGCCCCGCCGCCTCTCGACCCTGCACTTTGCCCGTGGCGGCAGGAACGGACAGTGCAGATACGAACCCCGAACCGTCGCTCAGACCCGGACCAGTTCGGGCGCCGGAGAACCGGCGGCGGTCCCGTCGCCGTCCTGCTCGCGCAGTTGGGCGTCGATCGCCGCCAGCAGCTCTTCCCCGCCGGTGCCGGCCAGATCCTCCGCGAGGTCCTCGGCCAGCGCCTGCGTGTCATCATCGTCCTGCACGCCGTACTTCTTTAGCTTTCGATACAGCGTCGAGGCGTTGATGCCCAGGATGTCGGCCGTCTGTTTGCGCGCCCGGCCCGTGCCCTCCAGCACGGTCAGGATGTGCGCCTTTTCCAGCTCCTCGAGCGTCCACGGCCCGCCCACCACCAGGTTGCCGCCGTTGGACGGCCCGGCCTGGGCGTCGGCGATGAAGCCCGGCAGGTCCCGCACCGTGATGCGCGTGCCCTCGCGGATGATCGTCGCCCGCTCGATCACGTTTTCCAGTTCACGCACGTTGCCCGGCCAGTCGTAGGCCTGCAGCGCGCGAAGGGCACTGTCGTCCAGCAGCGTCGCCAGAGGGCCGACGTACTCGCCGGGGCAGCAGCGCTTGAGGAAGTGGTCCACGAGCAGCGGGATGTCGTCGACGCGATCGCGCAGCGACGGCAGATGCAGCGGGATCACGTTCAGGCGGTAGTAGAGATCGGTGCGGAAGTTGCCGCGGGCGACCTCTTCCTCCAGGTCGCGGTTGGTGGCCGCGATCACGCGCACGTTCACCTTCAC
>JAIFKS010000024.1 GCA_020049465.1 bacterium | reverse complement strand
GTGATGTCGACCGACAACGCCCTGCTGATCAACCGGCAGCAGGCCGGCGTGATCGGCGACGCCATCAGCGCGGCGCAGATCTCCCGTTCGCCCGACGGCAACAGCGGCGACGCCCTCAAGCGCGTGCCCGGCCTGACCGTCAACGAGGGCAAGTACGTGTTCGTGCGCGGCATCGGCGACCGCTACAACGTGACCGAGGTCAACGGCGTCTCGATGGGCGGCGCCAACGTCGACCGCGACCGCAAGAGCTTCAACTTCGACATGGTGCCGGCCAACCTGCTGGCCAACATCGTGGTCATCAAGCAGGCCACGCCCGACCTGCCGGGCGACTTCTCGGGCGGTCTGGTGCGCATCAGCACGCTGGAGTTCCCCGAAGCCGCGACGACGGCGGCCTCCTTCTCGATCGGCTCGGTCAGCGGCTCGACCGGCAAGACCATCCAGTACGACGCCGACCGCGGCGACACCGACTGGCTGGGCATCGACGACGGCGGGCGCGAGTTCCCCACCGCCCTGCTGGACAGCACCGTCGTCTACCAGTCCACCTCGCTGCGCAATCCGTATCTGGCGCGCGCGTTGCCCAACCGCTGGACCACGACGGGCCGCACGGCCCCGCCCCGGCTTTCGTTCAGCCTTTCGCACGGCGACAAACTGCGCCTGGCGGGGGTCGACGTGGGCCTGATGGGCGCGGTCACCTACGGCAACAAGGCGCTGCTGGAGGACGAGAACGAGGTCCGGCGCGGCGGCAACCCCATCGACGCGCGCGGGGTCACCCACCACACGCAGGCCTCGCTGGGCGGACTGGCCAATCTCTTCCTGCGCACGGGCCGGCACCGCCTGGGCTTCACCAACCTCTACAACCGCATCACCGACAGCGAGATCACCTTCATGGCCGGCCAGGACCAGAAGAAGTTCGAATGGCAGACCCTGTCCTGGCACGAACGCTACCAGTTCGTCGACAAGCTGGACGGCAGCCACCATCTGCCCGGGCCCGGCGGCGGCTTCGACCTGGATTGGCAGTTGACCTACGGCGAGTCCCACGCCGTCGAGCCCGACCGGCGTTATCTGGCCTACAACCTGGACTTCGAGCCGCGCGTGATGGATGAGAACATGCGCACCTGGACCTGGCTGGACGAACACCGGCGGGGCAAGGGCATCGACCTGGCGTGGTCGCCGACCGACGACGACCTGGCGAAGGAACACAACCTGCAGTTCAAGGCCGGCTACCGTCAGGACAGCCGCTCGCGCACCTTCGATGTCGAGTCGTGGTACACGCTGCAGTCCCAGAGCCGGAATTTCGACGGCGCGCTGGCCTTCCTCCCGCCCGATTCCATCTTCAGGCCGGAGAACTACAACGAGATCTCCGACCCCCGGCGCGGCACGAAGTGGGAGTTCGTCCAGGACACGAACCTGAGCGGCTCGTACGAGGGAATCCACGATCTCGAAGCGTGGTACGCCATGATCGACCTGCCGTTCACCGTCCGGCGCGAGGACCTGCGGCTGACCGGCGGCGCGCGGGTGGAGCAATCCGATCAGATCGTGTACTCCATCCAGAACAAGCTGTTCCCGAGCCGGCAGGACACAGCCCGCATCGACACGCGCGACGTGCTGCCTTCGGTGGCGCTGACCTGGATCTACGACGAGAGCACCAACGTCCGCCTGGGCTACTACGCGTCGGTCAACCGGCCCGAGTTCCGCGAGATCTCGCCCATCCTGCGACGCGACTACCGCACTTTCGAGAACCAGCGCGGCAACCCGAACCTGACCCGCGCCCGGATCCGCAACTACGACATACGCGTCGAGCACTTCCCCGGTCCCGGGCAGGTGCTGGCCGCCAGCGCCTTCTACAAGCGGATGTCCGACGCCGTCGAGGACACCCTGCTGCCCGAAGCCGAACGCCCCACGGCCACCTTCACCAGCACGCCGCTGGCGCGCAACTGGGGTTTCGAGCTGGAAGCCGGCAAGAAGCTGGACTGGCTGGACTTCACCCGGAACGTGTCGATCTCGGCCAACTACACGCGCGTGTGGTCCGAGGTCGTGTTCGACAACCCGCGCACGCTCGACATCGTCGAGCAGAACAAGCGCCCGTTGCAGGGGCAGGCCCCGTGGTCGGTCAACATCTCCCTGCTCTACGAACATCCGGGGGCCCACACGACGGTCGGGGTGCTGGCCAACCGGATCGGACGCCGCCTGGACAAACTGGCCGAGAACATGTTCGAATACGTGTATCTGGAGCCGCGCACGAAGCTCGATCTGGTGGCGACGCGGCAGTTGCCCTGGTCGCTGAAGCTGAAGCTGGCCGTCACCGACATTCTGGCCGGCAACACGCTCAAGACGAGCGCGAACGAAGCCGGCGACGCGTACATCTATTCGGATCTGACGGAATCGACCACCTATGCGCTGTCGGTATCGGGGAAATTCTGAGCCGGAGGCGATCCGCCTTTACCGGTCCTGAACGATCCACTGACGCGATCCTGACGGCTTCCTCGCCATGAATCCATCAACCCCTCACCGTGCCTCAACACTCGCCGACTAGACTGTTGCCTGTCGACGCTGAGGTTGAGGCCAGTTCGAACGAGGGCGTCTCAGGTAATCCCTACGGCAAGCCCCCGAATTTTCGACAAACCCCTCTCTCCCGGCCCGACACATGGCAATCGCCCGGCAGGCGCGTCGGATCCGATCCGGCAACGATGGTTCATCGTTGATCGAGGCTAGGCTGGCCGGAATCAGCCGGAGGCCGGCCGCCGCGGGCGAACGCCGCAAAGCCTTTCCACCACAACGGTCCCACACTTGACACATGGCCACCGGAAACGCGCGCCCAGGCAGGGGCGCCGGTGAAAAGGTTCCGGGGCGGTCCGATCCGCAAGGCGGACCGCCCACTCCTCAGGAGGAAGCAACCCATGATGAAGAACGCGATCGCCGCCCTGTTCGGGTTGATCGCCACGGCTGCCGCCCTGCCCGTTCTCGCATATGTCGGAACGGCTGATCTCGGCACCGTGGATATCGACCCCCTGGCACCTTTCAACCAGAACGTCACCCGCACGCTGAGCCCCGACACCCTGTACACGCTGCACGGCCTGTACTACGTCGAGCCGGGCGTCACCCTGACCATCCCCGCCGGCACCATCATCCAGGGAGTGCCCGCCGCCACCCTGATCGTCAAGCCGGGCGCCACGATCATGGCCGAAGGCACCTGGGACAAGCCGATCATCTTCACCAGCAGCGAGGCGCCGGGCAACCGGCTGTCCGGCGACTGGGGCGGCGTGGTCATCCTGGGCAACGCCCGCGTGAACCAGCCGAACCCGATCATCGAGGGCGGCATCGTCGCCGAGGGCACCTACGGTGGCACCGACGATGACGACAACAGCGGCGTCTTCAAGTACGTCCGCATCGAGTACCCGGGCTACCGCTTCGCCCTGAACAACGAGATCAACGGTCTGACCCTGGGCGGCGTGGGTCGCGGCACCGAGATCCACCACGTCCAGGTCAGCTACGCCGACGACGACTCCTACGAGTGCTTCGGCGGCACCGTGAACCTGCACCACCTGGTGGCCTTCGGCGGCACCGACGACGACTTCGACACCGACTTCGGCTACCGCGGCAAGGTGCAGTTCGCCTTCGCTCTGCGCGATCCGAACCAATGGGACCCCACCGGCGAGAGCAACGGCTTCGAGTCGGACAATGACAGCGCCGGTTCCAGCGCCTGGCCGCAGACGTTCCCGGTCTACTCGAACGTGACCTCGGTCGGCCCGATGTACGTGCAGGATCCCCTGCCCGTCGGCCACCGCTACCAGCACGCGGGCCTTCTCCGCAAGAACAGCCGCATCAGCATCTTCAACTCGGCCATCGCCGGTTTCCCGCGCGGCCTGAGCGTGCGCGAGAACTCGATCGTCAAGGCCAAGGAAGACACGCTGCGCTTCGTGAACAACGAAGTGACCGGCGACTACACCGGCTTCGCTCCGAACAACATCCACGACGTGCCGCGCTGGGCGGGCATCGGTACCTGGTTCATCGGCCACGCCAACCTGGACACCATCCCCCGCTCGTACACGTCGGTGGGCCTGGGCGCGTCCCAGCTGCTGAACGCCCCGGACGGCGTGCCCCAGGCCGGCAGCGTGCTGATCGGCACCGCCGACTGGGCCGACAGCTACCTGGCCGACCCGTTCTTCCAGCAGGTCAGCTACCGCGGCGCGTTCGACCCGGCCCTGCCGATGAGCCGCCAGTGGACCGCCTGGTGGTCGAACTTCGACCCCCAGAACACCGACTACGCGCTGCCGGCCTCGCCGGTGAACGACACGCCGGCGCTGCGGGCCACCCTGGGCAACCAGCCGAACCCGTTCAACCCCAGCACGACCATCAAGTTCAGCGTGCCCAAGACCGGTCGGGCCGCCCTGGAAGTCTTCGACCTGCGCGGCCGCAAGGTGGCGAGCCTGGTCGACGGCGAACTGGCGGCCGGCGACCACTCGCTGCAGTTCAGCGGCGAAGGTCTCCCGAGCGGCACGTACTTCTACCGTCTCAGCGGCGACGGTTATGAGGTCACCGAGAAGATGCAGCTGGTGAAGTAGCAACCGACTGCACAGACAGGACCGCGCCGTCATGGGGAAGGGGCGCCGGGAATGGCCGGCGCCCCTTTCTGTTTTCGGCGGCGTGGGCTGGCGCATTTTCACCGCGGAGTCGTGAGAGTTGCGCCGGCGCAAGTGCTCGCGGTGAAGCTAGCCCCGGCCGTATCATTCGCCAGCATCCATGCATCTGGACTCTCCTGTTCGCCTCCGCACTCACAGCCGCTCTCTGCGTTCTCGCCGCAATGGCCATTTCTTGAAGTGGGGACGGATGGCGTTCGGCGTTGACTTGCGCCGGCGCAAGTTTCGCCGAAATGTGAACAAGGCACCGCCGCCCGAATCAGCCCTCAAGCCGGCCCGTCATGGTGAGACACATTACTCGACATGCTGAGTAGTTCGCCGGCGGTGGCGCAACATACTGCCCAGAAACAAGATGTGGCCGCGACACGGCGGCCTGCAGTCAGGCCCGCGCCGCGGGAGCGCAACCACGAATCGCCGCCCCCATCCCCTGGATTCACGAACAATTCGCTGGCCCATAACCCAGCCCTAACAGGACCCCGTTAGGTTGGCTGCGTCCCCATCGCCGCGCCGCGCGCCCGTTCGCGTTCAGGGCCGATCACGAAAGAGTGGACCATGCTTCGATCTCTCGCTTGTGCCGGGGCTGCGGCCCTGTTGCTGGCGCTGGCGGCGCCGGCCGCTGCGCAATCGCCGACGAGCCGGGCTTCGGCCCCCGATTCCCTGGTTTCGACCGTGAACGAAACGGTCGATACCGCTCGCCAGATCCAAACCAGCCTCGACGACTGGTCGCAGGAGCGCACCAATCTGGAGCGCCGCTACCGCGCCGCCCAGGCCAATGTGGCCTACCTGCAGGAACTTACGGCGCGCGAGAACGAGAAGGCGGCCGCCCTTGATGGCGCGGTGGCCGAGCTCGAGCGCCGACTCATCGAATCCACCCGCATGCAGGCGGTGATCCAGGACACGCTCAACGCCGTGCTCGGTCGGCTCGAGACCGTGGTCGCGACCGACCTGCCGTTCCTGACCGCTGAGCGTCAGGACCGGCTGGCGAACCTGCGCCTGACCATGGCCCAGCCGGACCTGGCCCCGGCCGAGAAGCTGCGCCACCTGCTGGAGGCGCTGCTGATCGAGGCGCAGTACGGCAACTCCGTCGAGGTCGAGCCACAGACCATCATGGTCGCCGGCCGCGAGACGCACGCCGACATCCTGCGCATCGGACGGCTGGCCCTGTTCTGGCGCAGCCCCGACGGCAAGCGCGTCGGCAACTGGGACCCCGCGACGGCCGCCTGGACCGAACTGCCCGGCCGGAACAAGCGCGTGATCGCCCAGGCCATGGAGATGGCCGCGCGCACCCGTCCGATCGACCTCGTCTCGCTGCCGCTGGGGAGGATCAGCCGATGAAGCGCACCCACCTGCTGGTGTTCCCGCTGCTGGCGCTCGCGCTGGCGCTGACGATCCCGCCCCCCGCCACCGCACAGGACCTGCGCGAGGCCTTCCGCAAGGCCGAGCAGGAGCGCGAAGCCGTCCGCACCCGCGCCACGGAACGCGAGCAGGCCGTCCTTTCCGACCGCGGCCGCCTGTTGGTGGAGGTCGATTCGCTGGAGTCCGCGCGCACGCGCCTGGAGACAGAACTGAAGGCGGCGCAGGAACGCGTTGCCACATCCACCGCGCGGCGCGACGCCCTCGAGAAGCAGTGGGCCACGCGCGAGCTGGACACGCGCGAGATCTCCGGCAACGTGCGCCTGGCCGCGCGAGACCTCGAGGCGATGCTCCAGGCGTCCTACTTCTCGGCCTTCGACACGACGCGCGTCGCGCTGGTCGGCCCGCTGCTGGACACGGGCTACTACCCGGACATCGACGACATCTCGAAGATGGCTTCGGTAATGCTGTCGGAATTCGACCTGAACGGCCGCGTGGCCTTGCACCAGGGCGGATTCATCGGGCGTGACGGCGAGCTGACTGCCGGCACGATCATGACCCTTGGTCCGTTCACCGCGGCGTATGAACTGCCGGACGAAGCGGGCTTCCTGAACTGGACGGCCGGTTCGCGCACCTTCTACGCCACGTCGGAACTTCCGGGCGGCTCGGTGGGTCGCAACCTGCGGAAATACCTGAATGGCGAGTCCGATCTGGTGCCGATCGACCTGTCCGGCGGCGACGCCGTGCGGCAGATCGCCTACAAGATCAGCTTCCTCGAGCAGTTCCAGACGGGCGGCCCCGTGGTGTGGCCCATCCTGGGCGTAGCGGTGGTGGCGCTGTTCCTGGTCATCACGCGCGCCTGGCACCTGAACCGCATTCACGCCAACACCGACCACTTCATGAACGAGGTCAACTCGATGGCCGCGCGCGGCGACTGGGCCGCGGCCGACGACATGGTGGCCCGCCACGCGAAGCGCCACCTGCCGGTGATCGAGGTCATCAAGGCCGGCCTGGCCGTGCGCGACCGCGACCGCGAGACCCAGGAGAGCGTGCTGCAGGAAGCGATCCTGCACCAGCTGCCGAGCATCGAGAGGGGATTGTCGGTGCTCGCGGTCCTGGGCGCGGTCGCGCCGCTGCTGGGCCTGCTCGGCACGGTCACGGGCATGATCAACACCTTCCGCGTCATCACGCTCTTCGGCACCAGCGACCCGAAGCTCATGAGCGGCGGCATCTCCGAAGCCCTGGTGACAACCGAGTTCGGCCTGATCGTGGCGATCCCGGTGATGCTGCTGCACACGCTGCTGTCGCGGCGCTCGGACCATATCATCGGCGAGATGGAGGAAAAGGCCGTGCAGCTGACGAACATCCTGCAGGCGCGGCGCGAGGACGAGCTCACGGCGCGCGTGGCGCCCGCGCGCCCCGGCGGCAACGGCAACGGCGGCGGCCAGGCGATGGCCGCGGCGGGAGGCTCCTGTTGAACGCGCCCGCACCCGCGAGCCTGGCGCTCGGCGGCCTCGACCTGTCGGAACTGGCCTGGTCCACCTGGGACTACGCCGTGGCCGGCGGCTGGGTGATGGTGCCGATGATCATCGGCTCGATCGCCATGTGGGCATTGATCATCGATCGCCTGCGCACGTTTGCCGGCCTGGACCGGGACGACATCGAGGCGCCGACCGCGCTGGCGGTGCTCGACGGAGCCCGCGTGCCGGCCGGGCGAGGCGGCCTGCGGCGCCTGGTGCTGCAGCGCTATCTGAGGTCGCGCACCGGCCGTGCCGGCATCGACCGCGCCGTGCTGCGCCACGTGACCGACCGCGCCCGCCGCCAGTTGCACGACCGGCTCCCGATCATCCGGGCGCTGGCCGCCATCGCCCCCCTGCTCGGCCTGCTGGGCACGGTGCTCGGGATGATCCAGACCTTCCAGGTCATTTCCATGTTCGGCACCAGCAACGCCCGCGCCATGGCCAACGGCATCTCGGTGGCCCTGATCACGACCGAGACCGGCCTGCTGATCGCCATTCCCGGCCTGTTCGTCAGCGGCGCCCTGGGACGCCGGGCGCGGCGGCTGGAGAGCCAACTGGACGAGTTCTCGCTGACCCTCGACCGCTCGCTGCGCGAGGACGCGCGCGCCACGGGCCTGATGGAGGCTGCCTCATGATCAACGTGCGCAAGAACCGCGGCGGCAGCACGGGTGTGAACATCGACATGGGTCCGCTGGTGGACATGGTCTTCCTGCTGTTGATCTTCTTCGTGGTGACGACCAGCTTCGTCAAGGAGAGCGGCATCGACGTGCAGCGCGCCAGCGCCGCTACGGCCGAGCTCAAGCAGCGCGCCACGATCATGATCGGCGTCTCGCCCGAGGGGCAGGTCTACTTCGAAGGCAAGCAGGTCGATGTGCGCAGCGTACGCGGCCTGATCGAGCGCGCCCTGGCCGAGAACCCCGACGGTGGCGTGGTGGTCGTGGCCGACAAGGCCAGCCGTACCGGCGCCGTGGTCGGCGTGATGGACCAGTGCCGCCTGGCCGGCGCCAAGGACGTCAGCCTGGCCGCCAGCCGCGCCGAGGCGACGCCGTGACCGACATCACCGCGCCCCTGCCTTCGCCGAGCCTGAATGCGGGGCGGGGTGGCCCGGGCGGCCGCGCGTTGCGCGCGCTGCTGGTCCTCGGCGCCGCCGGCGCGATCAACGTGGTGCTGTTGCTGCTGGCCTCGTACCTGATCAACGCCAGCCGCCCGCCGGAGCAGGACATCACCGCGCCGATGGGAGTCAGTCTGGTGAACCTGGCGCCGCCCGCGCCGCCGAAGCAGGAGGCTGTGCGCGAAGAAGCGCCGCCGCCGCCGGCCGAAGACAAGCCCGACGTGCAGCCCGACCTGTTCCAGCCCGACTTCGGCGCCGCGGCCGCCGGCGCGGGCGACATCGCCGTGAACATCGACATCGGCGGCATCACGCGCAGCGAATCCGCGCAGGAGATGATCTTCGACTCGGTGGATCTGGACCAGGCGCCCACGCCCCTGGTGCAGGTGCCGCCCGAATACCCCTACCGCGCCCGTGAACAGAACATCGAAGGCTACGTCGCGGTGAAGTTCCTGGTGCGGCCCGACGGCACCGTCGGCAACGTCAACATCCTCAAGGGCCAGCCCGAAGGCGTGTTCGACGATGAGGTCCGCCAGGCCCTGTTCCGCTGGAAGTTCCAGCCCGGCCGCCTGGGCGGCGAGGCCGTGGCCTCATGGGTGGTGACCACGCTGCGTTTCGATCTTCATTGAGGATCCGGACGCCGAAGGAGCGATGATGAATTTTTCGACCCTGCACACGTGCGGCGCCCTGGCGTTGTCCTGTCTTCTGGTCTGCGGCTCGCCGGCATCGGCTGCTCCCGCCGCCGATACGGGTGTGGAGGTCGGCGGCGGGCTGACAGACCGACCCGACCTGTACGATCTGGAGCTGCTGCCCCGCCAGGAACGGAAGATCATGCTGCGGGCCTCGCTCTACGCCAAGAGCGGCGACCATGTCACCGCCGCGGCGCTGCTGGCCGACCACCTCCGCGACAATGCCGCCCAGGAACATTATCTGGTGCGATTGCACCTGGCGCAGAACCTGGCCGACGCCGGCAACACGGCCGCAGCCCGCGACAACTACCGGCGTGCCGTCGAACTGGAACCGCGGCTGGACCGCGGCTGGTTCGGCCTGGCCGACGCCGCGTACGATCTGACGGAATACGAAACGGCGGGCGAAGCCTTCGTGCGCGGCTACGACGTCTCGCCCGATCGGCCGGCGGAAGTGCTGTACTACGCCGCCGCGGCGTGGCTCATGGCCGAAAAGCCCGAACGGGCCGTGCCCGTCTTCGAGCGGCTGACTTCCGGCACGGCCGGCGAGCTGCAGATCCGCTGGGTGCAGGGCTATCTGGCCGCTGCCGCCCGCCTGCAGAAACCAGAGCTGGCCTCCGGAGCACTGACGCGGCTGCTGGCCGCCTATCCCGACGACCCCGAGGCCTGGTACCTGAAGTACCAGCACGAGGCCGCGCGGCGCGACTTCCAGGGTGCGGCGGTGGCGCTGCGCGTGGTGGGCCACCTGCGCGAACTGACCGCCGCCGAAGAGAAGCAGCTGGGCGATCTGCTCATGGCCGCCGGCGTGGCGCAGCTGGCCGGCGAACACTATCGCCGCGGGTTGTCGCCTGAAGCGTCGACCGCGGAGATCGAGCGGCTGGCTTCGGCGCTGGTGGCCTCGCATGAAACCGAAGAGGCCCTGCAGGTGCTGCGGGCAGCCCTCGAGAAGTCGCCCACCACGCGTCTGTGGTCGCTGATCGGCGACGTCCACTATCTGAGGAAGGAATACGCCGAAGCGCTCGCGGCTTTCGAGCATGTGGCCGCCGACGGCGACGAGACCGGCCGCGCCTGGCTGATGCAGGGCTACTGCGCGCTGGAACTCGGGCGCCGGTCCGACGCGCTGGATCTGCTGGCGCGCGCTTCGACGTTCCCTGATCAGCAGGATCTGGCGCAACGTCTCATCCAGCGCGCCCTAAAACTCCAGGACGGTTGAGTCCGCGACCGCCTTGCGCAGCATCCGCACCGACGGCCCCTTCATCTCGAATTCGATGACCGGCAGCGGCGACTGCTCGTTGATGCGCGCGGCGCGCTCCGAATCGGATCCGCCGGCGGTCGGCCCCGCGACCGGATCGAATCCGTGCGCGCGCCGGAATTGCTCCCGCGGCCAGGCATGCGTGAGCATCGCCGGGTTGATCACGACCAGCCCCGGCTTCTGCCCATCCAGCACCTGCCACGCGCGCAACCGGTGCACCATGTCGTCGTTCCACAGCACGAATGCCTGGTCGATGGTCACCGACTCCCACATCTGCCGCAGCATCCGCTCGTGCCGCACGTAGAGATCGCGCCGCTCGACGCCGACCCGCAGCCACGACACCGCCAGCAGACCGAGCACGGCCGCCGCGATCGCCGCCGTCAGCAGCACCGCTGGGCCCGGCCTGGCGGTCACGTGGTGACGCGTGCCGCCGCGGCCTCCCCCGCCCAGGGTGGCGCCACCGATGTTCACACCACCGAGTCCCGCCACCGCCGGCGCCACCGCCGCCAGCCCCAGCGCGAGCACCGGCAGGAAGTACGACGACGGATCGGGCACGCCGTAGCCGAAGATGACGGCCAGCTGCAGCAGACATCCGGCCGCCACGGCCAGCAGCACGTCGCGCCGCGGACCGCGTCCGGCCGCGCGGATCGCCAGCGTCAGGGCCAGGGCCGCGACCGCCACCAGCGGGTAGACGTAGCGCGCCAGGTTGCGGGCCTGCCCCCCCGACGGCGCGAAACGGCCGGCATGGTCGCCGTATTGCGCCGCGGTCAGATGGTCCAGAACCGATCGCCACGAAGGCGCCAGCACCGACCACTGGACCTCGCCGGGATGAAAAGCCCGCCAGGCGATGAACGCATACGAAAGCAGGGGCGGCAGCAGGCCGACGGCGCCCCACGCCAACACGTGCGGCCTCGGGCGCCGGCCGCCCAGGGTCCACAGCAGCGCCGCGGTCAGCGGCGCGATCAACAGCAGCGCCGTCAGATGATGCGCCAGTCCGGCGCCGCACACCGCACCCCAGGCCAGCGCGCCGCGGCGCCAGTCCGCGCCCGACGGCTCGGCCACGGTCGCCATCCTTTCGCGCAGGCGCAGGCAGAGCAGCACCGCGCCCGCCGCCCAGGCCACGTGCCAGGAGCCGGTCTCGGCCAGCGTCGTCTCGTAGGTCCAGACGGGATCGAGACCGAACAGCACCGCCGGCACCCAGGCCAGCCAGGTGGCCGCTCGCGGTGCGGCTCCGGCGCCCGCGGCCAGCCGGCAGGCCAGCCGATGCAGCAACATCACCGCGACGGCGCCGCCCAGCGCGCTCCAGGCGTTGGCGGCCCAGGCCCAGCCGGCTCCGAGTGCGTGCAGCAGCAGAACGAACGGATGACCGAACAGAGTGTACAGCGGATAGCCCGTCGGGTGCGCCACGCCGCCGGTGGCCAGCACGAGCATGAACTCGGCGGCGTCCTTGTCGCCGGCGGCATCCGGCATGATCGCCAGGTACGCAGCCAGGGCCGCCACGCCGGTCAGCACCGATGGCAGCCAACGGCACGTCGCGTGCGCCTGGCCGTCGCCGCGGCTTGCGTGCCTGGAATCAGGGCGCTGCTTCACGATGAACGATCCCTCTGCCGCCGTCGTCTCAGCGCGGCTTGGCGCGGAAGAACGGTGTCGGCGACGGCAGCATTCCCGCCTGCTTCAGCGCTTCGCGAGCCAGGCCGCGCGCGCTGCGGCTCTCGTCGGCCAGCCACATCAACCGCAGGTCTTCGCGCCGCGCCGCCGGCAGCCGCCAGGGCAGGTCACTGGCGCGCAGCCGCGCGGCCAGATGGTACATCACCAGCGCCGCGGTCACCGACACGTTGAGGCTGCGCGTGAACCCGGGCGTGCGGATGACCACTCGGATATCGGCCGCGGCGAAGGCCGACGGCGACAGGCCCGTCTCCTCGGTGCCGAAGCAGACGGCCAGCGGTTTTTCCAGCGGAACTTCTTCCAGCGTGATGGCATCGTCGCCCGGGCTGGTCGCCACGATCACGAACCCCTGCGCGCGCAGCGAGGCCAGGCAGTCGTCGATGCCCTGCCCTTGCTCCTGCCCCTGCCCCTGGTCCTGCCGCCACCGCTGCAGCGTCAGCCAGCGCGCTGACCCCCGCGCGATGTCGCGGCTGGGCCGGAAGCGCGTGGCATCCTCGACGATGTGCACGTCCTGCAGGCCCAGGCACTCGCAGGTGCGCAGCACGGCGCTGGCGTTGTGGGGATGGTATACGTCTTCGAACACGACCGACAGGTGGCCGGTCCGCGCGGCCAGCACCGTGGCCATGCGCTCCAGACGCTTCGCCGTGGCCAGCGACTCCAGTTGGCCCAGCAGGTGCGCCCGCCGTTCGGCGGGAAGTTCGAGAAGAAGGCGCGGGTCGACGGGCGAGGTCACGGTTGCTTCACTCGTCCCCGGCCTTCTTCGAAGCCGCCTCTTCGGTGCGCGCCCGCCGCACCAGGCCCGCACCCACCACCGCGAGCGCGATGCCCGCCACGGCCAGACCGGCGCTCGTCTCGTTGCGTTTCAGGACGTAATCCACCGCGTTGAAAGCCAGGAACCCGACGCCCACGACGCCCATCGTATAGCCGACGGCTCTCTTGTTGTTCATCATGGGGACTTCCTCCTTTCGTCGCGATCGACGGCGGCACCCGACTCTACAGCTGCGACCAGCCGCCGCCGATCATCGCCTCCACCACCAGGTTCAGCAGCGCCAGCACCACGCTGCCCAGCAGCGCCGCACCGAACCCCGTGACCTTGATGCCCCGCACCAGGACCCCGACCAGCCACAGCATCAGCGCGTTGATCACCAGCAGGAACAACCCCAGCGTGATGATGGTCAGCGGCAGCGTCAGCACGACCATCACCGGTTTGACGATCGCGTTGGTCACACCCATCACGAGCGCGCCGATGAGCGCCGGCTTCCAGCCGTCCACCTTGACGCCGGGTACCAGACGGGTCACGACCAGCAGCAGCGCCGCGGTGATGAACAGATGCGCCAGAAAGGAAAGGATGGGCACGGGCGGGCCTCCATGGTTGGCCGGCGGACGGTCGCCGGCGTCGAGTGTGCGCACGCGCGGACCGCGGCGTCAAGACCGCGGCTGCGCGGCTCCGAATTCCCGGAACGTACCCGCGACGCGCGACGCCTGTTCGGCGGGCACGCCCGCCTTGTCCGCGCAACGCGGCCATTCCGCCAGCGCGCCCCGGACCTGGTCGATGATCGCGTCGGCCTTCTTCACGCCGACAGTACGCGCCACCGTCAGCATATCGTCGCGGGTCAGGTGGTCGCGCTTGCCGGCCATCGACATCTGGTGGCGGCTGGTCCACCGCCCGTCGGGATTATACGCGTAAATGACGTCGTAGGCGGGCGCCAATCGCCATTCGCCGCGCGGATCCATCAGAAAGCCGAGGTTCTTGGTGTGGTCGTCCTGGTTGCGCGCGGCCGCATTGAACACCATGCGGCGGAACAGTTCGGCCGTGTCGGGATACGGCAGGCGCAGTTCGCGCGCCACGGCGAATGCCTGCTCATAGGAGTGCGCGCCCGCGTCGTTGTAGTCCAGGTGCGCCAGGCCGCACAACGTCTGCAGATGCAGGCGGCCGCCGTCGGGCGTGCGGTCGAAGCGGCGGGTCAGGAAGTGGGCCCGGCCGCCTTCCTCGAGCAGCCGGCATTCACTCATCGTGATACCCGCCGCCACGGCCATCAGATGGAAGGCATACTCCAGGCGGCCGTAGCCTTCGGGATCATTCAGATCGCGGTCCTGCACGCCATCGAACTTCAGGAGCCAGTGCGCGAATCCCGGCGGCGCGTCGACCTGTCCCGAGCGCACCTCCCCCGTGGCGTCGTTGATGGCGATGACGGCCTTGGCGCGTGCGCCACCGGCCGAGGTGCCCACGCGCAGGATATCGGCGATGGCTTCGGTGCCGGCCTGCAGCGAGGTGCTGAGCCCGGCGCGTTCGCGCAGCATCCCGCGCGCCAGATCCACCAGTTCGGCGATGACCACGGGCACCGCCGTGTCCGTGCCGGCGCGCAGCGCGGGCGCGAACTCGAGCGCGCCGATGCCGCGGCTGCCCACGTAGCACAGGCGCTCGACGGGACTGAAGTCCTCGCGGCGGCGTCCCTGCGCGGCCAGCCAGGCGTCGATCAGGTGGTTGCCGAAACGGTCGGGCAGCGCGTCGGCCAGCAGGCCGGGCAGCCCCATGAACGTTTCGCGCGGCAGACCGGGAAACGTTAAGCGCACGCCGCCGCGGCGCGCCGCTTCGATCGGCATGTGCAGCGGCGACAGGTCCAGGCCGCTGTCGAGAAAGTCGGGCTCGTATTCGAAGGTGGCGCAGCCGCGCCGGTCATCCCAGGCGACGGCGCCGGCGGTGCGGCCCCAGATGTTGACGAAGGCGGCGTCGACGCGTGCGGTCGGGTCGGGGCGCGGGGCCTGGTCGGGGCGCGGGGCCATGTCAGTCGGCTCCGGGTTCGGGATCTTCCGCGCCGCGCGGCGTTCGCGGACCGGAAGCGCGCTGGCGCACCTCGCCCTGGCGGCGCGCCAGATCCAGCGGGCTGGGGCCGGTGGCGGGCAGGAACCCGTCCAGTTCGTCGAGCGCGCCGAGCGCGCGCAGCACCTGAACGAACGTCAGCAGCGAAGCCCGGCCGTCGCGCTCGAGGGCCCCGACCGTGGTGCGGTCCAGGCCGGCGTTCTCGGCGACTTCCTGCTGGCTCAGATTGCGGTCCAGGCGGCGCTGACGCAGACGGCGGCCCAGTTCAGCCAGAACGGTCTGGTCGGTGGCGGCGTAGAACGACATGATGGAAACTCCCCTCATTGAACACATATTCGACTACAATGTGGTTTATTGCCACCACTAATTTATGGCAACGCAAAGACGGGTAATGTCTGTAAAAAGATGGCAATTATCAACATTGAGTGCCGAATTATTCTATTATGATGTTTTTTTATGTCATTATTTTATGGTGATCAAGGGGGCTCGCGGGCGGAATCAACCGCACGGCCGGCGCCCCCCAGGCGGTTGCCCCGGCCGCGGTTCCACCCGCCTCAGTTACCGGGCATCACCAACCAGACCATGACGCCCCAGGTCGTGTTGCCGTCGACGGTCGTGAACGACGGCATCAGGCGCACCTTCTCGCTGAAGAACAGGCTGACGCCACCGCCGAAGACGGCCTCGATTTTCGCGGTGCCGGTCATGTAGCCGAGGTTCACTTCCGGGAAGATCGTCAGCGACGGCGACGTCTCCAGGCGCAGGTACACCGACACGGCGCCGATCAGCGCGTGGGAGCCCTGGTCCCAGTCCAGGCGCGTCGGCGGGTGCTTGCGTTGTGGAACACTTGCGCCGGCGCAAGTGAATCAACAACGAGCAAGTGGATCAACAACGAGCGGGCTCCACCCGACTCACTTCACCAACGTCATCTTCCGCGTCTCGAGAATACCCGGCCCTTCGAGTCGGTAGAAGTAGACGCCGCTCGGCTGGTCCGACGCGTCCCACGTCACCACGTGGTCGCCGGCACTCATCTCTCCCTGCGCCAGGCTGGCCACCTGCAGGCCGCGCAGGTTGTAGACGCTCAACCTGACGGCGCAGTCGCGCGGCAGGCTGAAGGCGATCTGCGTGACGGGGTTGAACGGGTTCGGCTGGTTCTGCGCGAGCAACGCCGCCGCAGACACCGTCACCTGGCCGGCCAGCGTCACGGTGTGCGCGCCGGCGTCGTTGGCGGCCGTCAGCGAGACATCGTAGGCGCCCGGCGCTTCGTAGACGTGGCTCGGATGCTGTTCCGTCGAAGTGGCGCCGTCGCCGAAGCTCCAGCTCCAGGACGTGGGTGCACCCGTCGAAGTGTCGGTGAAGTCCACTTCGACCGGCGCGGCGCCGCTCACCGGCGTCGCCGTGAACGCGGCCAGGGGCGCCAAGGACACGTCGTCGATCACCGCCGCCCGGGCGCTGACCAGGCCGTAGCCCGAGTAGATGTCCCAGCCGATGACCGATTCGTCATTGACGACGTCGCGCGCGGCGGCGGTCAGCGTCTCGCGCACCTGGGCCGGCGTGTAGTCCGGGTGGTTCGAGAGGATCAGCGCGGCCACTCCGGCCACGTATGGCGTGGCGCAGCTGGTGCCGTTGAAATAGGGTTCGACGTCGTCCGCGCTGAAGCCGTCGCGGCCGACGATGTCGCAGGTCGGCAGGATGGTCGGACCCAGCAGGTCGACCGCGCCCGCGGCGTCCTTCGTGGCCGAGCCGTAGCTGGAGCCCCACCAGCGTTCGCCGTCGCAGGTGGCGCCGCGCGGGTCGGCGGTGACGCCCGCGTTCAGGTCCCGTTCGAGGCTCGAACTGCGCTTGCGCTCGCCGCCCGGCGAGGCCGCGCCGACCGCGATCACATAGGGGCTGCAGGCCGGGTAGTTGATCTCGGCCTTGTTTCCGTTGCCGGTCGACGCCAGCAGCACCACGCCGGCGTTGTAGGCGTACTGCAGCGCGGCTTCGGTGGCGGCGTCGGTCGCGATCGCCACGCCCAGACTTAGGCTGACGATGTCGGCGCCGTGGTCGGCCGCATGGTAGAGCGCGTTCTGGACGGCGCTGAAATACATGTAGCCGTCGCTGTCGGCCACCTTCAACGGCATGATGCTGCAGCCGGGCGCCACGCCCACCGTGCCGACGCCGTTGTTCAACGCCGCGGCGATGCCCGCGCAGCAGGTGCCGTGGCCGGGGTCGGCCGCGTCGTCGTCGGGGTTCGCGTCGTTGTCGCCGAAGTCGTAGCCCGCGACCAGCCGCAGGTCGGGGTGGTCGAGGTCCACGCCGGAATCGATGATGGCGATGACGACGTCGGCCGAGCCGTAGCCCTGGGCGCCTTCCCAGGCCTGCGGTGTTCCGGCGTCGAAGCCCACGGTGCCGACGCCCGGACCCGAGCGCGTCGAGTGGCCGCCCCCGCTGAACGAGGGCAGCTGGCCGGTGTTGGCGTGGCCCCAGTTCGCGGCAAAGAAGGGGTCGCTGGGAATGGTCGTCGGCAAGGCGCGCCAGTCCAGCGACACGGCCTGCACCTCGCCCAGCGCCGCGAAGGACGCGGCCAGGTCGGGCAGATTGTCGACGGCCTCGAAGTCGAACCTGAACCAGCGGTCGACGCCCGCGGCGGCGGCCTTGTTGCGGCTGAGCGGCGCATCGTAGGGTCGGCTGATGGCGGTGACGCCCGCATCCTGGGCCAGTCGGTCGATGCCGTCGAGTCCCGTCCAGGCATGCGGCACGCTGCTGCCCCTGGTCTTTTCGACGGACGACAGCGACGGCTCGAGGGCCGTGTCGCGGATCTGAACGAGCAGCCGGTTGGGCGCGTAGAGCGGTGCGTCTTCGGACGCTCCCATGAAACCGACCAGGGTCGAGGCCGTGGGCGCGGGCTTGTTCGGCTCGCCGCCCAGCTTCAGACTCACCGCGAGCAGGACCAGCGACAGGGCCGATAGGCCGGCCGGCAGGATCGCGCGCGCGCGGGGAAAACCGCGATGACCGTTCATGGCTGCTCCGGATCATGGGGACGCGGCCGGGCGCCGCCGGGAACCAACCGTCGCAGGCGCCATCGCAAGGCCGGTGCCAGCGGGCGTGTTCGCGCCCATCCGCGGGCCGGTTTCGGCAACCCGCTGCGCGTCCGTATTTTAGGAAACAGGGAGGGATGACGCGCCACGCCGGGGAAGCGCGGGGTCGTGCGGGAAGCGGGCTTTCTGCGTGGGCGGCGGCAGGCCTCGGCGCCCCTGCCGGGGCATTCTGCCTGCCGCCGCCCGATCATCGAAGGGCCGTTGCCCCGGACTATTTGACCAACACCATCTTCCCGGTGTCGGCGCCCGCCCCGGTCTCGAGGCGGTAGTAATAGACGCCCGAACTGACGCCGCGCCCCTGCCCGTCGCGCCCGTCCCAGCGCACCGCGTTGAGGCCCGCGCGGCCCAGACCCTGGAACTCGCGCACGCGCTGCCCGGCGGCGTCGTAGACGACGATCGCGTAGGATTCATCGCCGGCCAGCTCGAAGCGCAGTTCCGTGTTCGCGTTGAACGGGTTCGGCGCGTTGTCCAGCAGCGTCGCCGTGCGCGGCAGCATGGTCGGCCCGTCCACGCCGGCAACGAACCCGCCGGTGTAGTAGATGTCGTCGATCGCGAACTCGCAGGCCTGGCCACTCTCCTCGAGGATCACGAACGAATAGCTCAGCATGCGCATGTCGATGGCCAGGCCGCGCAGGTCGGCGACCGGGATCGTCACCTGTCCCCAGTTGCCGTTGCGGACCAGGCCGTACTTCGTCTGGTTGGCGGGGAACTGGACGTAGTACTGGTTCCCCCACGTGTCGATGACGCCGATCTTGAACGTCACGTAGCCAGGGATCTTGATCCTGAACTTGAGGTCGCCGTCGATGAAGCTGAAGAGGTTCAGCGGCTGGTCCGTCATGACGCCGGCGCCGAACCAGCCCTTCGCGTTGGTCTTCCAGGTGAGCCCGTTGGTGCCTTCGTAGGGCGGGATGGTGCCGTCGATCAGCGTGCTTTCCCAGACCCAGACGTTCGCGTCGGTGCCGATCGTCAGGTTGCCGTTGGTCGGCGTCAGGTCGGTCAACAGCCCGAACGAGCCGCTCTGCGCCGTCGGCGGTCCGAAATGCACTTCGCCCTGGCCATTCCACTCGTAGACGCGGATGTAGTCGACATACATCGTGGCCGGCAAAGGCATCGTGACGGGCAGGCCACTGCTGGTATCGCCCAGGCGGTACGCGTCGGTGTAGGCGCCACCGATCGCCAGGTTCGCGATCAGGTAGAACGGCTGCCGGTATTCTTCCGAGTCGGCGGTGATCGTGAACGGCGTCGTGTACAGGTCGCGCTCGACGCCGCCGTCGATCACGGTCTGCCGCATCGTGGTGTCGTCCCAGTACAGGCGATAGGTGATGAACCGGTCGTGCAGCGAGGTGACCTGGTTGTAGTACGGGCGGCAGTAGATGTCCGCCGGATCGTAGGCGATGCTCGCCGCACCCGACAGGTTGCCCGGCCCGACGGCCGCCGGCGAATGATAGATCAGGTTGGCGCCGGTCATCTGGTTGACGGTCGAGTTGTTCAGCCCGGTGCCGCCGTTGTGCGTGTCGTGCAGGTCGCGGAACGCCTTCGAAGCGCCCATCTCGAACATGTCGATCTCGCCGGACTTCGGCCAGTCGTAGTTGGACGTGCCCAACAGCCACAGCGCGGGCCAGCCACCCAGGTCCAGGTTGGGCACGCGCACGCGCGCCTCGATCATCCCGTACTTCACCGACACGAACGATTCGGTGGTCACCTTGCCCGAAGTGTAGAGAAGCGGATTGCCCCACTGGTCGACGATGCCGGGGCCGCTCTCGCGCTTGGCGATGATGCGCAGCGCCTTGTTGCCCGCCTCGCCCGGCACGTCGGCGATGTCGACGTTCTCGTTCTTGTAGTACTCCAGCTCGCCATTGCCCCAGCCCCAGCTACCGTTGCCGGTGATCTTCAGCCAGTTGTCCAGGGATTCGAAGTTCTCTTCCCAGAGCAGGCCGCCGACCTGGGCGGTGGCGGGGGAGACGGCCACGATGGCGGTGAAGGCCAGGGCGGCGAGGAGGGCGACGGGCGTTCGCATGAGAAGAGTCCTTTGCTTCGGGGACCTGCCGACGTTGGGACGCAAGGTTGAGCGGGCTTCGGCATGACTATCTTACACTTTGTACGGTGTCCGCACAATCTAATTAGGCCGGGTGGGGGGTGGGAAGTTGCTCCGACGCGGGCATTGAGGCGCAAAGGCCCGCGCCGAAAGCGGGACGCCACTTGTGCCGGCGCAACTATCACGAAGTTGTGATTTTTGGGGTGCGAGACGGGCTTCAGGATCCCGGCTTCGGTACCGAAACCCGCCGCCAGATCTCATTGATCTCGAACCGCTCGCCGCCGGCTTCGAACGTCGCCCGGTGGTACCACAGGCCGTCCTTCATGGAGCAGTCGAAGACAATGGTCTGGCCCACCAGCTTCGGAGCCCAGTGCCAGGCCACGGTTTCGGTATAGGTCCCGTCCTGATAAACGTAGGTGCCGCCTCCGGCGAAGACGGTGTCGCCGGCCGGCGACGGGCGCCCGAAAGCGAAGTGTCCGTCGGAGAGCACCTTCACCGCGGCGACTTCCCCCAGCCCCGGCGCCGGGTCCACACATTCCCAGGCGCCTTCGAGAGCCGGGCGCGTAGCGGCGCAGGCGGACAGCATCACGCAGGCCAGAGCGGCCATCACGGCGTTTTTCCACACGGTCGGCATCCTCTCGTTGCGGAAAGGTCGGGGCGCGGGCTCGGCGGTGAGCGTGCCCTCGCCCGTTCACGGCGTCAAGCCACTTGCTCACGCGTCGTACAACCGCAGCGCAAGCTCCTCCGCATCGACCGGCCAGTAGATTTCTGGCCGTGCGTGTTTGACGCCGGTCCGCCCCTTTTCCGGTCGGCAGTTCGCCAGCGTTTCAACCCACTGCCGCGGGACGGCCTCGCGCCCGTGCACCGCGCCCAGCAATGCGCCGGCGATGGCCGCGTTCGTGTCGGTGTCGCCACCGCGCATGACCGTGTCGATGACGCCGGCTTCGAGGCTGGGCGCATGGAGCAGTTGCCACAACGCGTTGCGCAGGGCGATGAGCACCCAGCCCTGCTGGTGGAGGTAATCGCGCGGCGGATTCGCGGCGGCACCTTCGATCGCTTCGAGCAGCGCCGGGGCCACGTTCAAATGCGCGGCCCAGTCCATGATCGCGTCGTAGAGGTCGCGGCCCGGGCAGCCGGTCCCGATCGCGTGGGCGATCGCCATCGCGAACAGCGCGTTGGCGTCCTGGCAGATTGGGTGGGGATGCGTGAGCGCCGCGTCCTGCCGCGCCCAGCGCGCGACCTGCGTCAGCTCGTGACGCGCGCCGAAAATGCCGAGCGGGCTGACGCGCATCAACGCGCCGTTGGCCTGGCTCTGTGGATTGGGGCGGCCGTTGAGCGCGTTGGAGATGGTGGTGCCGCAGTCGAAGGGCATCGAATGGTACCAGTCGACGTAGGCGCGCCGCGCGGCGTCGGGAATGTACTTGCCGTGCTCGACGATGGAGCGCGCCAACGCCAGCGCCATCTCGCTGTCGTCGGTGGGCTGGCCGGCGATGGTGTCCCAGTACCCGCCATCGGCAAGGAGGCGGACCCCGTCGGGGTATTGGCGGCGGATGGTTTCGGGGGACTGGAACTCGACCAGGGAGCCGAGGGCGTCGCCGGCCAGTTGGCCGAGGAGCGCGCCTTGGGCGCGGGATCGTTGGGCTTCGGGTTGGTCGGTCATGGGGCGCTCCCGTTGGGGGATGGCTTCGCGGTCAGTATCAGCCCAGGACTTGCGCCGGCGCAAGTCCCGGCTTGCGCCTTTGGCCCAATGGTGAAACCGTCGGCGACGCTCGAATTGGGGTTCGTGGGCAATCATCGGTCATGGTTTTTCAAGTCGGTGGGACGATCGTCTGTGGCGAACTTTGGCCGGGCGTTTCTGTCCGATCTACCATGTGGCCGGCTTCGCTACGGCCCGTCCGGTTGCCAGGGTCACGGCCGGCGGGAACTGGTGCTGCGCGTAGCGTTCTTTTCGAATGTAGCAGTTGCCGTCCGCGATTTGCGCCAACTCTTTGTTCTTTCGCCTATACGGGAAGATGAACCAAATGCGCTTCGTTGGGAACAGCGTCCGCGCGGTACGAACGGCGGGCGCCAGATCGGTGTCACCAGTGACGAGCACCACCGTGTCGGCTGCATTGAGATGAAGCACCTCGAGTAGCTTTGTTGAGATGGCGACGTCGGTTTCTTTTTCTTCGAAGTGCTCACTCTGACGTCGGCATGTCCTGCAGTGGACCTGCTTGGACTTGAAGCGCCCCATGACAGGAACGATGCCCGTCGACTGAAGACAATCGAGATAGGCGCGATGGCGCACCGTAACGCCCGGTTGTCGCTGCTCCAGATGTGTGGCAAGTGCCGAGAAGTAGTAGATTCTTTCCACCTTGGCACCGCCACCGATACTCGGAAGGTATGACCGCAGCAGGCCCGCGAGGTCCAACCATTTGGTCGTGACCCCGTTCAGATCCTCTGAGGCGGCGCGCAGTGAGTGATAGAGATTGAAGCCATCAACCAGGAAAATGGTTCTATTCATTGTTGTTACCAAAAGAAACCCTCCGGGTCGCAACCCGGAGGGGGCCAGTCGGCTCAGAAAGCCGAACTGGGGCTGACTGACAAAGATTGTCGGCAAGAACGGGCTTGCAGTCAAGCCAGAATCGCCGAATGGCTTCAACCAGCTTGGGGCTCAGCGCGACTCGCATACCTGTGCACAGCGCAATTCCCGCGCCCGGTCTAGCCGACGATTTGATCGGTCGCCGACTTGTTCAGCCCACGACTTGATCAACCAGCGACTTGCGCCGGCGCAAGTCCCGGCGTGCGCCGCGCGCTCAATGCACCGACCCGCCGAGGACCTCCACCCGGAACCGCGCCGTCTCGGCCACGGTCAGCGTCACGGTGGCGCGCGAGAACGGCGGTGCGGTCATCGCGAACTGCAGCGTCCAGCCCGTTTCGTGGCCTTCGATGCGGAGCGAACCGTCTCGGTTCGTCCAGGTGAAGGTGACCGTGCGTGCTGCCATCCGCAGGTCGGCGAGCGACGCCGGGTTCAGCCCGATGGTGAAGCCGTCGGCAATGCCCGCCTCGGTGGTCGTGATCAGCAGGATGAGTTTGCCGTCGGACGCATCGGCGATGTTCATGAAGTGGCCGTCGCGTTCGAGGATGCGCGTGCCGCTGCTGGTCATGGGGAATCACCTGTCCTGGTTTCTCGGGTCGGCCTGGGCGGCGAACCGCCCACCTTTCCTACCTGATCGGTTCGTAGGAGACAAGCACGCGCTCCATTCTCTCTTCGTGTCTCATGAGGCTGACGCTGCCCAGCGCCGAACCGACACACACGCCCAGCGCCCCGGCGAAGACAACGGCAACGATCGCGACCCGTCCACGCAAGACACGCCTCCACGCGATGGCCCTCGAGCATAGGTCAGAATCGCCACTGGCGGCAACGCTCCAGTCGGCCGACACCCGCAGCAAACGAAAGAGCACCCCAGCCATCCAGCCGGGGTGCTCCCATTCCGATCCGCTGCGCACCGCGGCGCCCACTTGCGCCGGCGCAACGATCCCGGTTTCGCCACTACTTGCGCAGCGGCTCCGCCGGCACGGCCGCGGCGGGGGTCGTCTGCGCGCCCGCGCCCGGGGCCTTCTTCTGGCCATCGCCCATCGAGCAGTTGCCCTCGAAGAACACGCCCTCGTCGATGACCAGACGCTTGGTCTTGATGTCGCCTTCGACGTGGGAGCCGCTCTGCAGCTCGATCTTGTTCTCGGCGGTGATGTTGCCGAAGAGCTGGCCGCCGATGATGGCGTTCTTCACGTTGCAGTTGGCGTGCACCACGCCGGTCTTGCCGATGACCAGGCTTTCCGGCAGACCGATGGTGCCGCGGAATTCGCCCTCGATCCGCAGCGTGCCGCGCACGTCGATCTTGCCGTCGAATTTGCTTCCCTGCGCGATGATCGAGGTCTGGCCGGCGCTGACGGTCTGGTTTTCCGGTTCTTTCCCGAACATGGATGTCCTCCTTGAGGCCCTGGCGGTGGTCGCCGGGACGGTTTGCGTACTATGCCCTAACGGGGCGCCGGTTCGCCAGCGAGAATTTTGCGCGGATCCACCGCTTCGCCCCGCTTCCACACTTCAAAATGAAGCTGCGTGATTGCCGTCTGGCCCGAGTGGCCCATCTTCGCTATTTTTTCGCCGGCGCGCACCCGGTGGCCCGGCCCCACGCCCACCCAGCTGCAATGCCCGTAGATGGTCACGTAGTCGAGCCCGTGGCGGATCTCGAGGTAGTTGCCCAGGACCTCATCCGTCCCGACAAAGTCGACATCTCCTTCGGCCGCCGCCACCACGGGGTCGCCAACCTCGCCTGCAATGTCCACGCCCCGATGCTCCTCGACTCCCGCTGAAGAGTCCCCGTGCGTGAATTCACGGATGATCACGCCGGCGGCCGGCCACCGCGAGGGTGGCGCCGTGGCGGCTTCCGGCGCGGGCGGGACATCCACAGAAACACCGACCGGCGGCACATCGCAAAGGGTGTCCGCCAGGGCGCTCAACGAATCGGAGCGCGGCACGCCCAGCATCACCATGAGTTCTTCCTGCAGCAGGCGGGTCTGCTCCAGCTCGGCCTGCGCGATGCGGGACTTCAGCAGTTCGTCACGGGTCTCGGCCAGTTGGCGCTCCAGCTCGTCGATGGTGGCGCGCTGTTCGCGGGCGATCAGCGCCTCGCCCAACTGCAGGACCGCCACCACCAAGAGGATCAGGAACAGCGCCGCCAACAGCACGGTCGCCCGGCGCGACAGGCTGAATTCGCGTCGGGGTCCGCCGCCGTCAGCGCTGGCCAGCGTCACGCGTGTCTTCGCGGGGATACCCATGGGTCCCTCCTTCGCCGACGTCATCCGGTTCGCCGTCGCCGTCCTCGATCAGCGCCACGAGGCCGCTGCCGTCCCGCGCACGCGGCAGCCACAGATCGAAGATGGCTCCGGGGCCGTGGTGTTCGCGCAGTTCGATGCGCCCGCCGTGTTCGTGCACGATGCGCGCAACGATGGACAACCCCAGCCCCGTCCCCTTGCCGTAGTCCTTGGTCGTGAAAAAAGGCAGGAAGATGCTGGCGCGCGTGGCCGCGGGAACGCCCGGCCCGCTGTCCGCCACGCTCAGCCGCAGCTCACCGGCGCCGCCGTCGGCGATCTCCAGGTCGATGCGGCCGCCGCCGCCCGCATTGTCCATCGCATCCATCGCGTTGACCAGCAGGTTGAAGACGACCTGCTCCAGTTCGTTGCGGTTGCCGTAGACCCAGGGCTCGCCGGTCGCGGTGATGTTCACTTCAATACCGGCGACCTTCAGGTTCTTCTCCATCAGGTAGACCGTGTCGCGGACAGTCGCGGCCAGATCCAGACGGCCGCGCTCGGTGCCGGTGGGCCGCGCGAAATTCAGCAGGCCCTTGATGATGCCGCGGCACTGTTCGGTCTGGCGGATGATGCGGCGGATGTCGTCCTGTTCGTCCTCGGTGCGCGCCGCGTCCTCGAGCATCTGCGCCGACAGAAGGATGGCCCCCAGCGGCGTGTTGAGCTGGTGCGCGATGCCGGCGGCCAGCTGGCCGATGCCCACCAGCTTCTCGGTTTCGCTGAGGCGGCTCTCGAACTGCTTTTCCGACGTGATGTCGCGCGCGATGACGACGAACGTCATCTCGCGATCGGCCAGCGGGCCGCTGCCGGGACGGATGCCCGAAAACGTCATCGCCAGCAGGCGGGGCGCGGCGCCCTCGACCGGCAGCGGCACCTCGAACGACAGGCTGCGGTGCGCCTTGACCACATCGTTGAAGATGCCCTCGACGTCCAGCGCCAGCTGCGGCGCCACATCCTGCAACCGCCGGCCCAGCACATTGCGCCGCGGATGATGGAAGAGGTCCTCGGACTTCTTGTTCCATTCCAGCACGCGGCCCGAGGCGTCGAGCAGGAAGATGGCCTCGCCGGCGTGGTTGATGATGTTGCGGTATTTCTGCTCGGAGCGCCGCAGCCGCAACTGGCCGAGTTCGCGCAGACGCAGGCGGAAATAGGCGCTCCAGCCAACGACCAGGAACAGGAACTGGAAGACGCCGCCGCCGAAGAGATCCCTCAGCGCGCGGCCTTCGCGCCACTCGGCCCGCCACAGCTCGCGCAGCGAGCCGGCGGCGGCATGGTCGTCGCTCAGCCGTCCCAGCGTGGCGACGACGAACACCAGCGAAGACGCGAGCAGCGCCCACAGCAACAGGCGCAGCAACAGCACGCGCCCCAGCCATTTGGTGATCCTCTTCATATGACCAGCGCTCTCACGCGTAGGCCGCCGCCTTCACCTGTACGCTCACAGTTCCGTATCGACGCCCATGATCTGCAGCAGGCGGATCAGGTCCGTGTCCGAGAAGAACCGCACGCTCACTGTGCCCTTGCCCGTGCGCGCGTCGCGCTCGATGGTCACCGGGGAACCATAGACGGCTTCGGTGCGCTCGGTCAGCGCGCGCAGCGAGGGATCATCGGCCGACGCGGCGCGCTTCTTCGCGGCGCTCCGCCGCGGCTTCGCGCCGCCGGCCTGCACGCGACGTTCACAGTCGCGCACCGAAAGCCCGCGCGTGCGGCATAGCTTCGCCAACTGCACGCGCGCCGGCCCAGGCGGCAACCCCAACAGGGCTTTGCCGTGGCCGGTCGTCAGGTGCCGCTCCTGCAGGAGATCGAGGATCTCCTCTTCGAGCGTCAGCAACCGCAGCAGATTCGCGACGCCGCTGCGGCTCTTGCCGAGCATCGCCGCGACTTCTTCCTGCGTGGCGCCGTATTCGTTCATCAGTTGACGGTAGGCCGAGGCCTCTTCGACCGGACCCAGGTCCTCGCGCTGGATGTTCTCCAGCAGCGCGACCTTCAGCGCCTCGGTCTGTTCGAAGGAGACGACCATGGCCGGCACATCGTTCAGGCCCGCCAGGCGCGCCGCGCGCACGCGGCGCTCGCCCGCCACGACACAATATTCCAACGGGGCCACGCTGCCCTCTTCGCCTGGCTGCCGCACCGCCGTCTGGCCGGGCTGCAGGCGCCGCACCAGCACCGGCTGCAGGATCCCGACCTGGCGGATGGACTCCGCCAATTCGTTCAACTCGTTGTCGTGAAATATTTTACGTGGCTGGTTGGGGTTGACGCCGATGTTCGCCAGAGGCAGCTTGGCCACCCCGCCGCCCGTATCGGTGGGCCGGGGCGGCACCCCGGTCAAGTCGGCCCCCTGGATGAGCGCCGACAGCCCCTTGCCCAGCACGCGGTTCTTGTTCATGGCGTCATCCTTGTGCGGGTTCAGGCTTCAAGTCTTTTGGTGGCAAGGGGTTATCAAGAATGACCTCTTTCGCGAGGTCCAAATAGCACTGCGAGCCGATGCACTCCACATCGTACAGGCAGATCGGCTGCCCAAACGACGGCGCTTCGCTCAGGCGCACGTTCCGCGGGATGCGGGTCTCGTAGACCATCTCGCCGAAGAAATCGGTCGCCTCGTCGGCCACCTGGTTGGACAGGCGCAGGCGGCGATCGAACATGGTCAGCAGCACGCCCTCCAGCCGCAGGTCGCGGTTCAGGCCCCGCTGCACCAACTGCACCGTGCTCAGAAGCTGGCTAAGCCCTTCCAGTGCATAATATTCGCACTGGATGGGGATCAGCACCGAATCCGCCGCGGTCAGCGCGTTCAGCGTCAGCAGGCCCAATGACGGGGGCGTGTCGATCAGGATGAACTCATAGCGGCCGCGCAGGGGCGTCAGGGCGCGCTTGAGGAATCCTTCCCGGTTCTCCTCGCCCACCAGTTCGATCTCGGCGCCGGCCAGGCGGCGGTCCGTGGCCAGGATGTCCAGGTAGGGCAGCTTCGTGGTCTGGACCGCTTCACCGAAAGCGGCGGCGCCGACCAGGAACTCATAACTCGTTTTTTCACCGGCAGATATGCCGACGCCGCTGGAGGCGTTGCCCTGCGGGTCGAAGTCCAGCAACAGGGTCCGACGCTCGGCGACGGCCAGGCTGGCGGCCAGGTTGACGGCGGTGGTCGTCTTGCCGACGCCGCCCTTCTGGTTGGAGATGGCCACGATCTTGGTCATGGCGGGCAACCCGCCTTTCCGGTTGGACTGGAATCTGGATCAGAAGTTCACAATCTACCGGGGCGCGGTGGGGTGCGTCAAGGTGCGCTGGGAGTTGTACGCTGGTTGTCCTCCGGGAATGTTCCACGTGGAACAAAAGCGACGGGGGTGACAAGGCGGGGTGACGGTGGAGGGCGGTGATGCGAAGGGTGTGCGTGCGCCTGGGCGGTGGGAGGTCCGCGGGGTGTGCGATGTTCCACGTGGAACATTCGACCCTGGAGCCGCGGCGGGCCGGCGCGCGGCGGCCGAGATCGAGATCTGTGATTTTCACTTGAAACGTGGGCGGGTCACCATCGTGCCGATTGTTCCACGTGGAACATCGACAGCCGAGGCCGTGACCCTAATCCCCGGCGCCGCCCTCGATCGAATCCACCGCCACATGCCGCGAGACCATCAGCCCCGCTGCCGTGGCGGACCGCTGTCCGCGCTTCGTCGGCACCAGCAACCGGCGCGCTCCGGCTTCGAAGGTCCAGCCACCCGCCTGAAAACGCTCGCCGGGGGCCGGAATCTCCAGCGCCCGCGACAGCTTCGCGGCCGTCACGCCCACCGTCGGCTGGAAGCGAACCAGTTCGACGGCGACCCCCGCCGTGGACCTCAGGACCGGCTCCGCCGTGCTCAAGCCGCCCAGAATCGCCGCTTCAGGGAGGCGCAAGGCCTTGAGAGTGAACAAGATGGGTGTGTCGGCGCCGGCTCCGCGGGCAAGGGCCGGCACGGCCCCCGGGGCCACCGGCTCACCCCAGCGGGCCGCAAACACGGCAAACGGTGGCCCTCCCGGCAGTCGCGCAAGCCGTTCCAGGAACCAGGCCCGCTTGGCGCGCGGTTCGACCAGCGCGGCCGAAGCGGCCACCCCCTGTTCGGCCAACAGCGTCAGCCAGACGAATCCCGGCAGGCCGCCGCCCGAGCCAAGGTCATAGACCCGCAGGGCGCCGCCCGCCCCCACCAGCGCCTGGCCCGAGGCGTCCCACCACAGGTCGAAGGCGCCGACGCACTGGCGGATCAGAGTGTCGGCCGCCTCTTCGGGATCGCGGCGCGTCAGCAGGTTGATCTGGCGGTTCCACCGCAACAACTCGCCGCGGTAGGCTTCGAACAGCTCCCGGGTCCGGGCGCTGACCGGCCGGCCGGCTTCAAATGTCGCCGCCATCGCCGCCTCCTTGCCGCCGCACGATCCGGCGCTTTCGCAGAAAGACAGTCAGCACGGCCAGATCGCCGGCGCGCACCCCGTCGATGCGCCCGGCCTGGCCCAGGGTCGCCGGCCGGATGCGGGTCAATTTTTCGCGCGCCTCGAAACTCAAGGCGGACATGGATTTATAGTCCAGGTCGTCCGGCAGGGCGCGCAGGTCCAGATCGTCACGCTGCGCCAGCAGGCGGGCCTGTTTGGCGATGTAGCCCCCGTACTTCAGACCGTTTTCGACCTGCGCCTCGGCCCCGGCCCTCACGTGGGGCGCCGGCGCCGCTTCGGCCAGCGCGCCGCGCAGGGCGTGCAGTCGCTCTTCCGCGCCCGGATCCGCGGCCAGCCCGGCGGCCAGCGCACCCTCCAGATTCACTTCGGGAAAGCGCAGGTACTGCGCCGCGACCACGGCCGGGCCGCCCCCGGGCGGCCGCACCGTGACCCCCGCCAGCAGGGCCCGCAGGCCGTCCACGTACCGGGCGCGCGCCTCAAGCACCCGGCGTCCGCGCGCATCCAGCAGGCCGAACTCCAGGGCCAGCGGCCCCAGGCGCTCTTCCGTGTTGTCGCAGCGCAGGTGCAGACGATGCTCCGCCCGCGAGGTGAACATGCGGTACGGCTCGGTGATGTCCTTGGTGACCAGGTCATCGACCAGCACACCCAGGTAGGACTGGCCCCGGCTGAGCGGCATCGGGCTGTGGCCGCCCAGCTCCCGCACGGCGTTCACCCCGGCCACCAGGCCCTGGGCCGCGGCCTCCTCGTACCCGGACGTGCCCAGCACCTGGCCCGCAAGATAAAGTCCCGCAACGGGTTTGGTCTCTAGTGTGTCATGTATCTGCCAGGATGGCACACTGTCATATTCCACCGCGTAGCCGTACCGGAGCAGGCGGGCCGCCTCCAGCCCGGGCAGCGAGCGCACCATCGCCTCCTGCACGTCGGCCGGCAGGCTGGTGGACAGGCCGTTGACGTAGATCTCGTTGTCGTCGCGGCCCTCCGGCTCCAGGAACAGCAGGTGCCGCTCCTTGTCGGCGAAGCGCACGACCTTGTCCTCGATCGACGGGCAGTACCGCGGCCCCTGGCCCTCGATGGTGCCGCCGTACAGCGGCGAGCGGTCGAGGTTCGCGCGGATCAGCGCGTGGGTGGTCGCGTTCGTCCACACCTGATGGCAGTCGACCTGCCGCGGCGCGAACACTTCGGTGCGCAGCGAGAACGGCTGCGGGTCCACATCGCCCGGTTGCGGCTGAAGAAGCGTGAAGTCGATCGAGTCGCGCGCCAGGCGCGGCGGCGTTCCGGTCTTCAGGCGACGCAGCGTGAAACCGAGGCGCCGCAGACTCTCGCTCAGCCCTTCGGCGCTGACGGCGCCTTCGCGGCCGCCGATGGTCTGCCGTGCGCCGACGTGCATCAACCCGCGCATGAACGTGCCCGAGCTGAGGATCACGCGCGCGCCGGCGATCTCGCGGCCGTCGGCCAGGCGCACGCCGCGCACGCGCCAGGCGGGCTTCGTGCGCGGCGCGGCTTCGCCGGTCAATGCGCCATCACTTGCGCCATCACTTGCGCCGGCGCAAGTCGCCGAGGCGGCATCCATCGGCATCGCGAGGATGTCGACGACGTCGCCCTCGATCACCTCGAGCCCCGCCTGCGCCAGCACCACCTCGCCCATGCGCCGCTGGTAGGCGTGCTTGTCGGCCTGCGCGCGCGGCGACTGCACGGCTGGGCCCTTCTTCGTGTTGAGCATGCGGAACTGGATGCCGGTCGCGTCGATGGCCAGCCCCATCTCGCCGCCGAGCACGTCGATCTCGCGCACGAGGTGGCCCTTGCCCAGCCCGCCGATGGCGGGGTTGCACGGCATGCGGCCGATCTCGGAAATCGCATGCGTCACCAGGACACAACGGGCACCCAGGCGCGCAGCCGCCAGCGCCGCCTCGATGCCGGCGTGGCCGCCGCCGACCACGACGACATCCCAGGCGTGTGCGGCCTGCTGTCTCCGGGAAGTGCTTTCGGCGCCGTTGTTCAATTTTGCCTATTTTCCCACGCAAAAACGGCGGAACACGCCGTCGAGCATCTGTTCGGTGAAGACGCGGCCGGAGATCTCCCCCAGCCGCGCCAGAAGCGAAGCCAGCAGCGTGCCGGCCACTTCGTCGCCCGGGGTGGCGCCCTCGTACAGCGCCAGCATCTGTGTCAGTTCGTCGCGGCATTCGAGCAGCCGCTGCCGGTGGCGCTCGTTCAGCACCACACCCAGGCTGACGGCTTCGTCCAGACGCCAGGCCTCGACCTGCCGCTCGATGGCGGCCCACAAGTCGTCGACGCCGGCGCCGGTGAGGCTCGACGTCGCGATGGGCTTGCCGGCTTTCTCGTCAACTTGCGCCGGCGCAAGTCCGGTGCGATCACGTCCACCGCCCGCGAGATCCATCTTCGTCAGCACGCGCAGCGTCGCCGCAGGCGCCATCGAAGCCTCGCCCGCGGCCAGCTCCGGCCAGGCCTGCCCGCCGGCTGCCCCGGCCTCCGCCAGCAGCAGCACCAGGTCGGCCTGCGCCACGGTTTCCTTCGTGCGCGCGATGCCCATCGTCTCGACGCGGCCCGCTCCATCGACGAGATGCGAGGTGTCGCGCAGCCCCGCCGTGTCGTGCAGAACATAGAGTCGGCCGCCGCGCCGCACGGGCGCGGTCACGATGTCGCGCGTCGTGCCGGGTTCGGCATCGACCAGCGCGCGCTCACCGCCGACCAGGCGGTTGAACAGGCTGCTCTTGCCCGCGTTGGGGGCGCCAGCCAGGACCACGTGGATGCCTTCGCGCAGCAGGCGACCGGCCGGGGCCAGGGCCAGCAGGGTCTCGATGCCGTCGCGGGCCTCTTCCAGGGTCAGGCGCACTTCGGCCGCCGGCACGGCGGCCGTGTCGTCGTCGTCGCTGAATTCGAGCGAGCCCTCGAGCCGCACCAGCAGATCCAGCAGCGGCCACTCGACCGCCCCCAGTTCGGCGTCCAGTCCGCCGCGCAGCTGGGCCACCGCCGCACGGGCCGCCTGCTCGCTGCCGGCCTGGATGAGGTCAGCCACGGCCTCGGCCTGGTCCAGGGTCAGGCGCCCGTTCAGGAAGGCCCGCCGGGTGAACTCGCCCGGGGGCGCCGCCACCGCGCCGGCGGCCTGGCAGGCCCGGACCACCAGCGCCGCGACCTGGCGGCCGCCGTGGCAGAAGAACTCGACCGTGTCCTCACCGGTGTAGCTGTGGGGACCCGGCAGAGGCAGCGCGAGGATTTCGTCGATCACCGCAAGCGCCCCATCTTCAACAACTTGTGCATCAATAGGCTCATGGAAAATACCGTATACAGCGCGGCGCGCCACCGGGCCCGCGCCCGAACCGCCCCCGAAACCGGGCCCCCGGAACACCCGCGCGGCGATCGCCATGGCCTCGGGGCCGCTCAGGCGGACCACGGCCAGGCCGCCCTCGCCCTCGGGGGTCGCCCTGGCCACGACCGTGTCCTGGCTCATTTCGATCGGGTCGCTCATGGGTCCTCCCCGCCGCGCTTCTTGTGTTCCGCTTCTACGATAAGGAGCGGCGCCTGCGCGCCGCTCCTTCGTCATCCGGTACGAAGAACGGCGATCAGTCCTCGCCGCCTTCGCGACCACCATCGTTCGCCGGTTGCGAACCGTCGTTGAGCGCGATGACCACGTGCTTGCCGCCGGACCCGATCACCGTGTAGGTGGTGATGTCCGCCAGCGCTTCGGTGGCCATGTGCACGACGCGGCGCTCGCGGGCGTCCATCGGCTCCATGTGGTACGGCTCGCCGCTGGCCCGCACTTCGGCCACGGCTTCGGCCGTGTGCTCGCGCAGCGCCTCTTCGCGGCCGACCCGGTAGTTGTTGATGTCCAGGTTCATCCGCACCCGGTCGCCCGAGGCGTTGCTGGCCATCCGCTCCACCAGATGCTCAATCGACTCGGCGGTGGAACCGCCGCGGCCGATCAGCATGCCGGCGCTGTCTTCATCGGCCGAAACCTTCACCGCGTGGTACTCGCCCGGGATGGTTTCGCATTCGCAGGGGAAGCCCGCGCGGGCGAGCATCCCCGTGGTCAGTTCGGTCAGCAACGCGGGCTGGCCGGCTTCGTCCACCGGAGCCATCGGCTTGGCGTAGTCGGTCGCCGCGATGCCCGCGGCGATCGTCTCTTCGGCACCACCGCGACCGCCGTAGCCGCCGCCGCTGTTGCCGCTGAACGCTGCGTAGCCGCCGGACCCGCTCGGAGCGGAGCGGGGCGCGGCGCTCACGTTGTTCTTCGCGGCATCCGCCTCGGCCTGACGGGCGGCCGCGCGGGCCACCGCCTTCTTCGTCGGCTTGTAGACCGCACCCACGGCGGCCGGCGAAAGCTCCTGCACCGGCACCAGGGGCTTGGCCACCGGCGCCCGCTCGCGCCGTGCACCCAGACCGCCCCACGCCCGCGGCTTGGCCCGCGGCGCCACCGGCGCGATGACCGGGCTGTCGACCGCTTCCGAATCCGCCATATCCGCCGCCTTTGTTGTGTCGTCCATCTGCGGCTCGATCGGATCCGGAGCCTGCGTCACGTGCTGGTCGCGGCGCGAGCGCTCCTCCCGGGCCCGTTCGCGCGGCATCGCCTCTTCCCTCGGAATCAGGTTCTCGCGAGGCTGTTCGTCGCCACGCTCCACGCCGCCGGGGGCATCGAAACGGATCTCGCGGTTGCCGTCGGGTTCGCGGGCCGGACGATCGTCACGGCCGCCGCGCTCGCTGCGGCCACCACGACCACCGCGACCGCCGCGCTCGCCGCGGTCACTGCGCTCGCCACGGTCAGCGCGGGGCTGACGCTCCTCGCCCGCCACCGGTCCGCCGGCCCCGTTCGGCCCGTCGAACGGAACCGCTCCGGCGCCGTTGAGCTGATCCTCGCGCGGAGCGCCGGAACCCGTGCGGCCACGGCCGCCACGGCCACGGCCGCCGCGGCGCCGACGCGACCGCTGGGCCTCGCTCTGCGCGTCGCCCTGATCCGGAGCGGAGGTGCGCTCGTCGCCGGCCGGACGCGGGCGCGGCGTCTGCTCGCGCGCCGCATCGCGGGGCGCTTCATCCCGACGGCCACGGCCGCCACGGTTGTCCCCGCGGGGTTCGCCACGGCTGTCGCCGCCGCGGCCGCCGCGGCTGTCCCCGCGGCCCTCGCCACGGGATTCATTGCGGCCATCGCTGCGGCCGTCGCGACCCTGGCCGCCCTGCCGGTCCTGACCACCCGAACCGGACGGCGCGCTCCGGCCTCCACGCCCACGGCCACGGCCCGACGAACTGTCGGCCGTCAGGTCATGCGCACGGTGGTCGTCATCGCGCGCCCGGTCGCGGCCGCCGCTGCGGCCCCCACGGGTCGAGCGCCTCTTGCTCACCAGAACCTTGGCCTGCCGCGCGCCGATGAAACCCATCAGCCCCGCGCGGGGCTCTTCCAGAACCTTGATGTCGACTTCATCCCGCCGCAATCCGAGCTGCAGCAGGGCTTCGGACACCGCCAGATCGACGGTCTTGCCCTTGGTTTCGATTGAATCGCTCATGCTGTGACTGCGCCTCCGCTTTTACCTGCCGTCACGTGGATTCTCCAGGACTGGTACGCCTGCAACACGTTCTGCACCGACCAGTAGAGCACCAGGCCCGACGGCATGCTGTAGAAGATGAAGATCATGATCACCGGCATCATGTTGTTCATGATGGCCATCTGGCCGCCGCCGGTGGTCGGGGTGTATTTGGTCTGGAAGTACATCGCGATGCCCATCAGGAAGGGCAGCAGGTTGAGGTCCGATCCCAGCAGGGGAATCGCGAACGGCAGCGTCGCGATCGCATCCGGCTGCGAGAGATCCCGGATCCAGGCGAAAAACGGCTGCCCGCGCAGGGAAACCGTGTGGCTCAGCGCCTGGTAGAGCGCGATGAACACCGGAGACTGGACGAGCAGCGGCCAACAGCCGGACAGGGGATTGACTTTCTCCTCCTGATACAGCTTCAGAGTCGCCGCGTTCAGCTTCTCCTTGTCGTTCTTGTACTTCTCCTGCAGGGCCTTCAGCTTGGGCTGCAGTTCCTGCATTTTGCGCATGGACTTGGTCGAGGTCTGCGTCAGGGGATAGAACATCAGCTTCGTCACGATGGAGAAGATGATGATGATCACGCCGTAGTTCGGGATGTACCGGTACAGCAGATCCATTCCCCAGAGCACAAGCTTCGAAAGCGGGCGCACCCACTTCCAGCCCAGGTCCATGGTGTTTTCCAGACCTTGTCCGTAGACGCGGAGCAGATCGGCCTGCTGAGGGCCGATGTAGAGATCGAGACGCGCGGCAGCGATGCCCCCGCTGTCGGCGCGGCGCGCGGGAAGGTCGATCGCCCAGGTCTGGGCCAACCGATCCTTGTCCCCGCCGAGCCGCACGGTGCCCTCGACCGGTTCCCCCTGCACCTGGGGAACGATACCGATGATCGCGAAATAGCGGTCCTGAATGCCGGCGAAGCGGATCGAGCCGCGCCACTGGCCTTCAACCTTGGTGACGTCCTTCTTCAGTCCGTCACGTTTGCGAAGGTGCAGGTCCTCGCCGATGCCCGCGAACGCGCGCAACGACGCCTGCTCCGCCTTCTCGTGACGCTCAACCAGCGCGATGCCGCGGTTCCAGCCGAACCGCACCGCATCCGGGCTGCCGGTCTGCGTCAGCAGGTTGCCGACGGCCACGCCGTCGCCACCCAGCTCCAGGTCGACCGAGACGCCGTACGTCGCCGGGTCGAACGTGAAGATCTTGCGCACCTCGAGGCCGCCGCGCGTGGTGCCGCGCAGGGTCAGAGTGCGCTTGCCGGCGCCGGCCGCCAGCTCGAAGTCGCCCTCGTCGGACGCGTACGGAAACATCGCCAGATCCAGCTCCGCGGCGCGGAAGATGATCCTGTCCGCCCCGCCGACCACGCCCTTGTCCGGCACCATCTGCACCGGCCCGCCGCGCCAGCTCTGGTGGTTCAGGAGTTCCCAGCCACTGATGGCGCCGCCCTGCATGTCGATGCGCGCACGGTACAGCGGCGTGGTCACGGTCACGAACGCCGGACCGCCGGCCGCCGGCGCCGGCTCCAGCGCCTGGGCCATGGTCAGCGGCATCGCGGACTGGCTGCCGTCCACGTCCGCGGCCGGGAGGCCCTGCTCCGTCCAGTCCCCCGCCGGCGCCGACGGCTCGGCCGCGGCCCCGGTTGTGGTCGTGGCTTCGGCACCCGGCGCGCTTTCCGTCGTCGCTTGCGGACGCGTGACCGGCTTGGGCGGGTAGATCTTGTTCATGACCAGGGGGTAGCCGATGATGATCAGGAAGATCAGCACGAAGCCGATCACGGTGCGCCTATCCATGGGCAATGTCTCCGTGGGGGTTGGAACAGCAGGAGTGCGCGCCGGGTGGTGGCGGCACGGGATCAAGGCCGCCCGGGTGCCAGGGATGGCAGCGTGTCAGACGGCGGAACGTGAGCCAGGCGCCGCGCCACAGGCCGTGCGTGCGGAAGGCTTCGGCGCCATACGCCGAACAGGATGGGTGGAAACGGCAAACCGCGGGCATCCAGGGGGACACGACCCGCCGGTAGGCGAGAATCAGCAGGTATGGCAAACGCCACATACAGTCCTGTGTGGTGCTTCGCCCTGGCAGGAAGGACAGGGGCGGGCGTGGCGCACCGGTTGAATGGCAAGGCGGCCCGGCGACGGCGGCACGGCGTTCAGGCCCGGTTCGGGCCCCGCCATGACGGGATGTCGTCCCATGGTCCGTGGCCCTCTGGACATTGGTATTCCAGCAGCGCGCGCAGCAGCGCGTCGAGCTCGGCCTGCACTTCGGCGGAGCCGGCCGCGAGAATGTTGCGGCGGGCGACGAGCACGACCCACAAGTTCTGCGTCTGCGCCCCGGACCCTTCTTCGGGCTCCACGGCGACGGACAGCCTCTGCAAGATGCCGCTCACGGCGGCGGCGTTGCCGAGCGTACCGTTACGAAACGCTTCGCGCAACAATCGCTTGGCCCGGTTTCTCTGAACGGCGCCGCCGACCTTCCGGCTGGCGACGACCGCCCGAGCCGCATCAGCGGCGGGCAACAGGTACACGACAACGAGGCGGCCGACCGACTTGGCGCCTTCGTTGTAGACCTTCTGGAAATCACTCTTACGGGCCAGCGATCGCCAGGCGATGGTTCCGCTCATGTGCACCCCGCCTGCGACGCGGTCCCGGCCGCTGTCATGGCCCGGGGTTTCCGGGCCAGAATCGTGGGCCAGAGCGATGCTAGGCGGAAATGCGCTTGCGGCCCTTGGCCCGGCGCCGGCTCAGCACAAGCCGTCCGCCGCGCGTCGACATCCGCTTGCGGAAGCCATGCCGGCGGGACCGCTTGATGAGGCTCGGTTGGAACGTCCGCTTCACGGATCTCTCCTTGGCTGCAGTCAGATTTCACGAAGGGCAAATGTTAGCGATCTGCCGGTGCAGTGTCAAGGAAAACACCGGGTTATCCCCAGGCCCCGAAGCCCAAGACCGTCCCGGAAAGCCGGCCCGCCCGGCGGTTGGAAATTTTCCAGGCCCGCAACCCGCACTGTTCAAATGAACTGCGCGGTCACGTAAAAATCCGAAGAAAAATCTTGTCGGCCCGCGAAATCGCGTGCTAGCTTCGCCGCGGATAGAGAACAACCCAAAAAGGCGGCGCAACAAGTTATCCACAAGGCGTGTTTTTTGTGGATAACTTTTTGTTCTTTCCGGCTGGATACCGTCTATCCCCTTTAAAGACAGTGTTTTGGCGAGATTGTCGCCCTGTGTATAACCCGGGCGCGATATCGCGGTTCTGCCCTTCGGGGCGTGGGGATTCCATGGCCGATCTGGATGCCTACTGGTCCGAAATCCTCGATATCGTCCGGCAACGGGTCGCTTTGCAGACCTTCAACACGTGGTTTGCCCCCCTGCAGCCGGAAAACTCACCCAACGGATCCCTGAAGGTTTCCTGCCCCAACCATTTCTTCATGGACTGGTTCAGCGAGCACCACCTGGGCGTCCTGAACGAGGCGGGCTCGGCCTGCTTCGGGCGCGACGTGGCCTTCACGCTGAAGATCCAGGACGGGGCCCAGCTCGAACTGACGCCCCTGGCCCCGGAGCAGGAGGAGCGCCCGGCCGCCGGACGGGTCGACGCCGGCGGTGGCGTCCGGCCGGCCCCGAACCAGGCGCCGGCGCCGCGCACCGCCCAGACCATCAATCTGAATCCCGATTACACGTTCGCGAATTTCGTGGTCGGGTCGGGCACCGACATGGCGTTCGCCGCGGCCACGGCCGTGGCCCGGAACCCGGGCAGCCACTTCAACCCGCTGTTCATCCACGGCGGGGTGGGGCTGGGCAAGACGCACCTGATGCACGCGGTGGGCAACGCCATCGCCGACGCGCACCCGCAGCGCCGCATCGCCTATATCACGGCCGAGAACTTTATGAACGACCTGATCGGGTCGATCCGCGACAACCGGACGCCCGACTTCAAGATGAAGTACCGCAGCGTCGACGTGCTGCTGGTGGACGACGTGGCCTTCCTGGCCGGCAAGGAGTCCACCCAGGAAGAGTTCTTCCACACGTTCAACGCGCTGTACGACCTGAAGAAGCAGATCATCCTGACGTCCGACCGGTCTCCGAAGGAGATCACGACGCTGGAGGAGCGGCTGCGTTCGCGGTTCGAGTGGGGGCTCATCACCGATATCCAGCCACCCAACCTCGAGACGCGCATGGCCATCCTGAAGCGGAAGGTCGAGTCCAACAACATTTACATCACCGATGACGTGATTGCCTACATCGCTGAGAACATTACCGACAATATCCGCCGACTTGAGGGGGCGCTGATCCGCCTGCTTGCATTCGCCAGCCTGACGGGACGTGAAATCTCCCTGGAAATGGCCTCCGAGGTCCTCTCCTCCTTTTTCCAGGGGAATTCATCCGGGCCTGTGAAGATCGCCGATGTCATGAAAGTGGTGGCCGACGCCACCGACGTGACCGTCGATCAACTGAAGTCCAAAAGACGCACCCAGGACCTGGCCCGGGCCCGTCAGATGGCGATGTACCTGTCTCGCGAAATGACCGGCGCCTCCCTCAATCAAATCGGCCGCGCCTTCGGCGGTCGCGACCATTCGACCGTCGCGCATGCGTGCCAGAAGATCGGCAAGGACATGGGCGACGACCCGCGTTACCGCGGCTTCGTGCTGGATATCCAGGACAAGGTGCGTGGACGCAGGAATTGAACCGTGGCACCCTCACGGTCCATGTGTCGTGACGCCGGTTCCCCGTGGAGCCGGCGTCGTCGCATGTATGAACAGCCGTGGGCCATGCCGCACGCCCTGCGCGCGAACCCTGCGGCAGCCCTCGCGAACGTCGCGGCGCCGCCCGCGCGACCTCCCGGATGCGGTTTCGTTGACTGTATATCCTTGGGATAAGTTCGGGGATGAGTCCGGGACAACCGGGGTACGGTTCGGGGGCAAATACGGGTCCGCGCGGACGTGGGGGACAGGTGGCAGGTTACGCGTTCGCCGTCCGGAAGTTGTCCCCGTCATCGACACCTCTGAAAGGGTGAAACCGATGCCTTCGCCGTCACCCATCCCCACTTATCCCGGTTATCCCCGACCCCTATATCTACGACTACCTTTTATATAAATACCATGATGTAAGAGGGTTCGAGAGGCCTGGCGGAGAGGATGATCACACGCTTGCCTGCCTGCCTGCCATCGCCTATCATGGCCCTCCGCGAAGATCGTCTGCCACTCACCCCGGAGGCCGGGACCGTGAAGTTCGAAATCCAGCAGGAGGACCTGCAGAAGGCCCTCGACGTCATCGCCAACGTGGTCCCGAACAAGACCACTCTGCCGATCCTCAGCTGCGTCCTGCTGGAAGCGACGAAGGAGAGCCTGACGCTCTCGGCGACGAACCTGGATATCTCGATCACGACCTCGACCACGAAGGTGACCGTGAAGGATCCGGGCCGCGTGGCCATTCCCGCGGTGAAGTTCGTTCCGTTCGTACGCAGCCTGCGGCCCGGCGTGGTGACCATCGCGCAGAAGGGCGAGCAGATCACGCTGACCAGCGGCAAGTCGCGGCTGACCGAGAACACGATGAACGTGGCGGACTACCCCGTGCTGAAGAAGCCGGAGGAGAAGTCCGGGCTGACCATGACCGCCGACACGCTGATCACCATGATCAACGAAACGGCCTACGCGGTGTCGCGCGATGAGACGCGCCCCGCGCTGATGGGCATCCTGTGGGAGGTGCGCCCGACGTCGCTGACGATGGTCGCCACCGACGCGCACCGCCTGGCCCGCAGCATCCGCCAGATGGACTGGAAGTTCACCGGCGAGAAGAACATGATCGTCGACACGAACGGTCTGCGGCAGATCCCGCGCATCGCGGCGGCAGCCAGGGACGAGGACGCGGCGAACACCGACATCAACGTGTTCGTCGGCGCCAACCAGTTGTCGTTCCGCGCCGGCAGCACCGTGCTGCAGGTGCGCCAGCTCGAAGGGCCTTTCCCCGACTACCAGGCCGTGCTGCCGAAGGACAATGACAAGTTCGTGACCGTCGACAAGGCCGACTTCGCGCAGTCCATCCGCCGCGTGGCCATCACCGCGGACCGCGTCACCAGCCAGATCAAGCTGGGCATCGAGGCCGGGCGCATGGAACTGACCGCGCGCGGCACCGAGGGCAGCCAGTCCGAGGACGAGATCTCCGTCAGCTACCAGGGCGACCCGCTGGAGATCGGCTTCAACTACAGCTACCTCCAGGACATCCTGAAGAACCTGCAGGCCGAGTCGGTGGTTCTGTCGCTGAAGGACTCGCAGAGCGCGGCGCTCATCAAGCCGGTGCAGGACACGGGCGAGGAGATGGGTGTCGTTTGTCTGCTGATGCCGCTGCGGCTGGCAGGGGACTAGCGACGGTTGTGTTGATTGGAAATGAACGGCCCCGCTGCTGTGACGGCAGCGGGGCCGGCTTTTTTGGTCTTTACGCCGGCGCATGTGGTCACCGCGACGAGCCGGGTTGGCGGCCGGGCGCCAGGCCGCCCCGTGAAGAGCGCGGGCTCTCTCTGCACGCATGTGGAATTCCGGAGATCGTTGACCTATCAACTAAAAATGGGGCGTGAATTGCCTGTTGGTGGGCCCGGAATCGTTGATAGGTCAACCATCTCGAAGAATCAACGTCACACACATCTCGGCCGCTGGCGCCGGCGCAAGCGCCCCGCACTCGACGCCGCCCCCGGCATGGCCTATCCTTTCGGGGCCGCGGGCGAGCCGCCGCGATCGCAGCCCCAGACGCCTACGCTCCAGGAGCCCCGACCCGTGCGCATCCTTTCGGCCACCCTCCAGAATTTCCGCAACTTGGACGAGGTGTCGTTCGAATTTTCCCCGTCGGTGAACCTGCTGCTCGGCCGCAACGGCGAAGGCAAAACCAACCTGCTCGAGGCGCTCGGTTGGTTCGCGCTGGGGCGTTCACACATGGGCGCCCGGCCCGAGGAGATGATCGCCTTCGGCCAGGATGCCCTGCACGTCAACCTGTCGGTCGAAGAGGATTCCGGCGCCGTCGTAGCCTGCGAATTCGGACTGGACCGGCGCGGCGGACGGCGGCTGCGGGTTGATGGTGAGCCCCTGAAACAGCGCGCCGAGCTGATCGGCCGGCTGGTCACGGTCGTCTTCAACCCCGACACGATCGGGCTGGTGCGCGGAGCTCCGCAGATGCGGCGCCAGTTCGCCGACCAGGGCATGGCCGAACTCGACCCGACCTACCTGGGCCACCTGTCGGCCTGCCAGCGTGCCCTGAAACAGAAGACCGGCCTGCTGCACGACCTGCGCCGCGGGTACTCGGCCAATGGCCGCGGGCGCGCCGAACTGACCGCCTGGAACCGCGAACTGGCCGTCCACGCGGCGGCGGTTTGCCGGGGTCGCGCCGCCTACGCGCGCCTGCTGGAGCCGCCCCTGCAGGCCAACCACGAGGCGCTGGCCGGACCCCCGGGCGCGCTCTCCTGCGACTACCGGCCGCGCCTGGAGAGCGTCGTGCGGCGCCTGGTGGCCGGTGGTGGAGAATTGCCTCCGGAAGCGGAATTGGCGGGCGCTATTTTCGATGAAATCGACTATATTATGGACACGGAAATCAGGCGCGGAAGGCCCCTGACCGGGCCGCAGTTCGACGACTTCAATCTGGTGTTGGAGGGGGTCGATCTGCGCGTGTACGGCTCGCAGGGACAGACGCGCACCGCGGCCATCGCCATGATCCTGGCCCGCAGCGACGTGCTGTTCGGCCAGCGCCGGATGCGGCCGGTGCTCTTCTTCGACGACATCTTCAGCGAGCTGGACCGGGAGCGGACCCGGCGGCTGCAGGAGATGTCATCGCGTGAGCACCAGGTGTTCGTCGCCACGGCGCGGACCGACGACATCGCCGGCTGGCGGCCCGGGGGTCTCAGCGCGTGGCGCGTGGAGGGTGGCCGCTTCACGGCCGCCGGCTCCACGGATGAAGTCGGGACGATCACGGCCGGAGACTGACGCGGCACACATGACGACCAGAAGAGACGGTCTGCAACCCATCTCCCGCATCCTGGAGAACGCGCTGCGCGAGGCCGGCGTGGGCGAGCGCCTGGCCGGACGTGCGCCATTGCTCCAATGGCGCGAGATCGCGGGGCCGGAGATCGCCGCGCATGTGCGCGCGGTGGATCTGGTCGACGGCGTGCTCGTGCTCGAGGCCGACCATGGGGCCTGGCGCCAGGAAACATCCATGCTGGCGACCGAGATCGTGGAAAAATTCAACGCCAGGTTCGGCGAAGGCACTGTCAGCCAGCTGCAGTGGCGTCAGGGCGCGGGAGCGTCCTGGTTGCCGCGCGGCAGGAAGCGTGACCAAGGCAGATGAGCGACATCGAAAACGTGGCGGCCGAAGCCGCCGGTGACAACGGGCCCACCAAGGCGTCGGTCGGGGCCAAGGACTACACGGCTGACGGCATCCAGGTCCTCAAGGGCCTCGAAGCGGTGCGCAAGCGCCCGGCCATGTACATCGGCGACACCGGTCTGCGGGGTCTGCACCATCTGGTGTACGAGGTCGTGGACAACGCCATCGACGAAGCGATGGCCGGCTTCTGCACCGACATCCAGGTGGTGATCCACGAGGGCGACATCATCAGCGTCCGCGACAACGGCCGCGGCATCCCCGTGGACATGCACAAGGACGAGGGCAAGCCCGCGGTCGAGGTCGTGCTCAGCAGCCTTCACGCCGGCGGCAAGTTCGACAAGGGCAGCTACAAGGTGTCCGGCGGCCTGCACGGCGTTGGCGTCAGTTGCGTCAATGCGCTGAGCGCATCGCTGCAGGCGGTCATCCGCCGCGATGGGCATCTCTACGAGATCGGGTTCGAGCGCGGGATCCTGGCCATCCCCCTGCGCCGGCTCGGCGACTGCCCTCCCGGGGAAACCGGCACGCTGGTCACGTTCAAGCCCGACCACGAGATCTTCCCGGAGACGGTCTACAACTACGACACGCTGCGCGGACGCCTGCGCGAGCTGGCGTTCCTGAACCGCGGCCTGACCATCTCGATGACGGACGAACGGCTGGCCGGCGCCCGGGGCGACAAGCCGCGCAGCGACGTCTTCCGTTTCGACGGCGGCATCGTCGAGTACGTGCGCTGGCTGAACGAGGGCCGCACCGTCATCTGCCCCGAGCCGGTCTTCTTCACCGGCGAGAAGGAGGGCATCCAGATCGAGGTGGCCCTGGACTACAACGAAGGCTACAGCGAGGCGCTGTTCACCTTCGCCAACAACATCAACACCACCGAAGGCGGCAGCCACCTGTCCGGCTTCCGCGCGGGGCTGACACGCACGCTCAACAACTACGCCACCACGGCGGCCCTGCTCAAGAAGGAGATCAAGGCGCTGACCGGCGACGACGTTCGCGAGGGCCTGACGGCGATCATCTCCGTGAAGGTTCCCGAGCCGCAGTTCGAAGGCCAGACCAAGACCAAGCTGGGCAACACCGAGGTGAAGGGCCATGTCGAGGCGCTGGTCAACACGTACCTGGGCGAGTACCTGGCCGAGCATCCGCGCGAAGCCAAGGCCATCATCGGCAAGTGCCTGACCGCGGCCCAGGGACGCGAAGCGGCGCGCAAGGCCCGCGACCTGACGCGGCGCAAGTCGGCGCTGGATTCGGCCTCGCTGCCGGGCAAGCTGGCCGACTGCTCGAGCCGCGACCCGGCCGAATGCGAACTGTACCTGGTCGAGGGCGACAGCGCCGGCGGCTCGGCCAAGCAGGGACGCGACCGCCGCAACCAGGCCATCCTGCCGCTGAAGGGCAAGATCCTGAACGTGGAGAAGGCGCGCCTGGACAAGATGCTGGGCAACGACGAGATCCGGACCATCATCACCGCGCTGGGCACCAGCATCGGTTCGGGCATCTTCGACCTGACGAAGCTGCGCTACCACAAGATCATCATCATGACCGATGCCGACGTGGACGGAAGCCACATCCGCACGCTGATCATGACGCTGTTCTTCCGGCATTTCCGCGAGATGATCGAGAACGGGCACCTGTACATCGCCGAACCGCCGCTGTACCGCCTGAAGAAGGGCGCCACCGAGATCTACGTGAACTCGGACACGGCCAAGGACAGGATTTTGGCCGAAATGGGCGGGCCCAAGGGCGTCTATGTGCAGCGCTACAAGGGTCTGGGCGAAATGAATCCGGAGCAGCTCTGGGAAACGACGATGAACCCCGACTCGCGCACGATGACGCGCGTGACCATCGATGACGCCGCCGAGGCCGACCACATCTTCACCATCCTGATGGGGGACGAAGTGGAGCCGCGGCGCCGGTTCATCGAGGAGAACGCGGCGATGGTGAAGCTGGAAGACTTGGACATCTGACGCAGTTGGACATCTGACGCGGTTGGAAATCTGACGTAGAGGGAACACATGGCGGACGATCTGAATCCGGACGGCATCGGCGGCGGCGACAACCTGGATGGCGCCACGCCCGAGTCCCCCCTGGCCGGCCTGCCGCTGCCTTCGCGCGGCGAGACGATCAACGACGCGGGTATCGTCGGCAAGATGCGCTCGAGCTACATCGAGTACTCGATGAGCGTCATCGTCAGCCGCGCGCTGCCGGACGTGCGCGACGGACTGAAGCCGGTGCACCGCCGCGTGCTGACGGCGATGAACGACCTGAACCTGGCGCCGGGCAAGCCGTACCGCAAGAGCGCCAAGATCACGGGCGACACCACCGGTAACTACCATCCGCACGGGACCGCGTCGGTGTACGACACGCTGGTGCGCATGGCGCAGGACTTCAGCCTGCGGTACCCGATCGTGGACGGTCAGGGCAACTTCGGCTCGGTCGACGGCGACTCCGCGGCGGCCGAGCGGTACACCGAGGCGCGCCTGCAGAAGTTCGCCATCGAGCTGCTCGACGACCTGGACAAGGAAACCGTCGACTTCGTGCCGAACTACGACGGCTCGCGCATGATGCCGTCGGTCATGCCGGCCCGCGTGCCGAACCTGCTGGTCAACGGCTCCGAAGGCATCGCCGTGGGCATGGCGACGAAGATCCCGCCCCACAACATGGGCGAGATCTGCGACGGCCTGATCGCGCTGATGGACAACCCGGACATGTTGCCGCACGAGATGCTGCAGTATGTGCAGGGCCCCGACTTCCCGACCGGCGGCGTCATCCACGGCCGCCGCGGCATCTTCGACTACGTGACCACCGGCCGCGGCCGCGTTCTGGTGCGCGCGCGCAGCGAGATCGAACCGCTGGAAAACGGGCGCTCCCAGATCATTGTCGGCGAGCTGCCCTACCAGGTGAACAAGGCCACGCTGATCGAGAAGATCGCCGGCCTGGTGCGGGCCGGCACCATCGAAGGCATCAGCGACCTGCGCGACGAGAGCGACCGCGAAGGCATGCGCATCGTCGTGGTCATCAAGAAGGACGCCTTCCCGCAGGTCGTCCTGAAGGCGCTGTACGCGCACACGCTCATGCAGAGCACCTTCGGCGTGATCAACCTGGCGCTGGTCGGCAGCCAGCCGAAGATCATGTCCATGAAGGAGACGATGCAGGAGTTCCTGAACTTCCGCGAGGAAGTCGTCATCCGCCGCACGCGCTACGAACTGCGGAAGGCCGAGGAACGCGCCCATATCCTCGAGGGCTACCGCATCGCCCTGGACAACATCGACGCCATCGTCGCCCTGATCCGGGCCAGCGCCTCGACCGAAGCTGCCCGCACGGCCCTGATGGAGTCGTTCGGGCTGTCGGAGATCCAGGCCCAGGCGATCCTGGACCTGCGGCTGGCGCGGCTGACCGGACTCGAGCGCCAGAAGATCGAGGACGAGTACCGCGACCTGATCGAGAAGATCACCGGGCTGAAGGCCATCCTGGCCAGCCGGGCGCTGGTGCTGCAGATCGTCCGCGAAGAAGTGCTGCAGGTCCGCGAAGCCTATGCCGACGACCGCCGCACGCAGATCGTGGAGGACGAAGGCGAAATCGGCCTGGAGGACCTGATCGCCGACGAACCGATGGTCGTCACGATCAGCAACCAGGGCTACGCGAAACGCATTCCGGTGGACACCTACCGCCAGCAGGGCCGCGGCGGCAAGGGCATCACGGCGATGGGCACGAAGGACGAGGACTTCGTCGACAACCTGTTCATCGCCACCACGCACCAGTACCTGCTGGTGCTGACCGAGAGCGGCCAACTGCACTGGCTGAAGGTGCACCGCATCCCGAAGACCAACCGGACCAGCAAGGGCCAGCCGCTGGTCAACCTGATCCAGATCCAGCCCGGCGACCGCATCCATGCGGTCGTGCCGGTGCGCGAGTTCAGCAAGGACAGCTACCTCGCGTTCGCCACTGACCAGGGCCAGGTCAAGCGCACCCCGCTGACCGAATTCGCCCGGCCGCGCGCGGCCGGCATCCGCGCCATCAGCCTGCTCGATGGCGAGCACCTGGTGGCGGTGCGCGAAACCGACGGCACCAGCGACATCATCCTGGCCACCAGCGACGGCATGTCGATCCGCTTCGAGGAGGAAAAGGCCCGCTCGATGGGCCGCACCGCCCGCGGCGTGCGCGGCATCAGCCTGGAAGACGGCGAGCGCGTGATCGGCATGGTCGTCGTCAGCGCCAAGGACGAAAGCGGCGCCCTGTTGGCCGTCACCGAGAACGGCTACGGCAAGCGCACCCCGCTGGCGGACTACCGCCTGCAGGGCCGCGGCGGCAAGGGCCTGATCACGATCAAGTGCTCGGACCGCAACGGCCCGCTGCTGGCCATCCGCGACGTGCACCCCGGCGACGAGCTGATGGTGATCACGCGCCGCGGCATCATGATCCGCATCGGGCTGGACGAAGTCAGCGAGCAGGGGCGCAACACGCAGGGCGTGCGGATCATCAACCTGAACGAGGGCGACCTCGTGGCTTCGACCGCGAAGATTTCGCGGGAGGACGCGGAGGCGGCGGAAGAGGCGGCGGCGGTGGCGGCGGCGGCGGAGAGGCGGGCGGCGGGGCCGGTGGAGGTCGACGCGGATGTCGTGGAGGATGAGTTGGGGGATGACGAGGTGGCCGGTGATGATGCGCCGGACGACGTGATGCCCGACGACTTGATGCCCGACGACGAAGCGGAGTAGATCGCCCCTGGCGCGCACCCGCTTGACGGTGTTCTGCTTCCAGAGTGTTGACGAGGCGTGCCTGGCAAATGCGGCGGGGGCGGTGTCGGACTACAGCGATTCCGTTGGTGGCGCCGAATGTTGCGCCGGCGCAAGCGCCCCGGGCTCACGGGCGGCATGCCGAAAGCCCGATCGCCGGTTCCAGTACAGCCCATGTATGCACGCCGCCCGGGGCATGGAAGCCGACGCGGTCGCCCCGGGCGAAGCTGGTCATCAGGGTGGTGGCACGGGCCTGCGGGATGAGCTTCAGGCCCAAGCCCCGCCTACAGGAACGATTTCCTGCGCGCACGAACCCAGCTCGTGACTAGTATCGCGACGGCGACCTGTATCGGCTCTATTTTGAGAGCGGTCACGATTCCGCTGACGATGCGTTCGGCGTCCTCCTGTCTCTGGATTGCGCCAACCTGCCGAATTCCGGCTACTCCTACCCCTACTTGCGCCTCATGAATTCGTTTGAGTTTGGCGGGCTTTGGGAAGCGGTGCCGTTTGACTACGCCACTCTGACGATCTCGTTGATCTGGATGCTTTGCAGCGCCGGCTATACGCCGACCTTCGGGCATCTGGCGGTTCCGACGGGAAATCCAGCCACCCCGGACTCGTGGCGGCCGGCTCGCCCGGGCGCCGGCATCAGGCTGACCACGGTGGCCGGGGTTCGCTACGAGGGCACCATCGCGGCACTCGGCGACTCTCTTGACATCATCGTCATCACGGGGCCTGGCCGTTCGTCGCCTGTCTTCTCTTGGCCTATAGTCTGAGGGGCCTCAATTGATTCACGGTTGAGCCAGGACAGCCGGATATCGGGTTGCGGGCCAGGGCGCAGGAACCGTCTGCCTGGCGTGGTCGGGTGCGACCTGAAGGATGTGCTGCTTTCCCTCGGAGCCGCCGCCGTCGTCGTCGAAGCCATCGATAACCCGCAGATCTCCTTACGGCGGCACGGGTGGAACACGGAGCTCAAAGAAAACCAGGCCCTCATTTCCCGTTCTGCACGCTTCGCCGCAGAGGTATTGTGGGGCGCGGGAACTGAGCCGACCGGACAACGCGATAAAAGGAGGCCGGTCCGTGGCCACGACGCCTGCTCCCCGCATCAAGATCTGCTGCATCGAAACCCCCGCCGAAGCACGCCTGGCCATCGACGCCGGCGCCTCGGCGCTCGGGCTCGTGTCGGCGATGCCGAGCGGGCCGGGCGTGATCCCCGAAGAGCGCATTGCCGAGATCGCGGCCATCGTGCCGCCGCCGGTGGCGACCTTCCTGTTGACCTCTCTTCGTGATCCTGAAGAAATCATCAACCAGCACCGGCGCTGCCGCACCTCCGTCATCCAGTTGGTGGCCTCGGTGACCCCGGCGGCCAGGCGCCAACTGAAGGCCGCGCTGCCGGGAATCCGCCTGGTCCAGGTCATCCACGTGACCGGGGAAGAGGCCCTGGACCAGGCCCGCGAAGCGGCTCTCGAAGCCCATGCGCTGCTGCTGGATTCCGGTAATCCTGGGGCGAAAGTGCCCGAATTGGGGGGCACCGGGCGCGTGCACGACTGGGCCCTGAGCCGGCGTATCGTGCAGGCTTCGCCGGTGCCGGTCTTCCTGGCGGGTGGCTTGACGGCCGAAAACGTCGCCGCGGCCATCGCCGCCGTGAGGCCATTCGCCGTCGATGTCTGCAGTGGCGTCAGGTCAGAAGGACACCTGAATCCGGGACGGTTGCGCGCCTTCTTTGAGGCGGTCGCGACGGGGTCGCGGGTTCAGCCGTAAGTTCTGCATTGACAGGGATTCAGCCAGTTTGTGGCCCTCGCTGCGTCTGTTTTTTGCACTTGGTGCGCAAATGCGCTTCATGGGCACACTTATCTTGTTTTAACCCGACAAATATCCACCACATTCCGGCCGCATTATGGCGCTATCGAGAGAAATAAAACGTAATCATATTGTTTTTTTCATGGACAACTCCCCGCAATGACTAGTATGCTATATCACGTCCGGCATGAAAATTTGTTGTTCAATACACCGATGCGCTGCCCAAGAATGTGCTCGCTTGGGGGTTTAATTGTGGAAGAAAGGTACGAACCTCTCAAAGAACCGTGGACCTGTTTCGTGATTGAGTTTCCGACTTATCCGAAGCACCTGATCCAGGGAAGGGAGGAAAGTCAGCGGATTCTTTTCTATTGTCCGCGGGCTGAAACCAACACGACGGAGCTGTGCCTGGCACTCTTCGGTTCGCAGATCCTCATGCACCGGATGCAAGAGGGCGAAACGACCGAGTCGATGGCCGCAGCTTCTCTGGTCTTCGTGTACGCTGCCGAGACGCCCGATGCGCTGCGGGCTGCTCTGGTGGGAACCGTCACGCAGGCGAACGCACCGATGCTCGTGGCTCGTAAGTCCAACGTGGTCAAAGCCGCGCGCATGGTTACAGAATTCCTCAACGCGATGACGGCCGGCCATCCCGGCAGCGTGCATCCGCTGGTCGAGAAGACCGCCGGACAGCAGCTGGACACGGGGCCGCACACGATCCCGGGCGACGAAGATCTGTGGAGCGAGAACCTGCCGGAGATCGTCTTGGTCGACGAGCAGGGCAACACGATCCACGCGTCGCACATGCTGCAGGATTACAGGGCCGAGTACGCGTGCCGCTACGTGCTGGCGCATTTCCACGAGAACATCAACCGCGACAAGATGGCCGAAATGGTCAACCTGTCGCCGGGTTACTTCTCGAACCTGTTCCGGCAGGAAGTGGGGATGAGCTTCAGCGATTATCTGATCCAGGTGCGCGTCGAGAACGCGAAGAGCCTGCTGCGCCGTTTCGACCTCTCGGTCGACGCGATCAGCAAGCGCTGTGGCTTCCACAGCCTGGCTCACTTTTCGCGGACGTTCAAGGACCGTTGCGGGATGTCTCCCCTGAAGTTCAGAAAGAGCCCGCATCCGGTCGGTTGACGTTTACTAGCCGAGCTGAATTGAAAAAGGCCTCCCCTTGAGTCGGGGGGCCTTTTTCCTTTTTCCCCAACGCTGGATCATCGATGGGTGCATGGTGCTGGCATCAGACAGGTATGTGCCTCGCGAACAGTCCTCGTCGCTTCGCTCCTGCGGATAGTTCGCGAGACACGCCTGGCTGACGCCGCGACTTGCGCCGGCGCAAGTGCGCGGAGGGGGTGCAGGATGGAGGGGGCTTGCGTAGCTTGGCGGAGCGTGAAAATGGAATTGCCACCACTTGGGCGCGGGCTGCGGAAAGAGGTTGGGAGAGATGAAGAAAGAAAAGAGTACGACTGGGGGCGCGGGGCGCTGGTCGGGGTTGGTTGTGGCGGTTTGTGCGGTCGGGGCGATCGGGGCGGGGATCATCAGCGGGAAGGCGGATGCGGGGGACGCGATTCCGGCGGCGGCGGTCGTGACCGCCGACATCCAGAAGGGGATCGAGAAGTACGTTGATGAGCAGGTTCAGGCCGGAGGGGGCACGTTTGCGCTGGACCACGAGGGGCAGGCGCTGCGGCTGAAGCTGGTGCGGGTGCATACCGAATACCTGGCGAATCTGGGGCCGCGCGAGCATTTCGCGTGTGTTGATCTGGCCGACACCAGCGGTGACCTGTATGACGTCGACTTTTTCATGGCGGGTGATCCGGGCGCCATGACGGTCACGGCCACGACCGTTCACAAGTTGAACGGGCAGCCCTACTACGCCTGGGATCAGGCTGATGACGGGACGTGGCAGCGTATTCCGGTCGACCGCGCTTCGGAGGCCCACCTGGGCGTGACGCGCGGCACCGACGCGTTCGAATTCACCTACCGGGCCGTGCTGCCGCAGCTGGCGGCGCCGGCGCGCATGTGGCTGCCGCTGCCCGAGACCGATGCGTTCCAGACCGTGGAAATGTTGTCCGTCACGACGCCCGGCGTGCAGCGCGAAATCCGCGACCGCGACGGGGGCAACCGGATCCTGTACGTCGAGCTTGGCCCCGAGGACAGCGGCGGCGTGGTCGAGATGCGGATGAACGTCACGCGGATCGAGAAGTCGCCCTACCAGGCGGCCGAGGCCGACGCGGCACGGTATCTGGCGCCCGACAGATTGGTGCCGGCCAGCCCGGAGTTCGTGGCCATCGCGCAAGCGGTGGTCGCGGGCAAGACGGGTGACCTCGTGCGCGCACGCGCGATCTACGACCATGTGATCGACCGCATGGCCTACATCAAGAACGGCGAGGGCTGGGGCCAGGGCGACGCCACCTACGCCTGCGACGTGAAGACCGGCAACTGCACCGATTTCCACGCCTACTTCATCGGGGTGGCGCGCGCGTCCGGCATCCCCGCGCGATTCGCCATCGGCGCCGGCATCCCGTCCGAGCGCGACGCCGGCGGCGTCGATGGTTACCACTGCTGGGCCGAGTTCTACGCCGAAGGCAAGTGGTGGCCGGTCGACATCAGCGAGGCCGACAAGTACTCCAGCCTGGCGACCTACTACTTCGGCCATCACCCGGCCAACCGGATCGAGATGTCGCGCGGGCGCGACCTGGTGGTCGACCCGCTGCCGGCCGGAGGGCCCATCAACTTCCTGGCTTATCCGCTGCTCGAGGTGGAGGGCAAGACGGTGAAGGCGAAGGTTGCGTTCACTTTCAAGCGTGTGGCTCCCCTGCAAAAAGGGTGAGGTGCTGGTGGCCGGTGGCAGGCAGGGGAGCTGGACAGTCCTCGTCGCTTCGCTCCTGCGGATAGTCCAGCCCCCCTGCCTGTCACCGGCCACCGGACGTATACAGGAGAACAGCGATTTTTGGGGCGCGGGGTGGTAGGGTTGGAGGCGGGGCTTCCACTCTAAGGGGACACGGCATGCGGATGGGACTGGGGATCGCGGGGGCGTTCATTATTGGGGTGCTTGCGGGACTTGCGCCGGCGCAAGTCGGAGCGGCGGAGCCGGAGGCTGTGGCGCGGTCGTTTTCGGAGGCTCTGGTCAAGAGCGACGGGGCGGCGGCGCGCGCGATGGGCACTTCGCAGATGAGCGAGGCGATGAATGATGCCTCGATCGGGCAGCTGCTCGGCGCGGTGACGGCGCAGACCGGTGCGATCAAGTCGGTGGGCGCGGCGTGGCATGACGACAATGTCGGAGTCTACCGGCGGTACCGGGTGCCGGTGGTGGGCGAACTAACGACGATCGATTTCCAGGTCGTGCTCGATGCCGACGCGCGCGTGGCGGGACTGGGGCTGCTGCCGCACGCGCCCGAACCGGCGGCCGCGGCGGGGCCGCGCGAGATCGAGGTGTCCGTGGGGCCCGCGGACAGCGCGCTGCCGGGCACGCTGTCGCTGCCCGACGGCGACGGACCCTTCCCGGCCGTGGTGCTGGTGCACGGCAGCGGTCCGAGCGACCGCGACGAGAACATCATGGGCAACCGCCCGTTCCGCGACATCGCCCATGGGCTGGCCGCGCGCGGGGTGGCCGTGCTGCGCTACGACAAACGCAGCTACGCGAACCTGCCATCGCTGACGGCCCACGGCGCGGCGCTGACCGTGCAGCACGAGACGATCGACGACGCGGTGGTGGCCGTCGCGCTGCTGCGCAACCGGGCGGAGATCGACCCCGCGCGCGTGTTCGTGCTGGGGCACTCGCTGGGTGGCATGGTCGGGCCGCGCCTGGCGACGGAGGCGAAGGCTGACGGCGTGATCATCATGGCGGGCGCCGCGAGGCCGCTGCCGGAGATCATGGTCGAACAGACCGAGTACCTGGTCGCACTGGACGACACGGTCACGGCCGAAGAAGCGGCGCACCTCGCCCAGTTGAAGGCCGCCGTGGCCGCGTTGCGGGGGCCGGAGCCCGCGGTCGGCGACCCCCTGGGCGTCCCGAGCGGCTACTTCGCCGACCTCGAGGCCCACGACGGCCCCACCGAGGCCGCCGCGCTGGACATCCCCATCCTGGTGCTGCAGGGCGGGCGCGACTACCAGGTGACGAAGGTGGATTTCGCGCGCTGGCAGGCGGCGCTGGAGGGGCGGCCGCAAGCCTGCCTCAAGCTCTACGAAAACCTGGACCATCTGATGCGGGCCGGTGAGGGCCGCGCCACCCCGGAAGACTACGCCACCCCGCGCCCGGTGGCCCCCGTGGTCATCGACGATATCGCAGGGTTCGTGCTGGGAGGCTGCAGGTCCCCGTCAAACTGACCGCCCCACCAAAACTTGCGCCGACCCAAGCCCCCGGAGACACGGTGGCCTTCGACTCCGTCGGTGGGCGCCCTCGCAACCCTATGGACAACTCCCGTCCCAAAGACGACCATTGCCTCCGCCAGCGCCGGATTTCCGGCCATGGCCGCGCGGCAGAGGTCCAGTGCAGGGGGTTGCCTGGACTATCCGCAGGAGCGCAGCGACGAGGACTGTCCAGGCAACCCCCTGCACTGGACCTCTGCCACACCGACACCCATGGCCGGAAATGCTGACCCTGACCGAGGCAAGTTTCGATTTTGGAAGAGAGCGCATCCTCAGGGGCGCCTCCTTCGCCATCTATGAAGGCCAGAAGTGCGCCCTGGTCGGCCCCAACGGCGCCGGCAAGACCACCCTGCTGAACATCCTGGCCGGCGAGCTCGCCCTGCACGGCGGTTCGCGCACCCTGCTGGGCGGCACGCAACTGAAGTACCTGCGGCAGGAGACAACGCTGGAAGTGAGCGCGCACGGCCCTGGCCGCGTGGTCGATGCCGTCGCCGACGCCGCATTCCATCGTGAACGCCAGCTCGAGCGAGAACTGGCCGATGTCGCCGCGCGCCTGGCCGCGCCGCACGACGAAAGCGCGCAACATCAGCTGGTCCGCGAACAGGGCCGCCTGCAGGACGAGTTCGAGCGGCGCAACGGCTACACGATGCAGTCGCGACTCGAAGCCGCGCTGACGGGCGTGGGGTTGCCGCGCGCGACCTGGGAGCTGGGGCCCGATCGGCTGAGCGGCGGCGAACGCAGAAGGGCGGCCCTGGCTTCGGTGCTGCTGAGCGGCGCCGATCTGCTGCTGCTGGACGAGCCCACGAACCACCTGGACCTGGAATCGTGCGAGTGGCTCGAGAATTTCCTGGAGGGGTACCGCGGGGCCGCGGTCATCGTCTCGCACGACCGCTGGTTCCTGGACCGGGCGACCAAACGCACGTTGCACCTGGACCGGGGGCGCGTGGCCAGCTACAGCGGCAACTACTCGTTCTACGACGAGCAGAGCAAGCTGCGCTGGGAGCAGGACGAGGCGGCCTGGCAGCGGCAGCAGGCGAAGTTGAAGGTGACCGAGGACTACATCCGCCGCAACATCGAGGGGCAGAAGACGAAACAGGCGCAGTCGCGCCGCAAGCAGCTGGACAAGGAAGAGCGGCTGGAAAGGCCCTCGACCGAGCCGGGGCTGTACCGCTTCCGGCTGCAGCCGCTGCGGGCGAGCGGCGGCACGGTGCTGGAGGCGCACGGGCTGGGCAAGAGCTTCGGTGAGCGCACGCTGCTGCGCGGGCTGGATCTGCACGTGTCGCGGGGCGACCGGCTGGGCATCATCGGGCCCAACGGGTGCGGCAAGTCGACGCTGCTGAAGCTGCTGGCGGGCCAGCTGGTGCCGGACGCCGGACGTGTCGTGGTGGGGCACAACGTCGACCTGGGCTATTATGACCAGGAGCTCTCCGGCGTTTCGGACCACAACACGGTGATCGCCGAGATCGGCTCGGTGGATCCGGCCGCCACCCTGGGCGAACTGCGCAGCTTCCTGGCGGCTTTCGGCTACGGGGAAGACCTGTATGACCGGCCCGTGGGCCAGCTCTCGGGCGGCGAACGCGGACGGCTGGCGCTGCTCAGGCTGATCAAGGAAGGCCACAACACGCTGCTGCTGGACGAGCCCACCAACCATCTGGATGTGCGCAGCCGCGAGTCCCTGGAAGCCGCCTTGCGGGAATTCGACGGCACCCTGATCGTGGTGTCGCACGACCGGCGCTTCCTGGACAAGGTGGTCAGCAAGCTGGTGGTGTTCGCGCCGCTGGACGGCGCCGGGCAGCCCACCGGCAGCGTCAGCGTTTTCGACGGTGGCTGGGCGCAGTGGGTGCAGGACCGGACCGGGCGGATGATCTCCACTTCGGGCGGGCCGGTCGCGGGCACGCCGGCGAAGCAGGCTCCGGTTGCGCCGGCGCAAGCCGGTCCTGGCGGGCCGCTGAGCAAGAACGAACAGACCCGCCGCCGGGTCTGGATCGCCGAGGCGGAAGCCGCGATCCACGCGCTCGAGGAGGAGAAGGAGCGCCAGTTCGCGCTTCTGGCCGCCCCCGACACCGGCGGCGAGCAGCGCGCGACGGCCGGGCGGCGCATCCTGGAAATCGACGTCGAGCTGCACAAGCACATGGCCGACTGGGAACAGTGGAATCTCGAGATCGGGGACTGAGCATGGGAACCAGACAGGACGAACAGGCGGGCTTCAGCACCGAACGGCCGCGCGAGCGCGCGATCGTCGTCGGTGTCAACCTGCCGGACGCCTGGCTGGGCGGCAAGGGCGGCGCCTGCGACCTGCCGGAGCTGGCGGCCCTGGCCGACACGGCCGGCGCCGAAGTGGTCGGCAGGATCGAGCAGACCCGGCCGAAGCCCGAGTCGGCCACATTCTTGGGTTCCGGCAAGCTGGCCGAGCTGAAGGAGATGGTCGTCGAGCGCGAGGCCACGCTGGTCGTCTTCGACAATGACCTGTCGCCGGCGCAGGGCCGCAATCTCGAGAAGCACCTGGAAGTCAACATCCTGGACCGCACCGAACTGATCCTGGACATCTTCGCCAAGCATGCCAGCACGCGGCAGTCGCGTCTGCAGGTGGAGCTGGCCCAGCTGCAGTACCTGTTGCCGCGCCTGACGCGGCTGTGGTCGCATCTGGAGCGGCAGGCCGGCGGCATCGGCACGCGCGGACCCGGCGAAACGCAGCTGGAGACGGACCGTCGGCTTCTGGGCCGGCGCATCGCCGTGCTCAGGAACGAGCTCAAGGAGATCGAGTCGAACCGCCGCACGCAGACCGCGTCGCGCGACGAGGTCTTCAAGGCGGCGCTGATCGGCTACACGAACGCCGGCAAGTCCACGCTGATGAATGCCATCACGCAGGCTGACGTCTACGTGAAGGACCAGCTGTTCGCGACGCTGGACGCCACGACGCGGCGGGTGGACGTCGACGAGCGGCGGCGGTTCCTGCTGACCGACACGGTGGGGTTCATCCGCAAGCTGCCGCACCATCTGGTCGAGAGCTTCAAGGCGACGCTGCAGGAGGTGCGCGATGCCGACCTGCTGGTGCATGTGATCGACGCCTCGGCCGAGGATCCCGCGCACCAGATCGCGTCGGTCGACAAGGTCCTGCGCGAGCTGGCGCCGAAAAAGGCCAAGGCCGGGAACGTCGAGCCGCTGCAGAAGCCGATGCTGATGGTCTTCAACAAGATCGATCTGGTCGACGGCGAGCTGTTCGCCAACCGCTACGGCCGGATGTACCCGGGCGCGCTGTTCGTCTCGGGGGTCGACCCGGCGGGCGGCGCGGCGGTGCGCGACGCCATCCTGGACCGGCGTCTGGGCGGCGAGATGATCCGCACGGTGCGCCTGCCGCTGGCGAAGCTGGGCGTGCTCAGCTCGTTCCACCGGACGCAGTCGGTGCTCGAACAGTCCTTCGAGGGGGATTTCTGCCTGGCCACCCTGCGGCTGTCGGAAATCGAACTGAACCGCCTGCTCTCCCGCGAAGGCGCCGAACTCATCGCTGACTCTTAATATCAACATTGCCCGCCCGGCCCCGGATCGGGGCACACCCCTTGCAGAAATTCACTGAGGATTCCGGTTTGCCGGCCGATAGAGGTCCGAGGGAGAGCCCTGTCCGGGACCAGACGGCAGGGCCTATCGGCTTCGGCGGAGATCCCGCAAGGGAAGGGTGTACCGATGCAACGCGCACAGCGACAAGGATTTACCCTCGTGGAGATGATGCTCGTGATCTCTCTCGTCGGGGTCATGTCGGCCATGGCGGCCCCGCCGTTCTTCCGGTACCTGGCCTCCAACCGGCTGGCCACGCAGGCGGATCGCATGGTCGCGGACCTGCAATACGCACGCTCCCTGTCGGTCGCAAATTCCCAGATCCTTCGATTTTCCGTCACCGAGACCGGCTACCAGCTGGTCAATCCGGTGACGGATGTCGTGTTGCGCGAAGCCAACTTCGACCACGGGCTGGGCCTGGACCAGGAGCAGTCGGCCGACTTCTTCCCCTGGGGCATGGCCGATCCCGCGGTCTTCACGCTGACGAACCAGCACGGCACGAAGCAGATCACGGTGATGCCGACCGGTCTCGTGGAGGTGCAGTAGACCATGTGGCGCAGGTTGCAGCATTGGGCGCGGACGCGGTTCGCGCAGCGCGGCGGGGGCCTGGACCGACAGGGCTTCTCGCTGGTCGAGATCATGATGGTCATGGTGATCCTGGCTGTCGGCGTGCTGCCGATCGCCGTGGTCCAGCATCAGGCGCGCAGCGAAGTCAGCGAGGCCGATCGTCACACGCAGGCGATCGCCGTGGCGCAGATGCAGGTCGAGCGGCTGAAGAGCCAGGGCTTCGGGAACATCGTCAACGAGAACGGCGTGAGCGGGAACATCACCTGGGTGGCGCAGGTCGCCAATGTGAGCTTCGGGCTCGATCGCCTGACCGTGACCGCTACCTGGCAGAACAAGAGTGTCGTCGAATCGCTGGTGGTCTCGGACCTGGTCTCGATGCGCTGATCGCGCACACTGGAGGAGCCGGCATGGACATGGCGCAGGACAAGGAACGGCCGGGTCGCGAGGCGCGGCGCGCGGGCATGACCGTCGTCGAACTGATGGTCGCACTGGTCATCTTCGGCGTCATCATCGGCGTGGTGTTCGGTTTCCTGACCGAGGCGCGCGAAAGCTACACCAGCACGCGGCAGAAGGCGCAGTACCAGCAGGGTCTGCGCGCGGTGATGTCGCTGGTCACGCGCGAGGTGCGTTCGGCGGGCTGCGATCCGCGCGGATCCGGCTTCGAGCGCTTTCCGGTGGCCGACGTCAACCAGTTCCGCTGCCGCATGGACCTGAACGCCGACACGGACGCGATCGATACCAACCCGGACGAAGACATCACCTATGCGTTCAATCCGGGCACCGGCGAGCTGTCGCGCGATGTCGGCGCCGGCGCGACGGTCATCCTGCGCGGGCTGACGAACGTGAACTTCAACTATTTCGACGAGGACGGCAACCTGCTGAACGCCGTGCCGCTGAGCGCCACCGACCGCGCCAGCATCCGTTCGGTCGACCTGGTCATGGTCGGCGAGACCGACAAGCACGAGCCGGTCACCTACACCACGCGCATCGCCGTGCGCAACGAGTAAGGCGGGATGGCAGCATGATGAACGCGACGACTACCGCAAGAGAAACCGGCCGTGACGGCTTCGCCATGGTGACCGCGCTGCTGGTGGTGCTGGTGCTCAGCGTGCTGGCGGTGGGGGCTGCCTGGCTGGCCACATCCGAGAAGAAGACGACGGCGGCCGAGGCGACGCACCTTCGCTCGGTGTTCTCGGCCGACGCCGGCGGCGAGGCGGCGATCAACTTCGTGCGCGTCTCCAACCAGCCGCCGCAGATCCTGGACTTCGGGACCATGGCCGTCCGCAACGAGCCGACGACGGTGCTCGAGGGCACGCAGCAGTTCAGCTACGACGTCAACTTCACCGGAAAGCGTCCCAAGCCCGGCTGGGGCGTGGACTACCTGGACTACGACTACCAGATCGGCTCGCAGGGACAGGCGAGCCGCCAGGGCCAGAGCGGCGTGCAGGTGGTTGTCAGCCGCCTGTACAAGGAAGGCTACTGAGTTGGGTTTCGGGGGTAATCGAAGCACGACCGGCATGCCGGCGAGAGAGGCGATCATGAGACATGAAACGATGATCAGGACGCTGTCGAGGGCGGCATGGGTGCCGCTGCTGGCGGCGCTGTGTCTGCTTCCGGCGGTGCGCGCCCAGGCCGTCGATTGCGAGATCCCGCTGTTCGTGAAGCAGGGACTCAACGGGGCCAACGTGATGATCCTGGCGGACAACTCGGGGTCGATGAACGCTCCCATCTACCACGAGGCCTACAACCAGGACATCGTCTACGCGGGCGGGTTCACCGCCAATTCGGACTACTACGTCACCAAGGACAAGCTCTACACACCCAGCAGCTTCAAGTCCACCTGGGCGACGTCGCCCTCGGCCTACCTCGTGAACTCGGACAATGGCGAGGACGGCCGCTACAAGGGCAACTACCTGAACTGGATCTTCTACCACGCGACGGCCGATCAGCGCGCCGCGATCCCGCAGCAGACGCGCATCCAGCTGCTGAAGGTCATCCTGTCGGACCTGATCTACCGTTCGAACCGCCTGGACTTCGGCCTGACGGTCTTCCAGAACGACCATGGCGGCAGCATCATCGGTCAATGCGGCGTGAACCCGACCTCGCTGCTGGCGCAGATCGCCGGCATCACGGCCAACACCTGGACGCCGCTGGCCGAAGCGTCCGAGACCATTCTGGACTATTTCACCGAGGACGGCCCGACGGCGCCGATCACGGTGCCCTGTCAGTACAACTTCGTGATCGTCGTGACCGACGGCGAGCCCACGATGGATCTGGACGTGAGCCCGTACCTGCAGGACGCCGACGGCGACGGCCGTGATCCCGGTGACTGCGCCAGCGTCGGCTCGACACTGCCGAACAGCTACGACTGCAGCGAGTACTTCGACGACGTGATCTGGTACATGGCCCACAAGGACCTGCGGCCGGACATGGACGGGGACCAGACCATCGCCACCTATGTGGTGGGGTACGACATCGACCTGCCCATCCTGCAGTCCGCGGCGGAAAAGGGCGACGGCCTGTATTTCCAGGCCACGAACGCCTCCGAGCTGCGGCAGAGCCTGGAGTTCGCGGTGCAGGACATCCTGCGGCGCATCTCGGCCGGCTCGGCCGTGGCCGTGGTGTCGACCGAACAGGGCACCGACGACCGGCTGTACCGCGGCAAGTTCATGCCCATCGACTGGGACGGCTTCATGGAGTGCTACCAGTTGCCGTATTCGGAGGGCGACGGCGCCCTGTGGGAGGCCGGCGAACTGCTGCGCCAGCGCACGACCGCGTCGCGGACGATCTTCACCGCGCTGGGCGGCAGCCGCTTCGACTTCCAGTCGACCAACGCGACCAACCTGCGCGCGGCCATGAACGTGGGCACCGACCTGGAGGCCGCCGACCTGATCAACTGGGGCCGGGGCGACGACGTCCTGGGTCTGCGCAACCGGCGCGGCTGGATCCTGGGCCCGATCGTGCACTCGACGCCGGTCGTCGTCGGACCGCCGGCGAACTTCCTGGTGACCGAGAGCTATCAGCAGTTCTACCAGGACCACCAGGGCCGGCGCAAGATGGTCTACGTGGGCGCCAATGACGGCATGCTCCACGCGTTCGACGCGAACTCCGGCGACGAACGGTGGGCCTTCGTGCCCGAGTTCGCGCTGCCGGTCTTCGCGGTCATGGCCGACTCGTTCTACTGCCACAAGTACTCGGTCGACCAGACGGTGACGGTCAAGGACGTGCAGCTCGACGGCGACTGGCGGACGGTCCTGCTCTCCGGCGGGCGCCAGGGCGGTGCCGACGTGTTTGCGCTGGACGTGACCGATCCGGACAGCCCGCGGCTGCTGTGGCAGAACACGCTGCCGACGCGCATGACGTACACTTCGGACGTCGAGATCGTGACCATCGGCGGCGAGGCCGTGGCCCTGGTCGGCAGCGGCCTGGACAAGACGAACATGGAGTCGTGGGTGCACGGGTACCGGATCCAGGACGGAACGCTGCTGGGCTCGAAGCAGTTGAGCGTCACCACCAAGTTCACGCGCAACAAGACGACGCGGCCGGTCGCCGTGGACGTCGATCTGGACGGGAGCGTCGACCTGGTCTATGCGGCCGACCTGCTCGGATCGGTGTACCGCATGGCCACCCGCGGCAGCTCCGACCCGGACAACTGGACCATGACGAAGCTCTACAGCGGGACCGTGGAGATCACGGCCAACCCGGCGGTTTCCTACGGTCCGAACGGCCACGTCTACGTGTACTTCGGTACCGGGGCCTACCTCGATGACGACGACATGATGACCACGACCGCGCAGAAGTTCATCTGCGTGATCGACAAGCACGACGGCGCCACCGCCACCCTGGCCGGCATGCGCGACCAGACCAGCTCCGTCGCCACGATGGGAACGGCCACGGGCTGGTACGTCAACCTGAACCGCCTGGACGGCGAGCGCGTGACCCAGCCGGCGGTGGTCGTGGCCGAGACGGTGATCTTCACCTCGTTCGCGCCCGACATGGATGCCTGCGTGGCCGGTGGAACCTCGTTCCTCTACCAGATGCGCTACCAGGACGGCGGCACGACCGAGGACCAGGACTCGCTCGGCGACCGGATCACCGAGCTGGGAACCGGCATCGCGTCGTACCCGGTGGTCGACCTTTCGACCGGTACCGTCGTGGTGCAGTCCAGCGACGCGAGCATCTCCGTGGTGCCGATCGCGGCCCAGTTCCAGCGCATGAACGTGCGCTCGTGGCAGGAGAATTTCGACCACGTCCAGCCCGCGCCGGATGTGCAGTAGTCCGCGACTCGACGGCGGCGGCCGCGCGGCGCCTCGCGCGCCGGCGGCCGACGCCGGGAGACATACAGGAGGATCGGCCATGAAACGCAAACTCGCACTCACGCTGTCGCTGTGCCTGGTGCTGGGCGTCTCGGCGACCACCGAGGCCCAGGCGGGCCGGAAACCGGACAACAAGAGGCTGAGCCCGAACCGGACGGAGATGCCGCCGGAGATGAAGGAGGCGCACCGCTTCGACCTGCTGCCGTCGATGCAGTTCCACACCGGCGTGCTCCGGCGCGACGGCCTGAGCGGGTGGCGCGTGGGCGACTACCAGCTGCAGATGAGCCGTGAGTCGGTGGTCACCGGACCGGATGGCCAGGGCGCGGTGCTCCAGGAGGGCAGCAATGTTCTCGTGATGGGGCCGCGCTTCGGCGACACGTTCGTGGGCTGGAACGTCCAGCTGCTCGGGTCGGAACATCCTTCGAGCGGCCGGAGCTCCGACATGGTGAAGAAGCCCAGCGAGGCGAGCCCGGACGTGGGCGAGATCGTGTCCGCGCCCTACTGAGGTTTCGACGCAGCGGATTCGACGGGGGCGGTCGCCACAGCGGCCGCTCCCGCTGCGTTCAGGGGCGTTTTGAGCCGCAGACGCACGATCTCCGTATCGTCCGGTTCGCCGGGCCGGCGGCCGGAACTGAACGGGTAGTTGTTGTCGTTGGCCACGATCAGCGTCGAGGCGTCCACCACCAGCAGGCACTCCGGGGTTACGAACGGCAGCTTGAAATGCCGGCCCAGCCCGATCGAGCCGCGTTCATGGCGCGTCAGGTCGCGGTCGTCGTCGAGCGACAGCAGGTCGCAGACCAGCGTGCGCGCCAGGTACCCCGTATCGTCGACCTGCCCGGGCACCACGCGGTAGATGCGCTTGATGGCGGCAGCGCGGCCTTCGCCCGGGTCCCGCTCGAGCACCAGCAGGCCGCCGTTGCCGTCGCTGTCGAGCGACGAGATCGACACGTTTGCCGCAGTGGCGCGGTAGAACCAGCAGCGGCCGGTGAAGCCGTGGCGCGCGGGATCGAATTCGAGAATGAGGCGACGCTGCCCGTCCGTGTCGTCGAGCATGCCCTTCTCGACGGCGGCGTACAGGCGGTCACCTCCGGGCGAACGGGCCAGACCTTCGATGCCGCCGCTGCGCGGCAGATTGGCCAGATCGCGACGCGACGCGTCGGCGCGCAGTCCGCGCAGATCCGGGTGGTCAGGCGTGCGCAGGTACGGCGAACCGCGCCCGAACGCGCGCAGCGACGGCGGCAGCAACACCAGCGCCGGCTTCTCCAGCACCACGCCGTTGCCGTCGACATGCACCAGCGACGGTCCGAACTCTTCGGCGATCCAGAACGTGCCGTCGTCCATCGCCACCATGGCTTCGGGGTCCAGGTCGGCGCCCGACAGGCGGCGGCCTTCGCGAAGATTCTCCGCGCCGGCCAGCGGGAACGGCAGCAGGCGGTCGGGGTCGGTCAGTTCGACGAAACCGTCCAGCTTGACGGAGCCGGCCGCCCAGTCCGGCCGCAGGCGATACCAGCGCAGCGGGCTGTCGGCGCTGTTGGCCATGGTGCCCAGGCCGTTGTCCTGCAGCGCCAGCAGATCGTCGCCGTCGCGGAGCAGCGAACTGAAGCCCTGTACGGGTACGCCCGCCAGGGGCAGCGTGCGCCCGTTGACCACCGTGTCCAATGTGGCGCCCACCGGCCCGGGCCCGTTGAAGGTGTCGGCCGCCAGCACGGCGCGGCCGTCCAGTCCCGCCAGGGGCTCGCCCGTCGCCGACTTGCCGCCACCGCAGCCGCCCGTGAACACGGCGCCGATCGTGGCGGTCATGAACAAGACGCCGGCAAGGGCG
>JAIFKS010000011.1 GCA_020049465.1 bacterium | reverse complement strand
GCGGACATGCGGGTAACGAGTTCCGTGATCCGGTCGCGGCACCAGCCCGGCGCCGGGGGCTCCGGGTCGTAGCGCCGCAGGTCGGCGGCGTCGATCAGCCGCGCGAAGGCGGCCGGCTGCGCCGCGTCGTAGCCCCGGGCGGCGCAGGCGCTCACCAGTTCGCCGCCGGTCAACTCCGCGGCAGGCACCCCGTAATGGGCCGCCGCGAAGCCGCGCGCCACCGCAGCCAGACCGTCAAGGAAAGCCCTCGGGTCACCGCGTTCCAGAAGCTTCTTTTCCAGCAGACCATGCAGCGCCAGGACCGCACCGATCCAGGCGGGTTCGGGTAGCAGCCAGTCCGGAGGCTCCGTCCCGCGACGCCGGCGGCGCCACCACCAGGCGAACAGCCCTCCCGCCAGCGCGAGCGCCGCCAGCCAGGCCACCAGGGTTGTCGTGACCCAGGACCACGCACGCGGATCGCGGATCTCAGCCAGCCGACCCGGGTCATCGACGCGCCCCCGCACATCCACGACCGCGGAACTCCGGCCCGCCCATTCCAGCCGGAAGGGGTCGGTCCGATAGACCCGATACAGCGAAACGACGCGCGGACCGGCAACCGGAGGCAACGCTTCCAGCGCGGCGGCAAAGCCCGCCCCTTCGTCCGTCGCGCGACCGCCGCCCTTCCACCAGGGACGCCGCCGGTCGGGCACGGCCGCCAGTTGGTCACCGTCGGGAGTCGGCAGGCCGGGCGGGGAAACCGCGGATCCGGCCGGCAGATCCCAGGCCACCGGCAGGAGCCCCCCGAAAGCGACCGTGTCCGACAGCACGTGCAGCGCCAGCGGCGCCGGCAGCGAATCGGCCGCCACGAATCCCAGCCGGGCGGTGTCGGGACGGGCCGGCGCAGCCGGGGGCGACGGCTGGGCCCACACCTCGGAAACCGCCACCAGGCACCATGCGAGCGCCAACGAAGCGACGCACAGTTTCCCGCGCGATCCGACGTGCACTCCTGACCTTGCCGGACGGTTCATCGCGACCTCCGGCGCCCGCGACGTCCCTCGCGTCCGAGAAAAAACCGCCTGAGCGGTTCGACGTAGGAGCCGGTCACGTCGACGTCGACGACATCGACCCCGCGCGAGAAGAACAGCCGCGCCAGCGCGCTGTCGTGCGCTTCGCCGCGCGCGGCCAACTGCCGGCGCAATCCCGGCGACGATGTATCGACGAGCAGAGGTCGGCCCGTTTCGGCGTCGACCCATTGCACCAGGCCGACCGCGGGCAGTTCCGCCTCGCGCGGGTCACGCACACGCACGGCCACGACGTCGTGACGGCGCGCGAGCACCGACAGGCTGGTCGTGAAATCGCCGGCCCAGAAGTCCGAAACCAGGAACACCGTGGCCTTGCGCTTGAGCACCGAGCCCAACAGACGCAACGGCTCGTTCAGGTCCGTGCCGCGGCCCTCGGGCTCGAAGGAAAGCAGTTCGCGGATCAGACGCAGCACGTGGCTGCGACCCTTGGCAGGCGGAATGTACTTTTCGACGCGGTCGCTGAACAGGACCAGCCCGACCTTGTCCTTGTTGGCGATGGCGGCGAACGCGAGCACGCCGCACAGTTCGGCGGCGATCTCCATCTTCGTCCGGGCCCCACTGCCGAAGCGTCCGCTGCGGCTGAGATCGACCGCCAGGATGACCGTCAATTCCCGCTCTTCGTCGTACAGCTTGACGAAGGGATCACCCGTACGTGCGGTGACGTTCCAGTCGATGGCGCGCACATCGTCGCCCGGTTCGTACTCGCGCACCTCGCGGAATTCCATACCGGTGCCCTTGAACACCGAATGGTATTCACCCGAGAAGACCTCGTCCACGAGGCGGCGCGTACGGATTTCTATCCGTCGCACCGCCGCGAGGATTTCGGCTGGAATGGGCGTGTTCTGACGAAGGTCGGCCATGGCTGTCTACGGCACCGCGATGCTGTCGAGCAGCGTGGTGACGATATCGTCGCTGGTCATGTTCTCGGCCTCGGCCTCGTACGTCACCAGGATGCGGTGGCGCAGCGCGTCGTGACCGACCGCCTTGACGTCTTCGGGGACGACGAACGCCCGCCCTCGCAGCAGCGCCCGCGCCCGGGCCAACTGGGTCAACGCCAGAGTGGCGCGCGGCGAGGCGCCCCAGGCGATCAGCGGCGCCAGCTTCAGGCCGGCGGCCTCGGGATCCCGCGAAGCGAAGACGATGTCCAGCACGTAGGACTTGATCTTCTCGTCGATGAACACGGCGTTGACCGCGGCGCGGATCTCCGACAGGCCCTCCGGTTCGAGGACCGGCGACACCTCGGGCACCTCGCGACCTGCCATGCGCTCGAGGATCGCCCGCTCATCCTCGCGCGTCGGGTAGCCGACCCGCAGCTTCAGCAGGAACCGGTCGACCTGGGCTTCGGGCAGGGGGTAAGTCCCTTCCTGCTCGATCGGATTCTGCGTCGCCAGCACCAGGAACGGGTCGGGCAGGCGGAATGTCTCGCCGCCGATGGTCACCTGCCGCTCCTGCATGGCTTCCAGCAGGGCGCTCTGCACCTTGGCCGGCGCGCGGTTGATCTCGTCGGCCAGGATGATGTTCGAGAACACCGGGCCCTTCTTCACGGAGAAGCCGCCCGTCTCGCGGTTGTAGATCGTCGTGCCGGTCACGTCGGCCGGCAGCAGATCGGGCGTGAACTGGATGCGGCGGAATCCGGTGTGGACGGTCCGGGCCAGCGTGCTGACGGCAAGCGTCTTGGCCAGACCGGGCACGCCCTCCAGCAGGATGTGACCGCCGGTCATCAGGCCCAGGAGCAGGCCTTCGATCATCTCGCGCTGGCCGACGATGACCTTGCCCACTTCGGCGTAAACGCCGCGCAGGCGACCGGCCAGTTCCTCGGCGCGCACCTTGTCGAGCGGATGCAGGTCGGACATGTTCACCTTCCCGGCCGGGTCGGCCGTCATCAGGGCGATGGCTGGATTATGGGACGGGCGACTCATACGCGCGCCACGGGCCGGAGTTCCCCGCGTGACGAACTTCCGCGAACGTCACAATAGCCGACCCGTTTTCGCTTGCCAACCCCGGTTAAAAGCACTTGAATGGATAGCGTTCGCGGCGTTGGACCGCAGCACGGCACGCGACCCCCGCGGCCGGCCGACCACGCCCCGCGAACGGGAGAACCGCCGTGCGCCTGAGCAACCGCAAGATCGAGCATCTGGGCAAGCGCGTCCTGAAGATGATGCAGGAGGATCCGCGCATCCACCCCGCCGGCAACACCGACCTGGTGTTGCGGGCGGTCGAGGATGCGTTGGCCGACAATCTGCGGACCGAGGAGGAGATCGACCAGGAAGTCGAGAAGCTCCTTGAGCAGAACGTCAACGAGATCCGCGCCATGGAGATGGATGTCGGTGCCCTGCGCTCGAAGATGAAACGCGAACTGGCCCGCAAGCGCCGCTTCGTCCTTTAGTTCAGCCGGCAAGGGAGCGATCTGGTGCGCCTGTCCGAAGAACGCATTGCCGTCCTGGCACGGGAGGTCTGCGACCGCCTGCTGGACGAGGAACTGGTCGATCTGGAGATGGCCGAAAGCGATTTCGTGGTCCTGGTCGAGGCCCTGATCCTGTCCGATCTGCGGATCGAGGACGAGATCGACGAGCAGACGACCGCTTTTCTCCTGAAGAACCGCCCGCAGCTCGAAGACGGGTCGACGGCCTGGGATGTCGAGTTCGAGCGCAAGAAGCTCGATCTGGCGATGGCCCGCGGCTATGTGCCCTTCTGACCCCGATCCTGCCGGGCGCATTTCGGCCCCCGCCCCCTGCCGTGCAGCCCGTCGTCACCCGGCATGAGAGTCCTGGTCCTGACCCCCTACCTTCCCCACCGCCGCGTCGGCCACGGCGGCGGGACGGCTGTTCGCGATCTGCTGGCCTGGCTGGCGCGGAAACACGAGGTGACCGCCGCCTGCCTCGTCCGGCCGGGTGAAACGGATCTGGTCGATGACGTACGAGCCCTCGGGGTGGCCGTGGCGGCCCTGCCATTTGCCGATCGCGCGGCAGAGGGTACCGCGCGGGCACCGCTCCTGCGAGACCGCGCCGCCGCGGCCGGCCGGGCGCTCGTTTCGGGATTTCCCTTCTACGTGGAGAAGTACTGGACACCTGCTCTGGCCGCGCAACTGCGCGCGGTGGTCGGGCACTGCCGCCCCGAAGTGGTCCAGTTCGAGTACCTGCAGATGTCCCTGCATTGCCGCGACCTCGGACGATCGCCGGCCGGATCCCGGCCGAGGCTGATCCTGAACACGCATGAACTCGGCTCGCTGCCGCGGGAACGGCGCGCGCAACTGGCCGGCAATCCTCTGGGCAGGGCGCTGGCCAGGAACGAAGCTGCCCGCTGGCGCCGCCTGCAGGTAGCCGCCTGCGGCTGGGCCGACCGGACGTTGTGCGTGACGACCCAGGACCGGGAGCTGCTGGCCGCCATGGGAGGCACCAGACTCTCCACGGTGCCTCTGGGCATGGACCTGGAGGCCATCCGGGCGGACTGGGCCCCGGTTCGGGGAACCTGCCGGTTCCTGTTCGTCGGTTCGTTCGGCCACGCCCCGAATCGAACCGGCGCCCGGCTGCTGCTCGACGAGATCTGGCCGCGCGTCCGCTCTGCGCGGCCGGATGCGGCGCTGGACCTGGTGGGACGCGGGTCCGCTGAATTCCTGGCGGAACGGGGAGGATCAGACGCCTGGTCCGCGCAGGGCGTGACCGCGTTGGGCTACGTCGACGATCTGGGCCCGCTGTTCCGCCGCTGCCGCGCATTCGCCGCGCCGCTGACCGAAGGCGGCGGCATCAAGATCAAGGTGCTGGAAGCGCTGGCGCGCGGCGTACCGGTCGTCACCACGGTGGTGGGCGCCGAAGGCATCGCCACCGCGGATGGGGCGGCGCTGGTCGTGGCTCCGGCCGACGCCGATTTCGCCGACGCGCTGCTGCGCGTGGCCGGCAACCACGATCTGGGGGCTGGTCTGGCTCTGGGTGGGCGCCGTCTCATGGAGGAACGATTCGGGTGGGCCGCGATCACGGAGCAGCTGTCACACATCTACACCGGGCAATCCGGCTGAACACCCGGCGGCTGAACGCCCTCCGACCTCATCACCTCGAACGATCCCGCTGCGTCACACCGCCTCAGCGCACACCCGGCGGCAGCGCTCCGCCTTCCCCCCGCGCCAGAGCGGTCAGCAGCGTGACCTGGGCCAGACGCTCCACCGTCTCGAGCAGCGCGAACGCCGTCGGCAGATCCGGGCCGACGGTGACCGCGCCGTGGCTCCCGAGCAGCACGGCATCATGATCGAGGATGTACGGAAGGACCGAAGCGGCCGCCGCTTCGGTCCCGGGCTCGGACCGCGCGCACACAGGCACGCTGCGCAGGATGGCCGCCGTCTCGGTGAGCAGGGACCCGTCGAGGTCCTTCCCCGCCGCAGCGAAGGCCGTGGCCCAGGGCGGATGCGCGTGGCAGATGGCTTTCACGTCGGGCCGTGATTCGTAAATGCACCGGTGCAGGGGCCACTCGCTGGACGGACGACCCTGCGCGCACCGGCCAGCCGAATCGATCTCCAGCAGGTCCTGCACCCGCAGCGCACCCTTGCCCACGCCCGATGGTGTCACGAGAAAAGCACGGCCGCCGAGTCGAACCGACAGGTTCCCCTCGGCGGCCACGATCAGGTTCTGCTGCTGCAGACGGCGGCCGATCTCGACCATCTGCCGTCGCAGGAGGACCAGATTGTCCATCAGCGCACCGCCCCTCAGGGGCGGTAGAAATACAGGTGCATCATGACGCCCTCGAAGAAGCTCAGCAGACGACGCTCGTCCGCCGCTTCCGCGCGCATCTGCAATTCGGTCTTCGGCGTGTAGTCTTCCCGCCCGTCGTCGAGGTCATGTTCCTCGTCGAACAGATCCTGCGCCACGATGCGCTGATAGGCTTCCGCTTCGAGCCTGTCGAGCATCTCCGTCGGGAAGCCGAGGGCGCTGCTGAACAGCATGGAACCGTCGGGATTGATGGACGGATCCGATTCATCCGAACGGGTGAAGTAGTAGATCTCCGGATCGAGGCTGCCGTCAGCCGGCACCCGCCAGATGTTCCGGTCATGCAGCGTGATCGACGGCGCGCGGCGCGTCGAAACGAAGTAGATCGTCTGGCCGTCCACCGAATAGGTCGGCGAACCGTTCTGGATGCCGGTGATCGGATCGCCCGCGGACATCGAAGTCGACGTCAGGCGCCGCACGTTCCGGTCCAGCGGCATCGTACCGGTCGCCAGACCGGTGGTGTCGAAGTCGACCGTGAACAGTTCTGTGCCCACACCGCTCAGGCCGGCTACATCGAGACCGCCGCTGAACACCAGACGCGTCCCGTCCGGCGACCACGACGGCGCCTCGATGCGAGAGAACTCGCTCGTCACCGGGAAGGCCCGCGTTCCGTAGCCGTTGTTCGCTCCGGCCGTGGCCATGTCCATGATCCAGATCGAAAGTCCGCTGCAGGTCTCGAACGAATCGGGAATCGCGCACCCCGACCGCGTGAAGGCCATCCAGCGCCCGTCGGCCGACAGTGCCGGTTCAAGGTGCTGCCAGAGGGTCGGCGAAGCCTGCGCATCGCTCGGCTCCATGTACAGCGGCGCGACCGTCGTCTGCGAAGGAGTGTTGATGTCCGCGCGGAACAACCGGAAGCCGACGCGCACACGCAACGGGAACGCCAGATGGGTGTCGTCCAGCCACACGGGTCCGGCCTTGTCGAAATCCACCGCGTCCTGCTGGAAATCGGACGTTCCGCCGATGGGGATGCTGAAATCCTGCAAACGCACGAGGCGGGCGCCGAGCTGGTCGAGGTTCCGCTCCGGCTGCACGCCCGCCTGCACGGGGATGAGACCGACCTGGCGGTAATTCACGAAGTAGTCGTCGCCGGCATAGCGGGGATCCGACGGCAGCGCCCACCAGTCGCAGGTGAAGGCAATGGTGGTGCCGTCAGGCGACAGCCTGGGATTCAGGTAGTGGTACCCGTCACTGGAGGTGTCGGTCGTGACCATGACCAGTTCCCCGCACGAGTGGTTGCCGCAGATCGGCAGCGTCTCGGACGGATCTTCCTTGCTGGTGCAGCCCACCACGATGAGGGCCGCCAGCAGGGCGAGATAAGCCATGGGCAGGCAGCGGTGTCGCAGCCACGTCATGTTCTGGATGACCTCCGGCGCGGGGTAAGACGCGCGGCCGTGCGGACATGCTTCCGCCGCAGCCACACCAGGGACATGGAAAAATAAGGCAAACCGACCGGGCAAAGCAACCGGCATCTGACATCACTGCGTTGGCCGCGGTCCGGGATGCCGCCGCCGGGCTACCCTTCGAGCCGGAAGGCCACGGTCACCCGGAGCCAACTCCATACCGGATACTTGCCCAGCCGCGAGGGCGTGAAGCGGCCCTGACGCAGGCAGACGGCCGCGGCATCCGCCAGTTCCGGCGACGGCGTCGCGACGATTTTCGCCTGCCGGACCTCGGCGGCGGGGCTCAGGAGCAGATCGACCACGACTTCGCCCTGTTCGCGGCGCTCCATGCTTTCGGCCGGGTAAACCGGTGCTGGCCCACCCTCGTGGCGGGCGGGGTACCGGTTCAGCTGCTGGTACAGTTGCATGATGCGGAAACTACGGCCGCCGGTGCACTTGGCCATGGCCGCGGACACGAGCGACGCAGCGCGCAGGGTATCACCAGCCGCACGATGGACATCGGCCAGCAGGTAATCGATGCCCGCATCGTCGGGCCGGGCCCGGGCGGCCGCCTCCAGCAGCAACCGGGCGCGGCCCAGCAGCCGCGGCTGATTGCGCGCCCAGCTCCCCACATCGCGGGCCGGACCCTCTTTCGGCAACAGCGACGGCTCGCCCTGCCCCGCCATCAGGTACAACTGCCCCATTGTCACCAGCACCAGCGGGTGGTCCTGCCCCGCCGCATGGGCCAGTTCCAGTTCGATCATGCCATCGGACCCCGCGCCCTCGCGGTAGAACTCGGAACTGAGGGCCAGGAGCTTCTCCACCGCGGGCGGCACCTCGAGATCATCCTGGCAGCGGGCCAGACGGTGCTCGCGCCAGGCGCCGGCCGGGGCCGGCGATTCCGACAATTCCGGCGGGCCGGCCACCGCCGCTGGCGGCGCCGCGACTTCGACCGGTAGCGAGGGCACCTTCGGCGTCGCGCATCCGGCCAGCGCCAGCAGCAGCGCGAGAGCGGCCGTCCCCTGCCATTCCGGGCGACCGCGGCGGATTCGTCTCAATGCCTCTCCTCCTGATCGGGGTGCGGGCCCAGAGAGCGGGCCGTGTCCAGCGACCGGCGGGCCTCATCGGGGCGGCCCAGCGCCGCGAGGATCGCCGCGCGGTTGTGGTAGAGGACGGCCTGACCGGCATCCAGAGCCAGGGCGCGGTCCACGGCCTGCAGCGCTTCGGATGCCCTTCCCGCCGCCAGCAGATTCAGCGACGCCTGACCCCAGAATACGGCGTCGTCCCCGGGGAATCGCGCCGGGGCCGACGTGTCCGCGACGGCCAGCGACGCCGCCGACCAGCGGGCACCGCCGACGCGCCCTTCGGCGCGGACCGCCATGCGCCAATCATCCCGCGTACGGTCCCGGGCCGGGGTCGCCCCGACCAGCGCCAGGGTGGCGCTGTCCCGCCCCGCGCCGGCCAGGGCGCCGAGCAGGTGGTGGCGTAGCTGCGAATCCGGCTGAGCCGCCCACAGACGCTGCAGGGGCTCGATGGCCTCGGCTGGCCGGCCGGCCGCCATCAGCACCGACGCCAGCAGCCGATCGGCCTCCGGGCAGTCCCCGCACAACTTTCGCCCTGCGGCCAACTCGACGCGCGCCCCCTGCCAGTCACCGAGAGCGCCGCGAAGTCGGCCGGCTTCCAGATGCGGGGCCGGATCGACAGGATCCAGTACTGCCGCTTGTTCGAACTCTGCCAGGGCGCGGCCGATTCGGCCCAGTTCGGCCAAGGTCAGCCCCAATTCGTGGCGCAGCCCGGCGTCCTCCGGGCGCAGGCCCACGGCCTGCTCGAGGTGCACCAAGGCTTCGACCGGCCGACCGGCCAACCGCAGAGCCGCGCCTGTCCGGCCCTGGACCTGCCCACCGTACAGCGGATCGTCGCCCCACCGCGCCACCGCCCACAGCCCCAGCACCGCCGCCTGCCCGGTCGCGCCGGCCGCCAGCAGGCTGTCCACGCGCGCCAGGGCGACCGCAGCCGGTCCCGGCGGGTCCGCCACCGCGGGCGACGACCCGGCCCGGACTCCGACATGGGCCACGAGTAAGGCAACCGCCAGCAGCGCTCCCGTCCGTCGCATTGACCCCCACCACCTCTTGTGGTAAAATAAAGATTGCCTGAACAAATTCATCGGGTGCCGCGTCGCGTGCCCTGAAGTGCGGACTTTTCAACCTGCCTGCGGAGTGATACGTGCCCCGATCGTCGCCCGATCCCGGCCGCCGCTCCCGGATGCCCAGTGAACGCGCGTGCTCTCCCACGCGGCTGGCCCCGGGGATGCTGGCGTTCGCTGCCCTTCTGGCCTTGGGCTGGATGCTGGCGGCGGCGCCGCCGGCCCGCGCCCTGGTGCGCTTCGACTTCGAACAGAAGTACTTCCGCCATCCCGGACGGCAGGTCTGGGATTTCAGTATCGTGCGGCCCGACTCCCTCTACCACATTTTTTACCACTCGATCCTCGAGACGACCTCGCACGCGTCATACGCCGACACGATCTGGCACGCGGTCAGTCCGGACCTGAGCCACTGGGAGGTGCGCGGCCCGGTACTCGTGACCGCCTCGGGCTCGAGCTGGGAACGGGGCGCCATGTGGGCGCCGTCGGTCACGCGGGACGAGGCGAACAACCGCTGGGTCATGCTTTACACCGGCTGCGACGCGAACATGAACCAACGCATCGGGCTGGCCAGTTCGCCCGACCTGGATACCTGGACGCGCGAATCGGATGAACCGGTCATCGTGCCGGACTCCACCCAGTACGTGTGGAGCGCCAGCGCGACCTGGAGCAATTTCCGCGATCCTTTCCTGTACCGGCAGGACGGCCTCTGGAATGTGCTGGTCACGGCCCGCCAGAACATCGGCGGCCAGAATACCGGCGTCATCTACCACGCCACTTCGGTCGACCTGCTGAACTGGACGGATGTCGGTCCGGCCTACGTGAACGACGGGCCTTCACCGGCTCTGGTGCTCGAAAGTCCGCAGTACCGCGAGATCGGCGATTGGCACCACCTGCTGTTCGGCGAATTCGACGCCGTCGGGGTGACCATCCTGTCGGCGACCGACCCGGTGGACTGGACGATGGCCACCAAACGCCTGCTCGACGCGGGCTACGCTCCCCAGTTGGACACCTTCGATCCGGGGATCCACATCTATTCGCGGCTGGCGCCCTACAACCGGCCGCTGGGCGCCGGGCTGGGCTACGTCGTTCGGCTCGACACCCTGCGGACGGCCGTCGACGGCGCCGTCCCCGCAGTGTGGATGCCGCATCCCCTGGCCGCCGACTGGCCCCTGCGCTCGGGTTCCGTCGCGCTCGGCAATCCGACTTTCGGCGACAATCCGCGCTACCGGGGCGAGGCCACCAGCGGCCTGGTCGGCAACAGCTTCTTCGGCAGCCGCGAATACTACCCGGGACCGCTGTCCGGACGCGGCAGCCCCGGCACGATGCTGGGCGACGCCGTCACCGGAAGCCTGGGAAGCCACCCGTTCGTGGTCACCGGTCACCGCATGGAACTCCTGGTCGGCGGCGGCTACTTCCCCAACACCTGCTATGTCGCGCTGGTCGATGCCGAGACCGACTCCATCCTGCGCAGCGAAACCGGCCACGGCGCGGTGACGATGACGCCGCGCGAATGGGACCTGACCGACGTTCGCGGACGGCTGTGCCGCATCGTCATCGTCGATCAGGAAAGCTCGGTCGGCGGCTACATCAATGTCGACGAAATCGTCGAACTGGACGCCGGCGTGGCCGCGGCGCCGCCCCCGGCGGGCTCGGGCCTGACGATGCTGGCCATTTCGCCAAACCCGGCCAATCCGGCCGCGCGGATCTCGTTCCATCTCGATGCGCCGGGCACCGTGACGGTCGCCGTCCACGATCTCAGGGGCCGGCGCGTCTGGTCCGACGGCCCCCGGGAACGTCCCGCCGGCGCCGCGGCCCTGATCTGGCCCGGGCTGGACGGGAACGGACGCCCCGCGCCGTCGGGCACGTATCTGGTGCGGGTGATCGACGGCCGCGGCGCGGCGTTGCGCGGACGGCTCACTTTGTTGAAGTAGCCGCGAAATCGCTCAACGATCGCCGACGGCGGTCGATCTGAGCCGCATGGAAACAGCAACCTCCCGCACCTTCGTCGCCGACCTGGTCAGCCGGGTCGGCAGCCTGCCGTCCGTGGCCGCACAGGTCGTGAGCCTGGCCTCCGATCCCGCCTGCGACATCGGCTCGCTGGCGCGCGTGATCATGAGCGACAACGCCATGTCCATGCGCTTTCTGGCCCTGGCCAACGCCGCATCCGTCTCGCACGGACGCGAAACGCGCAACCTGCGCGCGGCCCTGCTCAAACTGGGATTGCGTCGCGTGCGCAACGTGGCGCTGTTGATGGGCATGCACGACATGGTGCCCAGCGGCGCCAGCCGCCAGTGGCCGGACTCGAGCGAACTCTGGAAGTTCAACCTGGCCACGGCCAGTTGCGCCCAGGGACTGGCCTGGCTGCGCGGCTCGCAGCAGCACGAGGATGCCTGGCTTGCCGGCATCCTCCACACGATCGGTCTGGCCGTCATGGCGCAACGCGCCGGCCCGGAAATGCTGCGCGCGGTGGAAATGGCGCGGTCCGCGAACATGCCGCTGGCCGAGGCGGAGATGCGCGTCTTCGATTTCCACCACGGCGAAGTGGGCGGTCGCCTGTTGCGCGAATGGCATCTGCCGACGCTGTTCGCCGACGCGGTCGAATACCTGCCGGAAAATTTCGAATCCGGTGAAATCTCCGCGGAAACGGCCGGCCTGGTGGCGCTTCTGCGCGAAGCGGTTCTGGCCGTCCGCGCGATCGGCTTCGGCGACAACGGCGACGGCGACGAATGCTGCCTGCCCGAGGAACTCGCCGGAAGGCTGGGGCTGGCCGAACCGGAAATGCAGGCGCTGGCCGACAAGGTCGACCGCGAAGTCCAGGAAACCTCACGGCTGATCGGCCTGGACGTGCCCGCGGACCATTTCGCGTCGACGCTGGCGAAATCGCAGGAGGAAGTGGCGCGCCTCGGTCTGGCCGGGCTGGACGAGACCATGGCGCGCGAGGATCTCGAACAGCAGATGAACGCCGCGCGGGAGATCCAGCAGCGCCTGCTGCCCCGCTGTCTGCCCGATCTGCCGGGACATCGGCTGGCGGCGGTCAATGTCCCGTCGCTCCACACCAGCGGCGATACCTACGACTGCCTGCGCATGAGCGACGGCGCGGTCGCGCTGGCCATCGCCGACGTTTCCGGCAAGGGCATGCCCGCGGCGCTGCTGACGGGCACGCTGCAGGCCAGTCTGCGCGCCCTGTCGCGCGTGACCGACGACCCGGGCCAGTTGCTGGAAGCCGCCAACGGCGCGCTCTTCGAAAGCACCGATCCCGAACGATTCGCGACGCTGTTCCTGGCCGTGCTGTGTCCCGACGGCTCGGGACTGCGCTACGCGAGCGCCGGCCACAACCCGCCGCTCATGCTGCGCGCCGACGGCCGGGCCCAGTGGCTCAAGCCCGCCGGCACCCCCCTGGGCATGATCCCGGACATGACCTACCCGGTGTTCCCGGTGGCGATGGGTCCGGGCGATCTGCTGGTCGCGTACACCGACGGCGTCACCGAAGCCATGACGCCCGAAGGCGATGAATTCGGCGAAGCAGGCCTGGAGGCCGTCGTCCGCGCGGCGGCCGCCGACGGGCCGCAGGCCGTCATCGACCGCGTGCTCGAGGCGATCGCCCTGCACATCCGCCAATGCGCGGAGGAATCCGCGGCCGACCGGTTGTTGGGCTCGGCGGCGATTCCGCCGGGGCTTGCCGCGGCCGGCGACGACATCACACTCGTCGTGCTGGCGCGCGACGCCTGAACCCGCCCGATTTGACCGCGCACCGGTCCGCGCCTAGACTTGTGTGGTCCGCCAAGCAGAGACCTTTCTTCGTCCCCGGGACGCGCCCATGACCGCCGGCAAGTCCGTCAACAAGTCCGCCCGCCAGCCCGCCGGCGAACCCCACCGCTCCCGCTACACGCTCGGGCAGGAGATCGCGCACGCGGTGACACACGGGGCGGGCGCCCTTCTGGGGGTGGTCGCGCTGGTGCTGCTGGTTTGGCGCGGCATCCAGGCGGACGACCCCTGGCGCGTGGTCGCGGGCGCCATCTACGGAACGAGCCTGATCCTCCTGTTCAGCGCTTCATCGATCTACCACGCGCTGCGACCGGGCCGCGCCAAGAGCGTGTTCCAGGCCCTGGATCACGCCGCCATCTACATGCTCATCGCCGGCACCTACACGCCGTTCGCCCTGGTCACCCTGCGCGGCCCGTGGGGCTGGTCGCTGCTGGGCATCACCTGGGCTCTGGCCGCCGGGGGGATCGTGTTCGAGGTCCTGGTCAGGCGCCGTTTCCTGCGCAAGCTGTCGCTGGCGCTCTATCTGGTCCTCGGCTGGCTGGCCGTCATCGTGGCGGTCCCGCTGGTCCGGCACCTGCCGGCGCCCGGGCCGCTGCTGCTGCTGATGGGCGGTCTGCTCTACAGCGGTGGCGCGGGCATCTACGCCGCCAAGCGCCTGGCCTGGAACCATGCGATCTGGCACGTCCTGGTTCTGGCTGCGGCCGCCGTTCATTTCTACTGCATCTACCTTTGCGTGATGGGCTGAATCGGCCTGCGGGAACCCCTTATCCCCTTTTGTCGAAACGCTCTCCCGGTGGGCGCGTATGCCCGATTGTGCTATACTTGCGCAGACCCCTCCCCGCGGCCGGCGGGGCGGCGGGTCCGTCTTGCGCCCAGTCCCGGCCAGTCACCGTCAAGGCGAACAGGATCCGACATGACCAGCGAACCGAACGAAATCCAGGAACCCGACCACAACGTCGTCCCCACGCCAGCCGAGCCGATGCCCGGTGGCGACGATGAGCCCTCCACCGAGTTCGCCGCCCTGCTGGCGGACGCGGACAACGCCGAACCCGTCGAGCCCAAGGCCGGCGACAAGGTCACCGGCACCATTGTCCAGATCACGGACACCGAAGCGTTCGTCGATTGCGGCGGCCGCAACGAACTGCCGATGTCCCTGGAGGAACTCAAGGACGACCAGGGTCAACTGGCTCATAAGGTCGGGGATCAGATTTCCGGTCACCTGGCCAAGGCCAAGGACGGCAACCTGAAGTTCACGCTGGCGATCAACCTGCGCGAAGCCGGCAAGCGCGCCCTGACCGATGCCTTCACCCACGGCACACCTGTCGAAGGCAAGGTCGGCGAGACGAACAAGGGCGGCTTCTCGATCAGCCTGTCCGGCGTGCGCGCGTTCTGTCCGTTCAGCCAGATCGACCTGCGCCGCGCGGATGACCCCACGCAGTTCGTCGGCCAGACCTTCAAGTTCAAGGTCGTCGAATTGTCGGAAGACGGTCGCAACGTCGTGGTCTCGCGCCGCGCCTTCCTGCAGGAGCACCGCGATACCGAAGCCACCCGCACGCGCCAGGGCCTGGCGCTCGGCGATGAGCGCGAAGGCACAGTCACCCGACTGGTTCCGTTCGGCGCCTTCATCGACATCGGCGGCATCGAAGGACTGGTGCACATCTCGCAGATCTCGCACCAGCGCGTGGCCAATCCCGCCGATGTCCTGCGCGAAGGGCAGACGGTGAAGGTCAAGGTTCTCGAGATCCAGAATCTCGGCGGCGGCCGCAACGAGCGCATCAGCTTGTCGATCAAGGCGCTGGCCAGCGATCCCTGGCCCACCACGGCCGGCTCGCTGGCGCCGGGCGCCGACGTTGTCGGTCGCGTCACCCGCCTGGTCGATTTCGGTGTGTTCGTGGAATTGCAGCCGGGCATCGAGGGCCTCATCCACATCTCCGAGCTGGCCAACCGGCGGATCGTGCATCCGCGCGAAGTGGTCAACGAGGAGGAGGAGATCACCGTGCGCGTGCTTGACGTCGATCTGAGCCGGCGGCGCATTTCGCTGTCGCGCAAACAGGCGAGCGGCTACGACGGCGAGTGAACCGGTTGTTGATCGCACATGATGAATGGAAAATGGGCCGCTGTCCCGGGGACAGAGGCCCATTTTCGTTCGGTCGACGGAGCGGCCCAGAGCACCCGCTCAGGCACCCTACACCGAACGCCGCAGCGAGATCACGGCGTCGGCAATGACGTCGGCAGCGAAATCGGCTTCTTCGGGCGTACTGGTGCGTGCAAAGCACAGGCGCAGGCTGGCAGCCGCCAGATCCGGCGGGACGCCGAGCGCCGCCAGCACGGGCGACGTCTCCCCCGTCCCGGCCGAGCACGCCGATCCCGCAGAGACCGCGAGTTGCGGCAAGGACGTCAACAAAATGCCGCCCGGCAGGCCCGGGAACCCCAGATTCAGACTGCCCGGCAGGCGCCGAACCGGGTCGCCGTGGACGACGGTCCCGGGCAGGCGCTGACGGAGCCGGGTCAGGAAACGGGCGGCCAGGTCACGCAGGTGCGCGGCGTCGAGGTCCAGGCGCCCCGCGGCGAGACGGCACGCCTCCCCGAAACCGGCGATCGCCGCCACAGCGGGCGTTCCCGGACGCAGCCCCCGCTCCTGGCCCCCGCCGAAGCAGATCGGCGCCAGGGTCACGCGGGGATCCCGCCGCCGCACGTAGAGCGCGCCGACACCTTTCGGCCCATGCAGCTTGTGCGCCGACATGGCCAACAGGGCGATACCGTCACGGGCCACGTCCACCGGCACCCGACCGACCGCCTGGGCGGCGTCGCAGAGCAGCGGCACGCCGTGCGCGCGGCACAGGCTGCCGAGAGCCGCCACTGGTTGCACCGTGCCGATCTCGTTCTGCGCGGCAAGGCAGCACACCAGACGCGTGTCCCCCTCCATGGCCGCGGCGATCCGCTCCGGCTCCACCACACCCGAGGCGTCGACGCCCACGGACGTGACACGCCATCCGCGCGCGGCAAGCCAGGCCAGGGGCGCCGACACCGCCGCATGCTCGATGGCGCTGGTCACGATGTGCCCGGGTACCTCGATGGCCGCCGCCAGGCCCAGGATGGCCAGATTGTCCGCCTCGGTGGCGCCGCTGGTGAACACGATTTCGCGTGGCGTGGCGTGGATCAGCGACGCGATCTGCTCGCGCGCGTCCTCCACGACCCGTGCCGCGGCCCAGCCGAAGGCATGGCCGGCGCTGGCCGGGTTGCCGTAGTGGTCCCGGGCCACCCGGTGCATGACCTCGAGCACGGCCGGATCCGGCGCCGTCGAAGCGTGGTTGTCCAGGTAAACCGGCGTGCGCACGGTCATGGCGTCGTCTCCCGGCGCCGCGGCCGCGGCCCGGCAGCCCGATCGGTCAGGGATCAGCGGCTCAACTCGAGCATCCGCGCGATCGGTTCCCGGGCGCGCGCGGCCAACGCCGGATCCAGCGAGATCTCGGGCGTGCCGTCCCTCAGACAAAGGTACAGTTTCTCCAGCGTGTTCTTCTTCATGTACGGACATTCGTTGCAACTGCAGGACTCGTCCGCCCCGGGCACCGGTATCAGTTCCTTGTCCGGGTTCTCCTGGCGCATCCGGTGCAGGATGCCCGGCTCGGTGACGACGATGATCCGCCGCGCGGGCGAACGCCGCGCGAAATCCAGGATGCTTGTCGTGCTGCCGATGTGATCGGCATGCTGCAGTACGGCCGGCGGACACTCGGGATGCGCAGCCACGACCGCGTCCGGATACGTGACTTTCAACTCGACCAGCCTGCGTTCGCTGAAGGTCTCGTGGACCTCGCACGATCCCGGCCACAGCACCAGATCACGTCCCAGTTGCCGCGACACCCAGTCCCCCAGGAATCGATCCGGCGCGAACACCAGGGGCTGGTCGGGCGGAAACGAGGCCACGATCTTCACGGCGTTGCTGCTGGTGCAGATCACGTCGCTCTGGGCCTTGGTCGCGGCGGAGCAGTTGATGTAGCTGACCACCTTGTGGCCCGGATACCGTTCCAGGAAGGCGGCAAAGGCGTCCGGCGGACAGCCGTCGGCCAGGCTGCAGCCGGCGTCCAGGTCCGGCAGCAGGACGGTCTTGTCAGGACAGAGCAGCTTGGCGGTCTCGGCCATGAAATGGACGCCCGCGAACACGATCACCTCGGCGTCGGTCGCGGCCGCCGCCTGGCTCAGGCCCAGGCTGTCCCCCACGTAGTCGGCGACATCCTGGATGTCCGCATCCTGATAATAGTGGGCCAGAATGACGGCCCGACGCTCCCGCCGCAGGCGGTCGATTTCCCCGAACAGGTCCCTCGCCGGGCCGCCTTTGCCGAAATCTGGATCCTTCACGCCACATCCTTGCCGGGCCGGGCCTGCCGGGCCCGGCGCCATGCCGCCAATCTTGCCCAAAGCCGTCGATTCGGCAAGCCCGCGCCGCCGGATCAGGTTACCGCAAACGGGGTTGGGTATGGACTTTCAGGGGTGGGGAACGTAATATTCACCAGTTGGCAAGACGGCCACGGCCACGTGGCGGGCATGGCGGTTTTCTCGCGCCGCAGGGCGTCGGTGATCGCGGCGGCCGGCCGTTCCGTTCTCCCCACCAACTGAACGTGAGGATGACCCAGGAATGAACAGTTTCGGTACCGCCCCCGCGGGCGCCAGGGGCCCGGCCGCCGGGCCGGCCAGTGCCATGCGCCTTGCCTTGTGCGTGCTGGCGGCGATGGTGCTGCTCAGCTCCTGCTCGTCCGAAAGCAGCGACCCGCCTTTCACGCAACCCCCCGTTCCTGAGACGCAGGACTGGCTCTTCGACGTGCAGGGCACATCGGCGAACGATGTGTATGCCTGCGGCTCGAAGGGCGCCATGTTCCACTTCGACGGCACCGCCTGGACGGCCATGAGCATGGGCACGAACGACGCGGTCGTTCGCATGTGGAAAGAGGACGCCAGCGGCACCCTCTATGCCGTCGGCCACAAGGGCCGCGTCTGGCGCAACTCCGGCGCCGACTGGTCCGGCATGACCAGCGGCACCACTCAGAACCTGTACGGCATCGGCGCGCTCGGCGGCGTCGTGCACGCGGTCGGCCAGGACGGCACGATCCTGCGCCTTTCCGGCTCCACCTGGTCCACGATTGCCGGCAGCATGTTCCAGTTGAACGAAGTCGGCGCGCCCGTCGACACACTGCTGGTGGCCGAGGACATCGCGTCGCTGGTCACGGTCAACCACTATTTCCTGGGCGGGGCCTACGTGGATCCCGGTTACACGGGCACGCGCGTCGGAATCCTCGGCACCCGCGGCATGGTGCTTGCCGTCAACACCGATGAGAACCTGATCGGCGAGTGGATCCTGCGTCCGCTCAGCGGTGAACAGATCGTGCCCCATGAGTGGGTGCTGAGCACGACCTCGGACCCGGCGGATCTGAGCCGCAACTATCTGGGTACTTCCGAGGGCTGGCTGTTCCGCCTGACCCGCGACGACGACGGCAAGAACGTGTGGCAGAAGTTCTATCCGACGCTGACGACAAATCCGGGCGCGGGCATCAACGACATCTGGCTGGACGCAGCCGGCAACATCTATCTGGTGACCGACGAGGGCCGGGTCGTGTTCCAGTCGGTCGACTACAACTACAGCGAAGGCTCCGGCCGGCGCGTGGTGCTGTACGACAGCGTCGACCGATTGACGGGCATCTGGGGCTCCGGACCGGATGACCTGTGGTTCGTGGGCTACCGCGAGGAGACGATCCTCCACGGAGCGCACGATCAGGGCACCGATGACTTCGTGGTGACGACGACGAGCGTGGTCTTCCCTGACAAGGGTGCCCCGGCGCCCGCGACCACCGACCACCTCGGACGCCCGCTCAACTGAGTTTCCCCGGACGGGGCGGCCCCGGCCGCCCCGTCGTTCCTCCCCGACCTGCCGCCTGCGGGCGGCCTGCTGCGTTGTTCCTTGCCAACGATTCTGGAGGTCGTTTCATGTCCCATCCTTCAAGCCGTCACCTCGCCGGCGCCGCTCTCGCCCTGACCATCGGCGTCTGCCTGGCCGCCGGCGGCGCCCGCGCCGAGTTCAAACCGGATCCGTCCGCCCCGCGCTCGGCCATCCCCGCCGAATACCAGTGGGCCGCCGGACACATTTTCGCCAACGAGGCCGCCTGGGAGGCGGAATTGGCGGCTGTCGGGGCCGATATCCCGAAGCTCAACGGGTTCAAGGGACGCCTTGGCGAATCGGCCGCCACGATGCTGGACGCCCAGGCGGCGGCCACCGAGATGGGACTCCGGCTGACCAAGCTCTACACGTATGCGCAGGCCCTCTACGACGTGAACCAGAGCGACGGCCATGCCCGCCAGATGCAGGGCCGCGTCGCCGCGCTGTTCCCGGCCTTCGGCGAAGCCACATCCTGGATGCAGCCGGAGCTCCTGGAGATCGATCCTGCGGTCATCCGCAATTTCATGGCCGAGGACAAGGGCCTGGCTGTCTACGCCTACTACTTCGAGGAACTCTGGCGGCAGAAGGAATTCACGCTCAGCAGTCCCGAGGAACGCCTGATGGCGTTGACCGGCAACATGCGCTCGACCCCGGGCGACGCCCACGAATCCCTGCTGGGCGTGGACATGAAGTTCCCCGAGATCGCCGATGCCGAGGGCAAGAAGATCCCCCTGACGGTCAGCGGCTTCTCGGGTCTGCGCTCGAGTGACGACGCAACGCTGCGGGTGCAGGCGCGCGACGCCTTCTTCGGCACGCTTCGCGGCTACGAGAACACGTTCTCCGTGCTGCTGGACGGTGCGGTCAAGTCGCACATCATGAGCAAGGACGCCCGCGGCTACAAGACGTGCCTCGACGCGGCCCTGTCGCCCGACAACATCAGCCCCGACGCGTACCGCATGCTGATCGGCACCGTTCGCGAGAACCTGCCCCGCACGATGCACAAGTACGTGAACCTGCGGCGCAAGGTGATGGGCCTGGACGGCGCGCTGACGTTCCCGAATCTCTACAACGCCATGGTCGCGGGAATCGAGCCCGAGTACACGTACGATCAGGCCCGTAACGTGATCACCGAGGGCCTCAAGCCGCTGGGCAAGGAATACTGCGCGCTGCTGGCCGAAGGCCTGGATCCGAAGAACGGCTGGATCGACGTCTATCCGAACGAGGACAAGCGCAGCGGCGCCTACAGCAAGGACAAGCGCAGCGGCGCCTACAGCAACGGCAGCCTGGCCCGGGATGTCCACCCGTATGTGCTGCACAACTTCGACAACACGCTGGACGCGGTCAGCACCACCGCGCACGAGATGGGCCACGCCCTGCACTCCGTGTTCTCCAGCCGCAACCAGCCGCCCGTCTACGCCGGCTATACGACCTTCCTGGCCGAGGTCGCCTCGACCTGCAACGAAGCGCTGCTGACGAACCACCTGCTGGCCGAAGCGGACGATGTCGACATCAAGCTGATGTTGTTGAATCAGCGGCTGGAATCGATCCGTCAGACGATCTTCCGCCAGACGCTGTTCGCGGACTTCGAACTGCGCTTCCATGAGCATGCCGAACAGGGCAATCCGCTGACGGCCGAGTTCCTCAACGGGCTGTACGCGGAGATGATCAAGGAATACTACGGCCCGGACTACGAACTGGCCGCCAACGACGCCTGCGAGTGGATGTTCATCCCCCACTTCTACTACAACTTCTACGTGTTCACCTACGCCACCGGCCTGACCAGCGGCCTGGCGCTGGCCGATGAGATCAGCGCGCGCGGCGACGTGGCCGCCGAGCGCTACATCAACAACATGCTGAAGGCCGGTTCGAGCGCGCCGCCGCTGGACATCCTGCGCAACGCGGGCGTCGACCTGGAGACGCCGGCGCCCATCGTGGCGGCCATGGACATGTTCGAGCGGACGGTGGAGGAATTCGATCGTCTGTGGACGACGAAATACGGCAAGAACTAGCCGGGATTTTCTCCGACTGGACGCATCGTGACAGGCGCCGGGCTCCACGCCCGGCGCCTTCGTCTTGCCTGTACGATGTCCTCAGACCAGCAGGTTGAGCACCGTCGCCGCGACCAGATTGCCGTGGGCCCTGCTCGCCTGCTGCGGTTGGGCGAGAACGTCCGCGCCCATGCGCGCAGCCGCCAGTTGCGCCTGGTCAGCCGCCAGGCCGGGCGCCGCCGAAGCGGCGCCGCCGTCCGGTGCCGCCACCGGGTCCGGAAGTGGTGAGGACGTGTTTTCGCGGGCGACCCACTGGTCCACCTTCGCCTCCACGGCGGGAGCGGAGACGGATGTGGGCAGGCTGGCCATGCTGGTCGCGGCCGGCGTCTGCAGCGCTGCCGGAGTTTCGGCGGCGTTCGCAGTGGGCCGGCGGACGGGTTCGGTGCGACGGACCGCGGGTGTCGGCGGCGGCGGCGCGCCCGGGATGCGCAGACTCATGATGCCGTTCCTTCGGGCTGCGCGGAACCGCCCGACCGACCTGGCGGTCGCGGGCGGATTCCGCCTGATGTCCCTTAATCGGCAGGCCCGAACCCGAACTTGAGCCTTTCCTGAAAAAAGTTCCGCCGGAGCAAAGGCTCCGGCGGAACGCTGGTGGGCCGCCCGGGACTCGAACCCGGTACAACCTCCTTAAAAGGGAGGTGCTCTACCTGATGAGCTAGCGGCCCGCGCCCTGATTCTGTCCGCGAAATATGCGCGGCCCGGCGCCGGGTGTCAAAATGCGGCTGTTTTCAAACAGTTACGCCGCCGGGAGTCCAGATCATCTGCTCCCGGTCCCGACCCACGCTGACCCCGACCACCGGTGTCCCCAGGATCTGCTCCAGGAATTCCAGGTACCGGCGCGCAGCCGGCGGAAGGTCCGTCAGGGCGCGGCAACCGGTCAACGGCTGGCCCCAGCCGGGAAATTCGCGATAGACCGGCCGGCACCGGGGCAGCATCTCGGCGACGGTCGGGTACACGTCCAGCTGCTCGCCGTCCAGGTCGTAGGCGACCGCCACCGGCACGGTTGCCGCCGTATCCAGAACGTCCAGCTTCGTGATCATGACGCCGGTCATCCCGTTGATGTCGACGGCGAACCGCGAGGCGACGGCGTCGAACCAGCCGCAGCGCCGGGCGCGTCCGGTCGTGGCGCCGAATTCGCCGCCCGCTTCACGCAGCCGGTCGCCCGGCTCGCCGAGCAATTCGCTGGGGAACGGTCCGTTGCCCACACGCGTGCAGTAGGCCTTGAACACGCCGTGGATCTCACCGAGCGCGCGCGGCGGCAGGCCGGTCCCGGTCAGCGCCCCACCCACGGTGGTGTTGCTGCTGGTCACATAGGGGAAGGTGCCGTGGTCGATGTCGAGCAGGGTGCCCTGCGCGCCCTCGAACAGCGCGGACTCGCTCCCGGCCCGCACGCCCGCCAGGGCCACGTGCGCGTCGACGACCAGCGGGGCCAGCGTCTGCGCCAGCACCACCAGTTCCTCGGCCAGCAGGCGGGCCGGCATCGGCTCGGCCTGGTACGTGTTGCTGAGAACCTCGTTGGCCGACAGGATCTTCTCGATGACCTTGCGCTCCAGACGGTCGGCCGACAGCAGGAGATCGCCCATGCGCAGGCCCGTGCGCTGCACCTTGTCCAGATAGGCAGGGCCGATCCCGCGACCCGTGGTGCCGATGTTGTGGCGACTGAGCTTCGCCTCGCGCAACTCGTCCATGCGCATGTGGTAGGGCATCAGCAGCGTCGCGTTGGCGGCCACGAACAGACGGTCCCGCACCTGGAATCCACGTTCCTCGAGCCCGATGATCTCATCGCGCAGGGCCCACGGATCGACCACCATCCCGCCGCCAAGCAGGCAACGCACGCCTTGGTGCAGGATCCCGGACGGGATCAGATGCAGCACGTGTTTTTCCTGGCCGATGTGGATGGTGTGACCGGCATTGGCGCCCCCCTGATAGCGGAGCACCCAGTCCACGTCGCGGCTCAGGGCATCGACGATCTTGCCCTTGCCTTCGTCGCCCCATTGTCCGCCGATGATCACCCGATTGCGCACGACCGACTCCCCGTTCCGGACCCTTTCGGCCCAAAAAAAACACCCGATCATCGCACCGGATGTCGAGCGGCTCCAGACCGCATCATCCCCGATCCGTCAGTTGCCGTCAAACATCGCCTTCAAGGTACCCCAAACCTTCTCGTCGACCAGGGGCCCGGACCCGCAGTCGTCGGCCACCCCCGGATTGCCCGCCTGGGAACTGACGTTGCCATCCGGCACGCCGTCGCCGTCGCTGTCGCCGACTTCGACCCCGTTGAGGCAGCCGTCCCCGTCCGAATCGATGGCGGCCAGGTTCGAGTCCCAGATCCGCCCGTTGGTGCGGAAATCGAGCCCGAACACATTGAGCGCGGCGTTGCCCGTCGTCGGCGCGCTGGACGTGTGGCAGGACAGGCAAAGGTTGGGCACGATGACCGGCAGGCGCGACATGTCCAGATTGGTGGCCCGGGCCTGCCCGACGCACGCCACCGCTAGGGCGACCGCCAGAGCGGTCACCGCCAGTCGGCCGGCGTAGGCTGTCGCTTGCATGTCCGTCACCATCCGCGCCGCGGAACCCACCCGGAAAGCGGACCGCCAGCCGGCGCCCCGCCGCACCCATTATACCGCCCCGGCTTCATCACCGTCAAATCCGTCGCCGCTATGGGCTGCCAGCAGGGCGTCCACCCAGGCCAGCATTTCGTCCCGTCCCTTGCCCCGCGCCGCCGAGGTGGGGATGAACGGGGTGTGGGGGTCGACCCCGAGCGCCTCGCTCAATTCGCGGTAGCGTCCCGCCAGCTTCGTCGTGCCCACCTTGTCGATCTTGGTGGCGGCGATGGCGCAGGGGTGCCCCGCTTCGCGGATCCAGCCGGCCACTTCCTTGTCCTCGGCGGTAGGCCGGTGCCGGACGTCCAGCAGGTGAAATACCGCCATGGGGCGGTCATCCGCTCCCAGGTAGGCCTGGAAGAGGCGCCACCAGGCCTCGCGCAAGGTCCGGCTGACCTTCGCGAAGCCGTAGCCGGGCAGGTCCACCAGATAGAAACGGTCGTCGACAAGGTAATAGTTGAGCAACCGCGTCTTGCCCGGCTTGCCGCTGGTGCGGGCCAGATCGCGCCGATCCAGGAAATGATTGAGCAGCGAAGATTTGCCGCAATTGGAGCGTCCCAGGAACGCGAACTCCGGCAGCACCAGTTCGGGGCGGCCGCGCAGATCGGGGGTGCTGGTGACGAACGTGACTTCCACGGCAGGCGCCGCCTCTCAGTTGGGCCGCGCCGGCGACTTGACCTTGCGGGTTCCGCGGCCGCGGGCGCCGCTGCGGCGCGCTCCGGCCGGCTTGCCGCCGTCAACCAGCGCCAGCGGCAGCACTTCCTCCATGGTCTCGACCAGGTGGACGGTCAGATCACGACGGATCTCCGGAGCCAGTTCCAGGAAATCCTTCTCGTTCTCCTTGGGAATGATCAGGTGCTTGCAGCCGGCCCGCACGGCGGCCACCGCCTTTTCCGGCAGGCCGCCGATCGGCAGGACACGGCCCCGCAGGGTGACCTCGCCGGTCATCGCCACATCGGCGCGCACCGGAACTCCCCGGAGCAGGGAGACGATCGCCGTGGCCATGGCGATGCCCGCGCTCGGACCGTCCTTGGGCACGGCGCCCTCGGGCACGTGCAGGTGGATCTGGTTCTTCTTGAACCACTCGCCGGACATCTCGCGGCACAGGCCGCGCGCATAGCTGAGCGCGGTCTCCGCCGACTCCTTCATCACGTCCTTGAGGTTGCCGGTGATGGTGATCTTGCCCGCGCCGGGCACCGAGTTCACCTCGATCTCGAGGATCTCGCCCCCGACCATGGTCCAGGCCAGGCCGACGACGACACCGATTTCCGGCTGCCGTTCCATCACGCGCCGGCGGTACTTCGGGATGCCGAGGTATTTCTCGAGGTTCGCGGCCGTGACGGCCGCCGGCCACTTGCCGGTCTCCGCGTGGTGACGCGCCACCTTGCGGCAGATGCCGGCGATCTCGCGTTCGAGCCCGCGCACGCCCGCCTCGCGGGTGTAGCCGTCGATGATCGCCTGGAACGCCGAGGTCTTGAAGCCGCCGGACCACCGTGCCACCCCGTTGCGCTTCATCTGGCGCGGAGCCAGGAAGCGTTCGGCGATGGTACGCTTCTCGTGCTCCAGGTAGCCCGGCAAGCGGATGATCTCCATGCGGTCTTCCAGCGCCGGCGGGATCGAATGAAGGCTGTTGGCCGTGGTGATGAACATCACCTGGCTGAGGTCGAATTCGACCTCCAGGTAGTGGTCGCTGAACGTCGAGTTCTGCTCCGGATCCAGCACTTCCAGGAGCGCGGCGGCCGGGTCGCCCCGGAAGTCGGCGCCCATCTTGTCGATCTCGTCCAGCAGGAACACCGGATTACGCGTGCCCGCCTTGCGCAGCGACTCGATGATGCGCCCCGGCTTGCTGCCGATGTAGGTGCGCCGGTGGCCACGGATCTCCGACTCGTCGCGGACGCCGCCCAGGCTGATGCGGACGAACTTCTTGCCCATGCTCTCGGCGATGCTGCGGCCCAGGCTGGTCTTGCCCACGCCGGGGGGCCCGACCAGGCAGAGGATGGTGCCCTGCGGCCGGCGCGTCAGCTTGTAGACGGCCAGGAATTCGACGATGCGCTCCTTGACCTTCTCCAGTCCGAAGTGGTCGTCGTCCAGGCGCGCCTTCACGTGCAGGGGATCCACGCGGTCGCGCGACTTCTTCTTCCAGGGCAGGGCCAGCAGCGTGTCCAGGTAGTTTCTAACCACCGTGGCCTCGGGGCTCATCACGGACATGCGCTCCAGCCGAACCACTTCGCGACGGGCCACCTCCAGCGCCTCGGGGCTCATGTCGCTGGCTTCGATGCGGGCACCATAGTCCTCGATCTCCGAGTCCTCGTCCGACGTGTAGCCCAGTTCCTTGCGGATGGCGCGCAGCTGCTCGTTCAGGTAGAACTCGCGCTGGTTGCGCTGCACCGCCGTCTGCACCTCGCCATCGATGCGCTGCTCGATCTCCAGGATGTCCAGTTCGGCGGCCAGGATCTGGTTGATGCGGGTCAGGCGCTTCGTCAGCACCGGCTCTTCCAGCAGTTCCTGTTTGAGCGGCACCTTGCCCAGGATGTAGGCGCTGATCGAGTCGGCCATGCGCCCGATCTCTTCGAGGTTGAGCACCGAAAGCAGCACCTCGTCCGGAAGCCGCTTGTTCAGCCGCACGTATTCCTTGAACCGGTCCTTGATCGAACGGCTCAGCGCCTCGATCTCCGGGCCCTCCGCCAGCTCCTCCGACATCGGGGTCGCCGAAACTTCCAGGAAACCGTCGGCCTGCGTCACCTCGTCCAGACGAACGCGCGCGGCGCCCTCGACCAGGATCTTGAGCGTCTCGTCCGGCGTGCGGATGATCTGCAGCACGCGGATGATCGTGCCCACAGCGAACACGTCGGCGCCGCCCGGCTCCTCGGTGTCCGGTTCGCGCTGGGCGACGACGCACAGGCGCTTGTCACGTTCCATGGCCGCTTCGACCGCCGCCACGGAGGCCGCGCGGCCCACCAGCAGCGGCGTGACCATGTAAGGGAACACCACGACATCCCGCAGAGGCAGGAGCGGCAGGCGGTTGGACAGGGTCGGCGCCTCGGTGACGGGGGCGCGATCGGAACTGATCGGATTCATTGTACTCCTTGGCAAGGCGGTCCACGCGCGCGACGTCCGGCGACGCCAGCGACGGGACCGCGCCGGCGGAACCGGGCGACCCCGTCGAGGCCGGAGCGCGTGCGGGATCAGGCTTCCTTGATGTCCAGTGGCGGCTCGCCGAGCACCAGCTCCGGCTCGGTCTGCTTATCGACCGATTCGCGGGTGATGACGACCTGTCGCACGTCGTCCAGCGACGGAACCTCGTACATGGTGCCGCGCATGATGCGTTCGAGGATCGAGCGGAGGCCGCGGGCGCCGGTCTTGCGCTTGATGGCCAGATCGGCGATGGCCTCGAGGGCCGCCGGCTCGAAGACCAGCTCGACGTCTTCCATGTCGAGGAGCTTGCGGTACTGCTTGGTCAGCGCGTTGCGGGGCTCGGACAGGACGCGGATCATCGCGTCGCGGTCCAGTTCCTTCAGGCTCGTGACCACCGGCAGGCGGCCGATGAGTTCGGGGATCAGACCGTACTGCATCAGGTCCTGCGGCTCGACCAGCGAGAAGAACTCCTCGCGTTCCTCGCGCTTGGTGTACTCCTCGGTGCGGGCGAACCCCAGCGTGTTGCGCCCGACCCGGCGCTCGATGATCTTCTCGAGCCCCTGGAAAGCGCCTCCACAGATGAACAGGATATTGCGCGTGTTCACCTCGAGGTACTTCTGCTGCGGGTGCTTGCGCCCCCCCTGCGGCGGCACATTGGCCACCGTGCCCTCGAGGATCTTCAGGAGCGCCTGCTGCACGCCTTCACCCGATACGTCGCGCGTGATCGAGGGGTTGCCGCTCTTGCGCCCGATCTTGTCGATCTCGTCGACGTAGACGATGCCCTGTTCGGCTGCGGCGATGTTGTAGTCTGCGGCCTGCAGCAGACGCACCAGGATGTTCTCGACATCCTCGCCCACGTAGCCGGCCTCGGTCAGGGCCGTGGCGTCGGCAATGGCGAACGGGACGTTCAGGTAACGCGCCAGCGTCTGCGCCAGCAGCGTCTTGCCCGTGCCGGTGCTGCCGAGCATCAGGATGTTGCTCTTGTCGATCTCGACGCCGTCGCCGGTGACCTTCTGGTGGATCCGCTTGTAGTGGTTGTAGACGGCCACCGACAGGCTGACCTTGGCCTCATCCTGCCCGATCACGTAAAGGTCGAGGTATTCGCGGATCTCGCGGGGCTTGGGGAACTTCGGCGGCGCCAGCGCCGCCTCGTCCAGCATCTCGCCTTCGAGAATGTCGTTGCAGAGCTTGATGCACTCGCTACAGATGTAGACACTCGACGGCCCGGCGACGAGCTTCGCCACTTCGTCCTGCCCGCGGGCACAGAAGGAGCATTTGATCATCTGCGGACTGCCATTCTGGCGACGTTTCATCCCTGCTCCCCGACCGCGCCCCGCGGGCCGTTGCGGCCCCTACTTCTTCTTCGCCTTGTCGGACTCGATCTCGCTGCGGCTCTCGATCACCTTATCGACGATCCCGTACGAGCACGCTTCCTCGGCTGACATGAAGAAGTCACGGTCGCTGTCGGCGGCGATTTTCTCCAGGGATTGGCCGGTGTGCTTGGCGAGGATGGCGTAGAGCTTGTCCCGGATGCTCAGGATCTCCCGGGTGTAGATCTCGATCATGCTCGCCTGGCCCTGGCTGCCTCCCAGAGGCTGATGGATCATCACCCGCGAGTTCTTCAGCGCCGACCGCTTGCCATGCTTGCCGGCCGCGAGCAGAACCGCACCCATGCTGGCGGCCTGCCCCATGCAGATGGTAACCACATCATTCGTAATGTATTGCATCGTATCGTAGATGGCAAGACCTGCGGTCACACTGCCGCCAGGACTGTTGATATATAGGTAGATATCCCGTTCCGGGTCCTCGGCCTGCAGGAAGAGCATCTGGGCGATGACCAGGTTCGCGATGCTGTCATCGACCGGCCAGCCCAGAAAGATGATGCGGTCCTTCAGGAGCCGCGAATAGATGTCGTAGGCGCGTTCGCCGTGACTGGTCTGATCAACGACCATGGGAACCAGCATCGTCACTCCTTATCGCTCAGGACATCCATGTCCGCGGGTACGTCCTGGACCACCGCGCGCGACAGCAGGAAATCAAACGTGCGGCGCTCGAGAAGGTCGTACTCGATCCGTTCCCGTTCGTCGCCACTGTCGACGAATTCACGGTACCGGTCAATCTCGAAACCGTTCTCGGCCGCGATCTCGGCGATCCGTTCATCGACCGCCTCCTTGTCCGCCTTGATGCCTTCCTGACGGCGGACCGCTTCGAGCAGGAGCATGCCCCGCAGCGCGCGCTCGGCGTGCGAGCGGCCCTGCTCCCGGTACTCGGCGTCTTCCTGGGCCGTGTTGGGCCGTCCCGAGCGGGCGTTGCGCTGGTGCAATTCGGCCAGGCCGGATTCGAGGTACTTTTCGACCATCGACGACGGCAGGGGAACCTCGTGCCGCTTCAGAAGTTCCGCCTGGAGCTGGATGTCCAGTTCCTGGGCCACGCGGCGTGCGGCTTCCTTCTCCAGATCGCGCCGGATGTCCTCCCGCAGGCCCGTCACATCCTGGACCGGGCCGCAGGTGGCTGCGAACGCGTCGTCCAGGTCCGGCAGCTTCTTCTGGCCCACTTCGCGGATCAGGCAGCGGAACTTCACCGGGCGTCCCTGCAGGGCGGGATTCGGGTGGTCCGCCGGGTACTCCACCTCGACGATCCGTTCGCTGCCGGCGGCGCAGCCGGCGAGCCGCTCGTTGAAGGCCGGCAGATTGTGCTCGGCGCCCAGGACGAAACGCTGGTCGGCGATCGTCCGGTTCTCGTCGAACTGGCCCTGGTCGTCGCCGGGGATCAGGTCCAGCGTCACCTGGTCGCCGTCGACCGCTTCACGCTCGACCTTTTCCCAGGTGGCCCGGGCCTCGCGCAGCCGCTCGATCACGCGCTCCACGTCCTCCTCGGCGACGGTCACCTGGCGACGGCTCACCGGCAGACCGTCCAGAGCCTTCAGGGTGATCTCGGGCCGGACCTCCACCACCAGGTCGAACTTCAACGGACCCTCGTCCTTGAATTCGAGATTCTCCAGCGCGGGGTCGTTTACCGGGGCCAGCTTGTGCTCGAGCACGGCGCTGATCCACGCCTTCGGCACCAGCGCTTCGACGGCTTCGGCGCGCAGGGCGTCGCCCAGTTCGCGCTCCAGGACCGCCTTCGGCGTGTGTCCCTTGCGGAAGCCCGGGCGATGGTGCGTCCGAGCAGCCTTCTTGAGCCGGTCGGCGTATTCACGGTCGTACATCGCGCGGGCCACTTCGGCGCGGATCACGCGGCGGCAGGGCTCGGGCGATTCCACAGTGGTGGTGATGGGCCGGTCGGCGCCGGTCTGGTTCTCGGACATGGGTCACGGTCCTCGCGGATGGAATGTGAAAACGGCCCGGCGCTGGTCGGCTTCCGGGCACGGCGCGTGGCCAGGGTCGCAACGCGTGGCCACGGACTGGTCGCGTCGCCGGAATCGCGAGGCGCGGCCACATTCGGCAATGGTCAGGACACAGCAATTTTCCAGTGCTGCCTGGTGCGAGAGGGGGGACTCGAACCCCCACGGGTTGCCCCACAGGAACCTAAATCCTGCGCGTCTGCCAGTTCCGCCACTCTCGCGATACCTGGGGACAATCCGGGCCGACGGTGCGGGCCGCCGGAATATAGCCTCGTCCTCAAAACGGGTCAAGCGGACCCGCCGGCGCCCTATTGGAGGCGCCGGTAGATGGTCCGGGCGGCGATGCCCAGAATCCTGGCGGCCATCTCCTTGTCCCCGCCGGCGCTCTCGAGCGTAGCCTGGATCAGTTCCATCTCGGCATCCCGCAGCGTGGTCCCGATGGGGATGACGATCTGCTCCAGCCGGGCCCGTCCGGCCACCACGTTGGGCGGCAGCGCGTCGACGTCGACCTGCAACTGGCGGCACAGCACCACGGCGCGCTCGACGGCGTTCTCCAGTTCACGCACATTGCCGGGCCAGCCGTAACGTCCCAGGACCTCCAGGGCGGCCGGTGTGAAGCCGGTCAGCTGCTTGCCGTTCTTGCTGTTGTACTTGGCCAGGAAGAAATTGGCCAGCAGGGTCACGTCGTCCCCGCGTCGGCGCAGCGGCGGCAACTCCAGATTGATCACGTTCAATCGGTAGTACAGATCCTCCCGGAAACGCCCCGTTTCCACGAGCGTGGGCAGATCGCTGTTCGTCGCGGCGATGATCCGCACGTCGACGGCCACCGTCTCGCCCCCTCCCAGGCGTTCGAGCGTGCCTTCCTGGAGCACGCGCAGCAGCTTCACCTGGGTGGTCGGGCTCATCTCCCCCACCTCGTCCAGGAACAGCGTGCCGCGGTCCGCCAGTTCGAAACGGCCCTTGCGCCGCGCCACGGCCCCCGTGAAGGCACCCTTTTCGTACCCGAACAGTTCCGCCTCGAGAAGCGTCTCGGGCAGCGCTGCGCAACTGACGGTCACCATGTTGCGGCGCGCCCGGTCGCTCCAGCGGTGGATGGCGGAAGCGAAAACCTCCTTGCCGGTGCCGCTCTCGCCGGTGATCAGGATGGTCGCGCTGCTGGGCGCGGCCTGCCGCGCGGTGGCGATGGCGCGCCGCATCGGTTCGCTGCGGCCGATGATGTCCGAAATTCCCTGGATCTCCTCCAGGCGGCGCCTCAACTGCCGGTTCTCCGTCACGAGGTTCTGCTTCTCGAGCGCCTTGCGGACGACCTTCAGCGTGGTCGAGGTGGAAAACGGCTTTTCGATGAAGTCGTAGGCGCCGGATTTCATGGCATCGACGGCGGTTTCGATCGAACCGTGGCCGGTGATGATCACGAATTCGGTGGCCGGGGAGATGATCTGGGCGGCCTTCAGAAGATCGAGGCCGCCCATGCGCGGCATCTGCAGGTCCGACAGTACCAGGTGGATCTCCTGGCGGCGCAACTGCAGCAGAGCCTCTTCGCCGTTGCCGGCCGTCACGACCTGGAAGCCGTTGCGTCCGAGCAGCTTGCTCAGGGCGCGACACAACTCCGGTTCGTCGTCGACGACCAGGATCGTGGCGCCGGAGGCCTCTTCCACCGGGGCGGCGGTTCCTTCGGGGGCATTCGGATCGATCTGCGTCATGGAACTCCCGTCCAGGGGCACCCCGCGGCCGCCGGACGCGGCTGCGGACCAACGGACAGTTTGTCCATGATCGCCTCCGGTGTCAACGTCAGCCCCTGCGGAGGGGGCCGCCGGATCAGCCGGGCAGGCCTCCCGGCCAGACGCGGCCGAAGGCGCCGCGGCGCCGAGCGGCGGCGAGCAGCGACTCGCGGAAGTCCGGGTGGGCGATCGCGATCAACGCTTCGGCCCGTTCGCGCAGGCTGCGGCCCAGCATGGGCGCGACCCCGTACTCGGTCACCACCATGTGCACATCGGCCCGCGTGATCACCACGCCGGCCCCCGGCTCCAGCACCGGTACGATCCGCGACCGGGTGCCGTCGGCGGTCGTCGACGGCAGGGCGATGATCGGCAGTCCGCCTTCGGCCAGCGCCGCGCCCCGCATGAAATCGGCCTGTCCGCCGAACCCGCTGTGGATGCGCTCGCCGATCGAGTCGGAGCAGACCTGGCCGGTCAGATCCACCTCGATGGCGCTGTTGACGGCGATCATGCCGTGGTTGCGCGCAATGGTGGCCGGGTGGTTCACGTAGTCGGTCGGATGAAACTCGAACAGCGCATTGTCGTGGGCGAAGTCGTAGGTCGCGCGCGTTCCCATGATGAATCCGGCCACCACTTTTCCCGGGTGCAGCGTCTTGCGCTCGCCGGTCACGACGCCGCTCTGCACCAGACCGGGCAGCGCCTCGGTGATCATCTCGGTGTGGATGCCCAGATCGCGCCGGTCGCCGAGGAACCCGAGCACGGCATTGGGGATGGCCCCGAGCCCCAACTGCAGGCAGGCGCCGTCGCCGATCATCCCCGCCACATGCCTGCCGACGGCGCGCTCGATCTCGGTGGGCGGCGCCGGTCGCAGTTCGTCGAGGTCGCGGTCGACCTCGACGAAAGCCTCGATCTTCGAAACGTGGATGAAGCTGTCGCCCAGCGTGCGGGGCATCCGGCGGTTCACTTCAACGACGATATTGCGCGCCGCCAGTGCCGCCGGTTTGGTGACGCCCACCTCGATGCCGAACGAGCAGAAGCCGTGTTCATCCGGCGGGCTCACCTGGATCAGCGCCCAGTCCAGCGGGATGAGGCCGCGTCGGAACAGGCGCGGCATCTCGTGCAGATGGATCGGGATGAAGTCGGCGCGCCCCTCGTTGACGGCCTCGCGCGTGTTGGACGCGACGAAGCAGTCGCGCAGATGGAAGCTCTCCTCCATGCCCGGGGCGATGTACGGCGCGTCGCCCAGGGTCAGGTGGTGGATGATGTCCACCGCGCGCAGATCCTCGTGGCGGGCGGTCAGCGCCGTGATCAACTCATGCGGCGCGGCACAGCCCGAGCCCAGATACACGCGCTCGCCGGAGGCGATGGCCGCCACGGCTTCGCCCGGCGTGCGCAGTCGTTCGCGGTAACGGGCCATCCAGCTCATGGGCGGCCCCCGCCCAGCAGATCGGCCACCGGCGTCCAGTCGCAACCGTGCGCGGCAGCCAGCCCGGGCTGCGTCACGCGGCCCTCCATCAGGTTGACCCCGCGCGCGAGCGCCGGGTCGGCCGCCAGCGCGGCCGCCGGCCCCAGCGAGGCGATGGCCGCCAGATAGGGCAGGATCGCCCCGCCCAGCGCGTAGCTCGCGGAACGCGCGACCAGGCTCGGCAGGTTCGGCACGCAGAAGTGCGTCACACCGTCCACGACATAGGTCGGATCGGACAGGCGTGTGGGCCGGCTCGTCGCGAAGCAGCCGCCCTGATCGACCGAGATGTCGATCACCAGGCTCTTCTCGCGCAGCAGTCCGACCATTTCGCGCGTCACCAGGTGCGGCGTGCGGGCGCCCGGGATGAGCACGGCGCCCACCACGACGTCCGCGTAGGACAGGGCCTTGCGGATCGTGGACTCGCTGGCCAGGAACGTCGTGACCTGGCCGGGGAACGTCCAGTCCAGTTCGGTGATGCGCCCGAAGTCGCTGTCCAGAAGCGTCACGCGCGCGCCGGCGCCCACGCAGGCGCGCACGGCGTTGCGACCGACGGTGCCCGCGCCGATGACCACGACCTCTGCCGGCGGCACGGCCGGCGCGCCGCCCAGCAGGATGCCCAGGCCGCCGTGATCGGTCTGCAGATAGCGCGCCGCGATCTGCGGCACCATGCGCCCGGCGATCTGGCTCAGGGGCCGCAGCACCGGCAGGTTGCCGTTGTCCTCCTGGATCGTGACGAAATCCAGGGCCAGGCAGCCCCGTTCGATCAGCAGGTCGATCAGGCTCCGTTCGGCCGCCGCCAGGTTCATCACGGAAGCCAGGATCTGGCCCTCGCGGATGAGCGGATATTCGTCGGGCTGCGGCTTGCCCACCTTGACCACCAGGTCGGCCCGCCCCCAGATCTCTTCGGCGCTGTGGGCGATGAACGCACCGGCCTGTTCGTACTGTTCGTCGGTGAAACCGGCGCCCAGTCCCGAGCGCACCTCCACGTGCACGGCCTGGCCGCGCGCGGTCAGTTCCGCCACCACGCGCGGCGGCAGCGCCACCCGGTGCTCGTCGGCCAGTCGCGAGCGGGGAATACCGATGATCATGGTCTGCTCCCTGCTGTGCGCGCCCGTCAGCGGGCGTTCTTCACGAATTCATAGCCGCGTCCGAACGCATCGATGTTCATGTCCACCAGACTGCGCTTCTTGATCGCCGCCCGCAGCGTGTCTTCGCAGAACTCGCGCGGGAAGCAGTCCGTGGCCGCCACGAGCGCGCCCAGCACGACCACGTTGGCGACCTTGGCGGTGCCGACCTCGTCCGCGATCGCGGTGGCCGGGATCAGGACCTGGCGCAACCGCGTCGAATCGAGACGGCCTTCGACGATGGTCGAGTCGATGATGATCGTGCCGCCGTCGATGACCTGGTCGGCGAAGGCGTCGAGCGACGGCTGGTTCATCACCACGAGCAGGTTCGGGGTGTCGACCAGCGGCGTTCCGATCCGACCGCCGCAAACGTTCACCGAGCAGTTGGCGGTGCCGCCGCGCATTTCCGGTCCGTAGGCCGGGAACCAGCTGACATGCTGGCCCGCGCGCATCCCGATCTGCGACAGCAGCAGCCCGAGCGTCAGGATGCCCTGGCCGCCGAAGCCGGCGAACTTGCAGTGCAGGTCGTTCGTCAACGCCACGGGAGCGGCGTCGCCAAGCGTGCTCTTGAGGCGGTCCAGATACTCGTCGACCTTCGCCGGATCGTAGGCGTCACAGCGGCGCAGCCACGAATTCTCGTCCCGGTTCTCGCTCTCGTCCTTGAACACGCCAAGCGGGAAGACCTTCAGCATCTCCTCGATGAGCCAGTCGCGCGAATGCACGGGATCCATCTTCCAGCCGGTCGGGCAGGCCGAAACGATCTCGACGAAGCTGTAGCCGCGCCCTTCGGCCTGGATCGTCAGGGCCTTCCGGATGGCCTTGCGCGCCTTCATGATGTGCTTGCTGTCGCCGATGGCCACGCGCTCGATGTAGGTCGGCGCCGGCAGCGTGGCCAGCATCTCGGCCATCCGGATGGGGTTCCCGTGAAGGGCCTCGATCCGGCCGTGGGGCGTGGTGGTCGAACGCTGCCCGATCATGGTCGTCGGCGCCATCTGGCCGCCCGTCATGCCGTAGATCGCGTTGTTCACGAAGAACACGCAGATGTTCTCGCCGCGGTTGGCGGTGTGGATCGTCTCGGCGGTGCCGATGGCCGCCAGGTCGCCGTCGCCCTGGTACGAGATGACGATCGCCTGGGGATTGGTGCGCTTGACCGCGGTGGCCACGGCGGGCGCGCGCCCGTGCGCGGCCTGGAAGTTGCCGCAGTTGAAGTAGTAGTAACCGAACACCGAACAACCGACCGGCGAGACGAACACCGAGCGGTCGATCAGGCCCAGATCGTTCAGCGCCTCGGCGATCATCTTGTGCACGTTGCCGTGCCCGCAGCCGGGACAATAGTGCGTGGCGTCCTTGGCCGGACCGCTCTTGCGTTCGAAAACCGGGAAGAACCCGGCGGACTTTTCATAGGTCTTCATCAGCGCGATCCTCCGCTCAGCAGTCGCCGGAATTCGGCCAGCAGCTCGTCGCCGCCCGGCACCATGCCGCCGCACCGGCCATAGAAGTGCACCGGGCGGCGGCCTTCGACCGCCAGCCGGACGTCCTCGACCATCTGGCCGGTCGACAGTTCGACCGCCAGGAACGCCTTCGCGCTGCCGCAAAGTCCGCCGATCACCTCGCTGGGGAACGGCCATACCGTGATGGGGCGCAGCAGACCGACCTTCAGGCCCTCGGCCCGCGCCTGATCCACCGCCGAATAGACGATGCGGCTGACCACGCCATAGGCGACCACGACCAGGTCCGCATCATCGACGGCGTACTTCTCGAAGAGCACCTCGTCGGCCATGATCCGCTTGTACTTGGCGTCGAGCTTCAGATTGTGCTTCTCGAGTTCCTCGGGCTCCAGCGTGATGCTGCTGACCAGATGGCCCACCGTGTCGGGCGTGCCGGTCACGGCCCACGACGAGTGGTCCCACTGCTCCACCTTCGCCGTGGGGATCTCCACCACTTCCATCATCTGGCCGGTGATGCCGTCGGCCATGATGCAGGCGGGATTGCGGTACTTGTCGGCCAGGTCGAAGGCGAGCATCGTCAGATCGCACATCTCCTGCGCGCCGTTGGGCGCCAGGGCGATCAGCCGGTAGTTGCCGTGACCGCCGCCCTTGGTGATCTGGAAGTAGTCGGCCTGCTCGGGCGCGATATTGCCCAGTCCAGGCCCGCCGCGCACGATGTTCACGACCACGCACGGCAACTCGGCGCCGGCGCAGTACGACAGGCCTTCCTGCTTGAGGCTGAAGCCCGGGCTCGAGGAGGCGGTCATCGTGCGCACGCCCATCCCGGCCGTGCCGTAGACCATGTTCATGGCCGCGACTTCGCTCTCGGCCTGGATGAAAACGCCGCCGAGCGCGGGGAAGTGCAGGGCGGCGGCGTGGGCGATTTCACTGGCCGGCGTGATGGGGTAGCCGTAGTAGGCGCGGCACCCCGCGGCGAGCGCTCCGACGACAATGGCGTCGTTGCCCTTCATGAATTGTCTGGCCATGATCCCTCGTTTCGTGCGTGCGGTCCGTGCCTCAGGCCGACGCGCACCGACGCGCACCGGCCCGCCGGACTACGGCTTGTAAACGCGGATGGCGCCCGGCTCCGGGCACGCATAGAAGCAAAGCCCGCAGCCGGTGCATTCGGCGCCGGTGTAGAAAGCTGGGTGGTAACTCGAGCTGTTGAGCTTCTCGCTGATCGCGATCACGCTCTTGGGGCAGGCGGCCAGGCACAGCTGGCAGCCTTTGCACAACTCGCTGTTGACTTCCATGAAGGGGACGTCGAGCGCCGTTTTCTCAGCCATGGGATTCCCACCTCATCGTCGCGGGTTGCGGAGGCGTCGAGGTCGTTGCCCGGCAAAGATAATCGGGCGTGCGGAGCGGCCAAAGGAATACTTCCGCGACGGCGGCGCGCCCGCTTCATGGACCTGCGCGGTCCGGTATGCGGGAGCCACCGGACCGCGCGCCTGGCCTTGCGCACGCTGGATCGCGGCGCGTCAGCGATCCACGAACAACGCGGGCCGCTTTTCGAGAAACGCGCGGCAGCCCTCGTGTCCGTCCTCGGACGAAGCCGCCACGGCGAACAGGCCCGCCTCCAGGCGCAGGCCCGCGGACGGATCGGACGCCAGGCCGCCATCGACGGCCTGCAGCGCGCAGCGCAGGGTCAGCGTCGACCGGCCGGCGATCTCGCGCGCGACCTTCGCCACCTCCGCGGAAAGCTCGGCCGCGGGCAGCACGCGATTGACGAGGCCCATCGCCAGCGCATCGCCGGCCGAGATCATGTTGCCGCGCAGGATCATCTCCAGCGCCTGACCGCGTCCCACCAGGCGGGCCAGCCGCTGTGTCCCGCCGTAGCCGGGAATCAGGCCGAGGCCGGTCTCCGGCAGCCCCAGCCGCGCCGTGTCGGCCGCCCACCGGAAACTGCAGGCCAGCGCCAGTTCGCAGCCACCGCCCAGGGCGAATCCGTTCACGGCGGCGATGACCGGTTTGCCCAGATGTTCGATGAGGTCCATGAGCGCCTGACCACGACGGGCCAATTCATGCGCGCCCGCGGCCGTCAATCCGGACAGTTCCGCGATGTCCGCACCGGCGACGAACGCTTTCGGCCCGGCTCCGGTCAGCACGACCACCCGCGCTTCCGTCGCCGTGGCCAGCGTCGCCAGGCAGTCGGTCAGCTCGGCGATGGTGCGGTCGTTGAGGGCATTCAGTTTTTCGGGACGGTTGACCGTCACCGTGGCGACCCCGTCGCTCACTCCGTACAGCAGATTTTCATAGGTCATGTGCTTTTCGGTGGCCATGTCTTGTCGACCCGCTTCGGCTGGTGTCCCAAGGGCCGCGTCGGTGCGGCCGCGCGGACTATACGGCACGGTCCGGGCGGGCGTCCAGTGACCGCGCAGGCGCCCATCCGCCAAATAGTCAAATAATATGTCATAAAATCGCAACAGAACGAGCAACCGACCCACAGACGGCACGAAAAAAGGCAGATATTCGGCTTTTTTTGGCTGGACACCCCCCAAGGCCGGTGGTATCGTCGCGCCGAGTCACCGTATGGAACGTCATCCGGCGCCCACGAGATGATCGCACCATGAACCGAATTCGGTGGGGGCTTCCGGTACGATTTAGATGGATTTCCGATTCGGACAGGCGGCTGGATGAGCTGCCAGGACGACAACCGGGGGGATCACGATGAGGAAATTTGCTCTCGCGCTTCTGGCAATCAGTCTGATGACGGCGGGTATGGCCTACGCATGCGGGATGTCGATCCACACGCTTCAGGTCAACTCTCCCGCAGCGTTGAACTCGCTGGTGACTCCGTGCGACGCCGTGATCACGGAGGTGCGCAGCACCGGCTTCTTCGCATCGCAGGCGCCGCATGGCCCCTATGACGCGATCTGGGTCTACTATCCCGGCCACACTTTCGCGCCCGGCGATCTGATCAGCATTTGCGGTCTTTTCAAGGAAGTCTGCGGGCTGACGACGATCGACATTCCGGCAGCCGGACTCTACGGCTACATCCTGAAGACCGGCACGGCCCCGATCCCGCCGGTGAACTACGTCACCGCGGCCGATCTGATGGCGTCGCCCGAGCAGTGGGAAAGCGTGACGATCACGATCGTCGACGGCATGACGGTCCCCGCCGGCTTCAGCCTGGGCTCGGGCCAGTGGCTCGTCAACGCGCTTGACGGCACCCCCCTGCTGTTCGACGACTTCTGGTACAACTTCGCCCAGGTCATGGAAGGCCAGTGCTACAACAACGCCACCGGCATCATCCACGACGCCTGCGGCGTGTACACGTTCGAGCCGTTCGACGACGGACTGCCCATCGTCAACTGCTCCGTCAACGAGGAAACGGTCAGCCTGGGCACGATCAAGGCTCTGTTCCGGTAGGCACCGGACGGTTTCCGGCCCCGGACCGGAAATCCTGATCGACGGGGGCGGATCCAATCGGGTCCGCCCCTTCGCTTTCCGGCCGTACCCCCCGCCCCACGCCGGCGGGCCTCACGGGAATGCGATTATGATGATGACGGCGGTCGCGTTTGCGGTTATCTTTGTACGGAGTGCGAACGGATGGGTCCCCTGTCCGGCCGCCATGCGCCATGCGGTCCTCAGGTAGGAATCTCATGCCCGGCCTGCCCTCACAGTTGCACCTGGCCATCATTGGCCTGCTGGGGTTGGGCTGCGGCGTCGCGGTCGTTCTCCTCGTGCGCGAAAAGCGCCGGGCGCGGCATGTCGCCCTGCGGGTGCAGCGGCGGAACGCGGAAATCGAGCGTCTGCGTCAGCATCTGCTGGACGCCCGCCGTCTGGAAGCGGTCGGGATTCTCGCCGGCGGCATCGTCAACAACCTGAACAATCTGTTGTCGGCCGTGCTGGGCAGCGCGCGCCTGGCCGGACAGGAAGCCGGCGTGCCCGCTCCCGCCCGCCAGGAACTCGACCGCCTGGTCAAGGCGGGCCATCAGGCCGCCGATCTGGTCCGGGAACTGGCCGACTTCTACCGTGATGCCGATCAGGCCCGCCGTCCGCAGGACCTGGTTCCGGTCGTCCGCGACACCGTGAAGCTCCTGCAGGACATCGTTCCCTCGACTGTCGACGTTCGCGCTGAACTGCGCGTCTGCGGCCCCGTGCTGGCCACGCGGGCTGGCGTCCAGCAGGTCATCATGAGCGTCGGCAGCGGCGCCGTGCGCGGCCTGGGCGCGGCGGGCGGGCGGCTGACGGTTCGTCTCAACGAACGCCGGCTCGACGCGCAAGCGGCTCAACCCGCCGATCTGCCGATCGGGGTCTACGCCTGCCTGAGCGTCGAGATCACGCCTGCCGAAAGGCACACCCCCTCCCCGGCCGGGCCGCCGCTCAGTGACGGCGAACTGACGGCATTGTGCGGGTTGCTGGGCGACCAGGGCGGCCTGACTTACTCGACGGCGCGCGACGGCCGCCGGCAGACCTGCGAAATCTGGTTCCCTCTCATCGCCTGGCGGGTCGCCAGCGATCAGGACACGGCCATTACCGCGGTGCCGCGCATCCCCGTGGTGCCCAGCGTGCCCGAGCCCGTCGACGACGAAACGCCGGCAGCCACCGGCCCGCCGCGCGCCACCATCCTGCTGGTCGATGACGAGGAGATGGTCGCCCAGGTGCTGGCCCGCGGACTGCGCCGCCTGGGCTACCGCGTGGTCACCCATCTGGACAGCCGCACGGCGCTGAACGATTTCACGCAGACGCCGCACCTGTTCGACATCGTGATCACCGACCAGATCATGCCGCAGATGTCGGGAGTCCGCCTGGCGCAGCGCATCCACGACGTGCGGCCCGACATCCCGGTGGCTCTGTGCACGGGTTTCCGCGACAGCTACAATGAGCAAGCTGCCCGTGAAGCCGGCGTCGCCGATTTCATCCTCAAGCCCACCAGCCACCGCGCGCTGGCCGCGCTGGTGGACCGCCACGTGCTCAAGCGCATGGAAGGCCGCGGCTGACGCCCCGGCGCCTGCCCCTGACCGTCATTCCGACTATCTCCTGCCTGCTTCATCTGTTATCCTGACCGCCGCCTGAATCAACCGTTTTTCCGGACGGACCCCAGAGGAATCGCCATGCCGCATTCGTTCGAGGAAAAGCTCGCGCGCCTGCAAGCCCTTCGCCGCCAGACCCTGGAAGGCGGGGGAGCTGACAAGATCGCGAAGATCCACGCGTCGGGCCGCCTGACCGCGCGCGAACGCGTCCACCTGCTGCTGGACCAGGACAGTTTCCAGGAGACAGGCGTTTTCGTGCGCCACCGGAGCCACGAAATGGGCATGGACCGTTCGCGGCCGGTCGGCGACGGCATGGTCACCGGCGTCGGCCGCATCGACGGCCGCCAGGTCTACGTGTTCGCCCAGGACTTCACGGTGTTCGGCGGTTCGATGAGCGAAGCCAACGCGCTGAAGATCTGCCGCCTGATGGACCAGGCGCTGGAGAACGGCTGCCCGGTCATCGGCCTGAACGACAGCGGCGGCGCCCGCATCCAGGAAGGCGTGCGCTCGCTGGCCGGCTACGCGGAGATCTTCTGGCGCAACACCATGGCCTCGGGCGTCGTGCCCCAGATCTCGGCCATCCTCGGACCGTGCGCGGGCGGCGCCGTCTATTCGCCGGCGATCACCGACTTCACGCTGATGGTGGACAAGACCAGCTACATGTTCGTGACCGGCCCGAACGTCATCAAGATGGTGACGAACGAGGACGTGACCTTCGAGGAACTGGGCGGCGCCAACACGCACTCGACCCGCAGCGGGGTCTGCCACTTCATGGCTGCTTCGGATGCCGACTGCCTGCTGATGACGCGCCGTCTGCTGAGCTTCCTGCCGCAGAACAATCTGGAGGATCCGCCGCGCGTGGTACCGGGCGACTCGCCCGATCGGCGCGAAGAGAAACTCAACAGCATCATTCCCGACGACAACCGCAAGCCGTACGACATGCTCGACGTCATCCGCCTGGTGGTCGACGACGGCGACTTCATGGAAGTACAGTCGCGCCATGCGCAGAATCTGATCTGCGGCTTCGCGCGGCTCGACGGACAACCGGTGGGCATCGTCGCCAACCAGCCGAAATTCCAGGCCGGCGTGCTGGACATCAACGCCAGCCTCAAGGGTGCGCGATTCGTGCGCACCTGCGACTGCTTCAACGTGCCGCTGGTCGTCTTCGAGGACGTGCCCGGCTTCCTGCCCGGCACCGAACAGGAATTCGGCGGCATCATCAAGCACGGCGCCAAGCTGCTGTTCGCCTTCTGTGAAGCCACCGTGCCGAAACTGACCGTCATCACGCGCAAGGCCTACGGCGGCGCCTACGACGTGATGAACAGCAAGCACATCCGCGCCGACTACAACGTCGCCTGGCCCGGCGCCGAGCTGGCGGTCATGGGACCCGAAGGCGCCGTCAACATCCTGCACCGGCAGACGCTGGCCCAGAGCGACGACCCCGCCCTGGAACGACGGCGCCTGGTCGACGAATACAACGAGACTCACGCCAACCCGTTCATCGCGGCGGGGCTCGGCTACCTGGACGACGTGATCGAGCCGGCGGACACACGGCGGCATCTGGTCGCGGCGTTGCACTCCCTGCGCAACAAGAAGCAGACACTACCGCCCAAGAAACACGGGAACATTCCGCTGTAGGAGCGCTCTGTGACCAAGAACCGCGCCAAGGAAGCCGCCGGCCCCGGCACGTTCGACAAGGTCCTGGTGGCCAACCGGGGCGAGATCGCCGTGCGCATCATCCAGGGACTGCGCGAAATGGGTCTGCGCACGGTGGCCGTCTATTCGGAGCCGGATCGGACCGCGCTGCACGCCCTGGTCGCCGACGAGGCCGTGCTCATCGGACCGGCGGCCGCGAGCGAGAGCTATCTCGTGGCCGAGCGCCTGATCGAGGCCGCCCACCGGACGGGATGCGGAGCGATCCATCCGGGCTACGGATTCCTGTCGGAGAACGCCGCCTTCTGCCGTGCGGTCGAAGAGGCCGGGCTGGTCTTCATCGGACCGACGGCCGAATCGATGGAAATCATGGGCGACAAGCTGTCGTCCCGCCGCAAGATGATGGCCAGCGGCGTGCCCGTCGTTCCCGGCACGGACCAGGCCGTGCGTGATCCCGCCGTGGCCATCGGCATCGCGGACGGGATCGGCTACCCCGTTCTGCTGAAGGCTTCGGCCGGCGGCGGCGGCAAGGGCATGCGCATCGTGCGGTCGGCCGGCGACATGGCTTCGGCTCTGCGCCAGACGATGGGCGAGGCCGGCCTCTCGTTCGGCAACGACGCGATCTTCGTCGAGAAGTACATCGAGGATCCCAAGCACATCGAGGTGCAGGTCCTGGGCGACGGCCTGGGCGGCGCCATCCACCTGTTCGAGCGCGAATGCTCGGTGCAGCGACGGCACCAGAAGCTGATCGAGGAGAGCCCCTCCCCTTCGCTGTCGCCGGAGCTTCGCGCGCGCATCTGCGAGGCTGCCGTCCAGACCGCGCGCGCCGTCTCCTACCGCGGCGCGGGCACCGTCGAGTTCATCCTTGCGCCCGACGGCGCGTTCTATTTCCTGGAGATGAACACGCGCCTGCAGGTCGAGCATCCGATCACGGAGGCGGTGACGGGCGTCGATCTGGTGCACGCACAGGTGCGCATCGCGCGCGGCGAGGGCATCGGCCTGCGCCAGGAGGACCTGCGCCAGCGCGGCTGGGCCCTGGAGTTCCGCGTCTGTGCCGAGGACCCGTCGCGCAACTTCGCCCCCAGCATCGGGCGCATCGACGCCATGAACGTGCCGCTGGGGCCGGGCGTGCGCCTGGACACGGGCATCTACGAGGGCTTCGAGGTGCCGATCCACTACGACCCGCTGCTGGCCAAGCTGATCGTGTGGGCCGAGGACCGCCCGCGCGCCATCGCCCGCGCCCGCCGCGCGCTGGGCGAATTCACGCTGCACGGGCCGACGCACAACCTGCCGTTCCACCTGTGGGCGCTGGACCAACCCGCCTTTCGCGACGGCACCTACACGACGCACTTCGTCGAAACGTCGTTCGATGCTTCCGACTGGCAGCCCGAGCTTTCGGAAGCCGACCGCGAGGCGCTCATCGCCGCCGCCGCCCTCTTCGAGAGCGGACGGCGCGCCGGACCGGCGGGCGGCGCGCAGGGAGACGGTGGCGACTCCGGCTGCCACAACTGGCGCCAGGCGGCTCGGCGCGCCATGACCGGCCACCGTTAACGGCAGGGAAAGGAAGCCCAGGTGCTGATACGAAAGAACTACGTCGTGGATGTGGGCGACCGGCGGCACACCGCCGAAGTGGCCCGCGACGGCGCGCGGGTCGAACTGCGGATCGACGGCGGCGAGCCCGCACCCGCCGTGTCCCTGCCGGTGCTGGGTGGTCGCGCGGTCTCCGTCACCGTCGGCGGACGTCGCCGGCTGGTCCACCTGACCGCGGCCGATGCCAAGGGCGGCCTCCGGGCCACGCTGAACGGCTGGCCGGTCACGCTGTCGGTCATGGACGAGCTCCGCGCGCAGGCCCTGGAAGCCCAGGGCCCGGCCGCCGGCAGCGGCAACCTGACCGCCGACATCCCCGGCCTGGTCATCGACATCCGGGTCGCGGCGGGGCAGGCGGTCCAAAGGGGCGAGCCGCTTATCGTGGTCGAGGCCATGAAGATGCAGAACGAACTGACCGCCGGAGTCACCGGAACGGTCGAGCGCATCGCGGTCGCGGTGGGGCAGTCCGTCAACCCGGGCGACATCCTGGTGGTCATCACGCCCGCGAACTCCGATCAAAGCGTGTAACCCCGGGGCCGGACAGCCGTCCTATACCCCGAGATGAAACACAGCACCTTCACAGAACTCCTCGAGAGCCACCGGGACCGGGTCTACACCCAGGCCCTGTACAGCCTGCGCGACGCACGCGACGCCGAAGACGTTGCCCAGGAGGCCTTCCTGCGCCTGTGGCGGCAGGGCGACGCGGTTCCCGCGGACAAGGTGGCGCCGTGGCTCGCGCACGTGACCCGGAACCTGTGCATCGACCAGTGCCGCCGCCGGGCCGCCACCCGCCGGCATCTCGGCGTGGCTGTCCCCGAGGGCATGGACGACCTGGTCGCGGCCGCGGGCGCCGACGATGATCCGCTGCGGAATCTGGACCTGGACGACCGCCAGCGGCAACTGGTGGACGCCCTGCAGACGCTGCCCGCCGAAACCCGCAGCGTGATGCTGATGCACTACTACGAAGGCCGGAAGCTCGCCGATATCGCCGCCGCGCTGGGGAAATCCGTGAGCGCGGTCAAGGTGCAGGTGCACCGGGCTCGCCGCAGCCTGCGGCTGGCGATAGGAAACGGCACGGCCGGCGAAGCCGCCGCCGAACGGAGGGGATGGGCATGAAGATCGACTGCGCAGCCTGCGGGCCGGAACTGGCTTCCTATGCCGCCGGCGACGGCGATCCCGGGACCAGAAGCGCGGTGGCGACCCACCTGGCCGCCTGCCCCGACTGCCGCCGCGAACTGGAACGCGAAAACGAAATGCGGACGGCACTGGCGGGGCTGCCGCTGGTGACTTGTCCTGCGGCCGTCACCGGGCGCGTGCTTGAGACGATCGCGCGCCAGCGGGCGGGCGCACGGCAGCGGCTGTGGTTCGCGGGCGCGGGCGCCACCCTGGCCGCGGCAGCCCTGGCCGGAGCCCTGCTCCTGCGTCCGGGCACAGCGCCGACGCCGGGGGCCGAAACCGGCTCCACCGGCCAGGCCGCGGCCACGACGACGTACACCGCCGAGGAGATTGCCACGGCCCGACGCGAACTGATCCAGACCGTGACCCTGACCGCCCGCGTCCTGGACCAGGCCGGGCGGCGCACCCTTGCCGACGTGTTCAGTGAACGACTGCCTGCCGCGGTGGCCGGCTCCCTGCGTCCGCTGGACGATCCCACCCGAGGAGGATGACCATGAAAGCGCAACGACTGCTGATCACCCTGGCTTTGTGCGCGGTACTCGCCGTGCCCGCCCTGGGTACCGAGATTTCGAAGATGCCGGGCTATGTCGATCTGGACTGGATCCGCATTCCGGACGGCGCCGCCGAGATCCAGGACATCGTGCTCGACCCGGTCCTGGCCGGCCTGGCGATCAAGGGCAACGTCGAGGACGAAGCCGCCATCAACCAGGCCCTGGCCATGGTCAAGTCCGTGCGCGTCAAGTCGTTCACGCTGGCCCCCGGCCAGAGCGAGACCAGCGTGGCCGCCGACGTGAAGAAGCTCCAGGACAGGCTCGAGAAGGACAAATGGCAGCGGCTGATCTACGTGAAGGACGGCGACGAGACCGTGACCGTCAGCACGCTCTACAACGGCGAGGACATGGTCGGCCTGATGCTCCTGACCTACGAGCCGGGCGACAGCGCGACCTTCATCAACGTGGTCGGTGACCTGGACCTGTCGACGCTGCTGCGACTGGCCACCCAGATGCACGGCGCCGATCTCAACGGCATGCTCTCGGGCATGGATGAGGCGCACATGCACGGTGAACCCGACAAGGCCGGCGGCAACGAATAGCCGATGATGGCGCCGACGCGGCGCCCTGCCGGATCCGGATGAAACGAAGCCGCGCCCGACCACGGGCGCGGCTTCGTTCCTGATTTCACGGGAGCGGACGCGCGGGAGCGTCCACTCAGGCCAGGCTGTCCGGGTTGAGTCCCATCAGTTCCGGGATCACGAACAGGCCGTCTTTCCTGACCAGGCGGTCGTCGAACCAGATCTCGCCCCCGCCCCACTCCGGGGACTGCATCATCACGATGTCCCAGTGCAGCGCCGACTTGTTGCCGTTGTCGGATTTGGCGTAGGCGTTGCCCGGCGTCAGGTGGAAGCTGCCGCTGATCTTCTCGTCGAACAGCGTGTCGAGCATCGGCTTGGTGATGTGCGGGTTGACGCCCAGAGCGAATTCGCCGAAATAACGCGCGCCCTCGTCAAGATCCAGCGCCTGTCGCAGCTTCGTCTCGTCCCCGTCACAGGTCGCTTCGACGATGCGCCCGTCCTTCACGGTGAAGCAGATGTTCGACAGCACCGCCCCGCCCTGTCGGGTCTTCGTGTTGTAGCGGATGACGCCGTTGACGGAATCGCGGACCGGCGCCGTGTAGACTTCGCCGTCGGGAATGTTGCGCCCGCCGTCGCACTTGACCGCCGGCAGTCCCTTGATGCTGAACCGCAGGTCCGTTCCCGGTCCCTTGAGGTGCACGCGGTCGGTGGACTCGAGCAGCGCGTGCAGCGGGTCCATGGCGCGACTCATGCGCGCGTAGTCCAGCGTGCAGACCTTGAAATAGAAGTCGGCGAAGTCCTCGGTCGACCGCTCGGCCGCCTGCGCCATCGACGGATTCGGATACCGCAGCACGCACCACTTCTTGTTCAGCCGCACCGGGATGTGCACCTGGCCCCAGTAGGCCTGGTCGTGCCACTTCTGGCGCTCGGTATCGACATCCGCCAGGTCGAACGGGTTGGTGCTGCCGCGCACTCCGATGTAGGCATCGACGGATTCCATGATCGTCCGGTGGAAGGCGCCCCAGTCCTCGAACTGCTTCTGGCCCGCGTTGCGGATGAATCCGCGACTGATCGTCTCGTCGTTGTAGTACCAGAACGGCACGCCGCCGTGTTCGGTGGCCACGCGCACCAGTTCGCGGCCCAGTTCAAGGGCTTCGAGGCCCTTGATCTCGATGTAGATCTTCTCGCCCGGCTGCAGTTTCACGCTGTAGGTGATCAGTTGCTCGGCCAGTTTCGTATTGCGCGGGTCCATGCTTTCCTCCCGGGGTTGGTCGTACCATTTTAGCGGAGCCGGGGCGCCCGCCCCAGCGCAAAAAAACAGACCCGGCGGCAGAACGACCAAAGCGGCCACGGCGGCCATGGCGGCCATGGCGGCCGTCGACCCGCCCCGGAGGCGGAAAGAGGCGGACGGATGAACCACGACATCAAGGGCGCCCTGGCAGGGCTGCCGGCCGGCACCGCCGGCCACGTCGATCACATCGGCATCGCGGTGGCGGACCTCGATCAGGGCCTGGCCCTGTACCGGGATCTGCTGGGGCTCGAACTGGAGCGCATCGAGGAAGTCCCGCAGGAAAACGTCCGCGTTGCCTTCCTGAAGCTGGATCGCCAGGGCGGACCGGGCCACATCGAACTGCTGGCGCCCCTGTCCGAAGTCGGCGCGATCGCCGCCTTCATCGCCAAGCGCGGAGCGGGACTGCACCACGTGGCGGTGGCCGCGAACGACGTCACACTGGTCCTCGACCGCTGCCGCGAAGCCGGCATCGCCGTCATCGACCAGACGCCGCGGCGCGGCGCGGGCGGCAAGCTGATCGCCTTCGTCCACCCGCGCGGAACCGGCGGCGTGCTGCTGGAGATCTGCGGCCCGGCCCCGGCGGACGCCTGAGGCTCCTAGCGCGCCTGGAACACCCCGGCCTGCTCCCAGGAAACCGTGCCGGTCACGGGGGTACGGTCCGGTTCGCCCTCGGGATTCAGCCAGGCCGGCACGTACCCGGCTCCGAACATGCAGTCCAGTTGATTGGCCGAATCCGCGCCTACATACAGGGCCTGGGTGCCCGTGCCCGGGCAGCCGACGAGCGTCGTGCAGGAACGCAGCCCGGTCGGATCCAGGCCGAAGCGCACGTTTCGCGGCTGCCCCTGGAACAGGACCTTCCAGCGCACGAGCATCACGGCGCCGTCCCTCAGGCGGGCGCCGGGATCGAAACCCACCGCCACCTGACCGGGCTTCGGCGCGATGTTCAGCGCGTTCTTTTCAGAGAATTCCTGGGAGATCACGCTGGCCTCGGCGCCCGTGATGCTCAACGTGAATTCCGCCCCGCCGACCCGCAGGAAGGCTTCACCGTCACGCGCCACGTCGTCGATGCCGGTCAGCCAGGCCTGCACCTCCACGACGGTCACGCCGCCGGTCGGCTCACCGGTCGTCAGCGTTTCGACGAGAGAGTCCCCCGCCGCGAACATGAAGCGGATCGTCCCGTTCTCGCCGCACCAGATCGAGGCGGCCGCCGGTTGGGCCGCCGCCAGCGCCAATGCGGCGGTCAGGGCCAGGACCAGCGACTTCGCGCCCCGCGGCGTCATCTGTTCAGACATTGCAGACCCTTTCTTCGGGCACGGGCTGAATGGCCCGCGTGCCCTGCTCAACTGCCGGTGCTGACGTAGTTGCGGACACCCCGCCGCCACATCAGAGCCGCTCCCGTGAACACCACCACCCCGACCAGGGGCGTGGCCAACGCCACTTTCGCCAGTTCCGGCCCCCCCACGAACCAGGCCGCCGGATAGAACGCCACCCAGGCGAACGGCAGCACGAACGTCAGGAAGATCCGCACCGGCAAACTGTAGATCGTGATGGGGTAACGGCTGAACCGGATCAGGTTATAGACCGGCGGCGCCAACCCCATCTTGTCCTCGACCCAGAAACTGACCGCAGTGATGGCCAGGAAAACGCCCAGATACACCAGCGCCGCCCCCGGCGCCAGGAACAGCAGGGCCAAGAGGTCTATTACCCCGAAATCGGCGCCGAGTTTCCAGCTGGCGTGCGCCATCACCGCCAGCCCCAGGAAGATCTCGTTCAGACCCGACACGTTGAACGACTCGAAGATCACCTGAGCCAGGCTGCCGACCGGGCGCAGCAGCACCCGGTCGAAGCGCCCGCCGATCAGGTACTCGTCGGCGAACCCGTAGAGATTGACGCTGACCAGGTTGAACAGACCCAGGGGAACCAGGCTGAAGCCGTAGATGAACAGCACCTGCGGAAAGCTCCAGCCGTCCAGTTCACGCACCTTGCTGAACAGGACGCCCAGCACCGCCAGCTGGATCAGCAGGCTGAAACCGACGGCCAGCGTGTCGATGAAGAAGTCCATGCGGTAGGCCAGACGCATCTTGAGGAACTGCACGAAATAGGCGCCGAAGATCCGGCCCTGCCAGGCCAGACGCGCCACCTTCGAGCGGTCGCTGCCGGAGGCGAAGCGTGTCGGGGTTTCCATCTCAGCCTCCCTGCACCGTCACGCGGCGGATGGCGAACCGCCACACCAGCCGCGCCGCGACGGTCAAGCCCACGGCCCACGCGCTCTGCAGCAGCAGGCCCGAGACCAGGTCCGGTCCGGTGCGCTTGCCAAGATAGATCATCACCGGAACGTAGCTGATGCACTGGAAGGGCAGCCAGGCGACCACCGTCTGGAACCAGCCGGGAAAGAAGGTGAACGGCACGATCACCCCGGTCAGGAAATCCATGCCCACCATCTGCGCGCGCAGCACGCCCTGGATGTTCTTCATGGCGAAGGCCAGGCACCCGACCAGGAATCCGAGCTGACTGTAGATGATCAGCGACAGCGTGAAGCTCACCAGCGTCCAGGCCAGTGCGGCTGCACCGGCCGGCGCGCCCACCCCGAACAGCGGCACCACGACCAGCATGATGGGTACCGTGAACATGATCAGCCGGAATCCGGCCTCGCCCACGGCTTCGAACATCATCACCGATTGCAGATGGAAGGGCTTGATCAGGTGCATGGCGATCTCGCCCTCGGTCACCATCCGGGCCAGATCGCGCGAGATGTTGTTGAAGTAGAGGCTGCGTCCGATCCAGCTGATGGCCACGTAGGTCACCATCTCGCGCACGGTCAGGCCGCCCACCGTGGCGGACAGGCCGTCGGCGGCGCGGCCGGCGTAGAGCGCCAGATAGAGATAGTAGTGCCCGGCCACGAAGATCGTGTAGCTGAACACGCCCGTGTAGTAGCGCAGGCGGTAGGCCAGGAATTTCAGGAAGGCCAGACGCACGAAATGGCCGTACAGGCCCAGCGATCCCGTCGGGGTGCGGCGCCAGGGCGCCAGGCGACCGGCGGCCGCATCCAGGCCCGCGGCGTTCACTTGTCGCCGCCCGCGGCGGCCTGGCGGTAGATCTCGCGAACGACATCCTCGATGGGCTGCTCGGCCAGGTGCAGGTCCTGCACCGGGCGGTCGTTGACGACCAGACGGATGACATCGGCCGCGCGGACTTCGACGCGGTTGAAGCGGGCCACGTGGCGCAGGCCCTGCTGCGCATCCCAGACGACCGGCAATCCGGCGGTGACGGCCGCCAGCGCTTCGCTGTCCGTCGGTTCGTGCAGGTCCACCGACAGGCGCACGCTCTGCCCCACGCGCCGGCGCAGTTCCGCCAGTTCGCCGTCGAAGTGGACGCGTCCCTGGTCGATGATGATCACGCGGCGGCAGAGCTGTTCGATGTCGCCCAGATCGTGCGTGGTCAGGATCACCGTCACGCCCTCGCGCTCCTGGATGCCGCGCAGGAACTCGCGGATGTTTCCCTTGCCGACGACGTCAAGGCCGATGGTCGGCTCGTCCAGGAACAACACCCGCGGCCGGTGCAGCAGCGCGGCCGCCAGGTCGCAGCGCATACGTTGTCCCAGCGAGAGCTTGCGCACCGGCTGGCTGAGCAGCTTGCCGGTGTCCAGCAGTTCGTCGAACAGCTTCATCTGGCGATCGTAGGTGGCGTCATCCACCTCGTAGATCTTCTTCAGCAGTCGGAACGATTCGACGACGGCCAGGTCCCACCAGAGCTGCGTGCGCTGGCCGAAGACCACGCCGATGTGACGCGTGTACTGCTGGCGCTGCCGCCACGGCACCATGCCCCCGACGGTCACCTCGCCGGCGGACGGCGTCAGGATCCCGGTGAGCATCTTGATGGTGGTGGACTTGCCGGCGCCGTTGGCGCCGATGTAGCCGACCATCTCGCCGGGCGCGATCGAGAACGAGACATTGTCCACCGCGCGCAGCAGGCGGCGGCGGGGACTGATCAGATCATGCAGACCGCCGCGCACACCTTCGCGGCGGTCGGTCAGCCGGTAGTCCTTGCACAGATCGCGGACGTGGATCAACGGCTCCATCAGGCTTCGCCGTTCCCGTCTTCGGCGGGCGCCGACTGCAGCCCCGCCACCAGGTCGCGGACCTCGCGGTCCGTCTTTTCCAGTTTCTCGCGGCAGACCTGGATCAGTTCGACGGCGCGCGCCACTTCGTCGCCGAGGCGGTCGATGTCCACGGCATCCTCTTCGAGTCCGGAGAGGATCTCTTCGACCTCGGCCACGGCCTCACCGAAAGAGAGGCTCCTGGCCGGGGTTCGTTTCGGATTTGGTTTTTTTTCCGCCAACACGGGCTCCTTTGCTGGGTTCGCCGCCCGCCGCGGGGCCGGGTGCGGGAAGTACCTGGCTGGCCACCACGCCGTCGCTGAAACGGGTCAGCAGCGTGCCGGCGGCCTGCGCCGCCGCGGCGCGCGTCAGGATGCGGCCATCGGCCGCGGTCGTCATCGTGTAGCCGCGGGCGAGCAGGCGGGCCGGATCCAGCAACCGCGCCTGCGTGGCCAGCGAAACGAGTCTACGGTCCCGGTCCACCAGCGTGCGGCGGGTTTCCCGGTCCAGGCGGGCGACCTGCGCCGCCTCGCCGCGGTGCGCCGCGAGCAGGCGCGCGGCCACGCCGGCGGACAGCCGCGCCGGCGCCGCTGCCAGACGGTCGCGTCGTCGCGCCAGCGCCGCGGTGGCTGCCTGTGCGACGCTCGCGCGCCGGTCGGCCAGCCGGGCGCCCGCGGCCGCCAGACGGCCGGACACGGCGCCCTGCAGACGCGTCGCGTCACGCTGGACCTGGAGCCGGCCGTCGCCCAGCACGGCGCGCACGGCCCGTTCCAGACGTCCGGTCGAAACCAGTCGCGCGCCGGCCTCCTGAAGCAGGCTCTCGGCGAGACGGGCCAGTTGGCGGGCGGCATCGTTCACGCGGGCCGCTGCCTCGTCCACCCGTTCGACCAGGAAGGATGCCGCGGCGGTCGGCGTCTTGCAGGCGTGGTGCGCCACCGCGTCGGCGATCGAGCGGTCGATCTCGTGACCGATCGCCGTGATCACCGGCACGCGGCAGGTGGCGATGGCCACCGCCAGATCGCGCTGGTCGAACCAGCTCAGGTCCGCGCGGGAACCGCCGCCGCGCGTGATCACGATGACGTCCACCGCTTCGCCCTGCAGGTGGCGCAGCGCCGCGATGACCTCGGCCTCGAGCTGTTCGCCCTGCATGCGCGCGCCGCGGGCCACCACGCGGAAGCCCCAGGGGCTGGCGTCCAGGCCGGTCAGGAAATCCAGTTCGGCGGCGCTGCCGCGCGCGGTGATCAGACCGACGCGCAGCGGCAGTTCGGGCAGCGGGAGCCGCGCGTTCGCCTCCAGCAGCCCGGCCTGCTCGAGATGGGCCAGCGTCTGGCGCCGGCGCGCCTCGAGCCGGCCCAGCGAGAACGTCGGATCGATGCCGACGATCTTCAGCGTGAGCTTGCCGAACTTCGGGTAGAAGTCGACGCGGCATTCCAGACACACCTCCAGCTGGTTGGCCAGCTGCAGGTCGCGGTCGGTTCCGTCGAGGAAACGAGTGAGCCCGAATTTCTGCCGGTCCCACCCCATCAGCGAGACGGACACCGCATATTCGGCGGCGCCGCTGCGGCCGGTCTCGTGCAGTTCGAAATACACGTGCTGGCGCGTCGCGGCGTCGTGCGGCAGGCGCTGGACCTCGCCGCGCACCCATACCGTGCGCGGGAAGGCCGCCTGCAGCGCGCCCGCGATGCTCTCGTTCAACTCGCGCACCGACAGTACAGGGCGGGCCGGCATGCCGGCGCCGGGATCCGCGGAGGGGTCCTCGATCAAAGCGTCACCTCGTGCCAGCGCGGGTGCAGGAACAGGACCAGCATGCCCGCGGCGTACAGCGTGAACCAGGTCACCAGCGCCCAGGTCGCGCCCAGCAGGCCGCCGCCGAGCATGATCCCGAACAGCCAGGCCAACGGCGGCATCAGGGCGAAGCCGGCCACGACGTCCACGAGCATGACCGCCCGCGTGCGTCCCGCCCCGCGCAGGGCGCCCGCCAGCGTCAGGCCGACCGAATCGATCAACTGGGCGAGGCCGATCAGCCGCAGCGCCGGCACGCCGGCCCGCACGAGGGCCTCGTCCGGGACGAACAGGCGCAGCAGGGGCGCCGGCAGGAGGACGAAGATCGTTCCGAACGCGCCCATGATCAGCATGGACAGGCCCAGGCCCGTCCACGCGGCGCGGCGGGCTCCGCGCGGGTCGCCGGCGCCCAGAGCCTGGCCGACCATCGTCTGCACCGCGGCGCCGACGCCGATGCCGGGCATGAAGCTGACCGAAGCCAGTCGCAGGACCACCGCCCCGATGGCCAGCGTCGCGGTCGAGATCCCGCCCAGAATAACGTAAAACGCCATCAGGGCCAGCACGATGCCCAGGGTCTGCACCGTCGGCGGCCAGGCCATGACCAGGAACGGGCGCACCAGCTCGCGATGGAAATTCCCGCGCGCCAGCAGGCGAAATCGCCGCCGGGGTCCGCGGCGCAGGTAGACCGCGATCAGCGCCACGGCCGCCAGCGCCGAACTGAGCGAACTGGCCAGGGCCGCTCCGGCCACACCCATCGCCGGCAGACCGGCATGGCCGAAGATGAGCAGCCAGTTCAGCACGACGTTGAGCAGGTTCATGCCCAGCCCGGCGACCATGCCGACACGCGTCCAGCCGACGCCGTCACCCATCGCCTTGAACTGGAAGAAGACCAGCAGCGGCACCAGGCCGATGCTTCGCCAGTACAGATAGCCGGCGCCCAGCCGGTCGACTTCCGGGTCGCGTGTCACCAGCCGCATCATCTGGTCGGGCCACCGCATGCCCAGCCACGACGCCGCCGCGCCCAGGACCAGAACGACGGTCAGCGCCGTTGCCAGGACCGTGCCCACCTGGTCGTCACGGCCTTCACCGACACGTCTGGCGGTGAACGTCTGGCAGGCGACATCCACGGCCTTGAGGCTCATCGCCAGCACCGAGAACAGCAGCGTGGCGAGGCCGAGCGCGGCCAGTGCCGGGCCGCCGAGCCGGCCGACCATGAAGGCGTCGACCAGCCCCATCAGCGTCGCCGCGAGCTGGGTGAGCACGAGCGGCACCGCCAGCGCCGTGATGGTCGCCGCTACGCGACGGCGCGTCAGCGCCGCCAGGGTCGCCGCGGCGCCAACGCCCGGCATGGGAACCTCAGTCGACAAGGATCTGCAGCGCGCGGGCGATCAGCCGGGCGCCGAAGCCCGTCGCTCCGCGCGGACAGGTCGCGGTCGGCTTCGCCGCCCAGGCGACACCGGCGATGTCCAGGTGCGCCCACGGGGTCTCGTCGGCCACGAAATGCGACAGGAAGGCCGCGGCCGTCAACGCGCCGCCGTCGCGCCCGTCGCCCAGGTTCTTCAGGTCGCTCAGGCTGCCGACCATCTCGTCGCGATGCTCCTGGATGACCGGCAGTTGCCACACGCGTTCGAACGTCTCGCCCCCGGCCTGGCTCAGCGTGTCCATCAGTTCGGCGCTGTTGCCCATCAGCCCGGCGAAGTGGTTGCCCAGCGCCACGACACAGGCTCCGGTCAGCGTGGCGGCGTCGATGATATGGTCGGGCTTGCCGCGCGCGGCGTACCACAGGGCGTCGGCCAGGATGAGACGACCTTCGGCGTCGGTGTTCAGGATCTCGACCGTCTGGCCGCTGGCCATGGTGACGATGTCCGACGGCCGCACCGCGCGGCCGTCGGGCATGTTCTCGGCCGTCGGCACGATCACCGTCAGATCCAGCGGCAACCGAAGGCGCGCGGCGATCAGCGCCGCGCCCAGCACGGCGGCGGCGCCGCCCATGTCGGACTTCATCAGCTCCATGCCTGCGGCCGGCTTGAGCGAGATGCCGCCGGCGTCGAACGTGATGCCCTTGCCCACCAGCGTCACCTTCGGCAGGGGCTTGCGGCCGCGACGGGGCAGGCGCCAGTGGATCTCGATCAGCTGCGGCGGATTCGGGCTGCCCTGCCCCACGCCCAGCAGGCCGCCCATGCGCAGCTGGCGCAGGCGGGCCGGACCCAGCACGCGGCAGGTCAGGCCCTCGCGACGGGACATGGCGCGCGCGTGGCGGGCCAGGGCGGCGGGGGTCAGGAGATTCGGCGGCAGGTTCACCAGTTCGCGGGCCAGAAGGCAGCCGGCACTGAAGGCGCTCGCTTCGGTGAGCCCCAGGCGCAGCGCCGCGTGGCGATTGCCCGCACCGACCAGCGTCACCCGGGCGGGCGTGGCCGGCTGCCGGGCTGCCTTGCCCGATTTCAGCGCCCCGACCGGCGAGAGCGCCAGTTCGGCGCCCTCGGCCCAGCAGCGGGCCAGGGCCGTGTCGTCGAACGGCAAGACTCCGGGCGCCGGCAGCGCGATCTGCAGGCGGGCGATCTTCATGTCGGCGGCGCGCGCCGCGGACCGGCCGGCTGCCCGTCGCACCGTTTCGAGCCCGACCTTGTCGGCCGGTCCCATGCCCACCAGCAGCGCCCAGCCGCCATCGCCCCGGGCCACCGGCAACAGGGCCTCGGCTTTGGCGGTGAAACCCGAGCCGGCCAGGACGTCGGCCGGAGCGGGAGTCGCCTTGCGCGCGCGGCGGCCTCCCGAACGCACGCCGGCGGCCACCCCCCCGCAACGCGCCAGCGCCGCCAGGGCGGCGGCGAAGTCGGGAGCGTCCCCGGCCTGGAAGACGGGAATCACGACCAGATCGGCGGCGGTGGCGGCCAAACGGGAATCGGCGACGGAAAAGCGCATGAACGGCTCCTTTGGCGGCGGCAGGGCCGCCGGATCGGCAGCCCCGGCAACGCGCGCCGGGGCCATGGCCCGGCAATCGTAGCATGGGGCGCCGAAGCTGCCAACCGCACGGCGTGCACGGGTTTTGGACCTTGAGCCGGCGGCCGCCAGTCGGTAGACTGCGCGCCACGGCATCTTTCATCCCCGCGCCCGATCTGGAGTCGCATGCGCCGCCGTCTGGACCTCCACTGGCAGATCCTGATCGCCCTGCTGCTCGGCGTCGGCGCCGGCCTGCTGTGGCCCCAGGGCTCGGCAACGCCCGGCGGCTTCGAGCCGGTCACCGCGTTCGCTTTCGTCGGCTCGCTGTTCCTGCGCGGCCTGAAAATGGTGATCGTGCCGCTGGTGGCGGCGTCGATCATCGCCGGCGTGGCGGGCATCGGCGCCGGCCGCGGGCTGGGCCGGCTCTTCGCCAAGACCTTCTCCTGGTACATCGCCACGAGCCTGATCGCCATCCTGACGGGCCTGCTGCTGGTCAACCTGGTGCGGCCGGGCGTGGACGCTCAAGGTCCGGTGGCCGCGCGCCTGGGGCTGACCGCGCCGGTGGCCGACCTGGCGGCCGGGCTGGAAGAGCGCGGCGCCGGCGACATCATCGGCATTGTCCAGCGGATGGTGCCGGACAATCCCCTGGCCGCCGCGGCCGCGGGCGACATGCTCGCCCTGATCTTCTTCTGCATCATCCTCGGTCTGGGCGTCGCGGCCCTGCCGGAAGAAATGCGCCTGCGGCAACTCGGCTTCTGGGAGAGCCTGCTGGCCGCCATGATGAAAGTCACCGGCTGGGTCATGGCCACGGCTCCCGTGGGCATCTTCGCGCTGGTGGCGCAGATCACCGCTACCAGCGGCTTCGCGGCCTTCGGGCCGCTGGCGCGTTACGGACTCGTGGTACTGGGCGCGCTCACGCTGCATGCCTTCGTGACGCTGCCGCTGCTGGTGAGCGTGGTCGGCCGACTGCCGGCACTTCGTCACATGCGCGCCGTCGCGCCGGCCCTTCTCACCGCGTTTTCCACCCGCAGCAGTTCCGCCACGCTGCCCCTGACCATGGAATGCGTGGAGAACCGCGCCGGCGTCAGCAACCGGGTGACGAGTTTCGTGCTGCCGCTGGGCGCGACCATCAACATGGACGGCACCGCGCTGTACGAATGCGTGGCCGCCATGTTCATCGCCCAGGCCTACGGCATCGATCTGGGGTTCGGGGTCCAGTTCGTGGTGGTGCTGACGGCCCTGCTGGCGAGCATCGGCGCGGCCGGGATTCCCGCGGCCGGACTGGTCATGATGTCGATCGTGCTGGAAGCGGCCGGACTGCCGCTCGAGGGCATCGCGCTGATCCTGGCGATCGATCCGGTGCTGGACATGTGCCGCACCACGGTTAACGTGTTCAGCGACACCTGTGTGGCGGTGGTCGTGGCCCGCAGCGAGGGCGAGACCGGCGTTCTGGCGGGATGAAGCCCCACCAGCGTCTGATTGGACGGTCGCTGCAACGAAGCACCGCGTTCCGCCGTACTGGGTCTGGATCGGTGCCGACGCGGCCGCCGGCAAGAGGGGTCACCATCGGCTGGATGAATTCCTGGATTGGCGAAGGGGAAACCTGTGGAACCGCGCGATCACGACGGCGATAACGGCTACGGCGGTTACGGCGGCTTCCAGGAGAAGGGCCCCGAAGGACTCCAACTGTGTCCGTGGGAACGCCGGGAACAGTTCGGATTCCTCAACGCGCTCTACCTGACCACGCGCGAAGTGCTGATGTCCCCGCAGAAGTTCTTCCATCGCATGCCGTCGCGCGTGGGCCTGACCCAGCCGCTGCTGTACGCGCTGATCCTGGGCGTGACGGCCGCGTTCCTGGGGTGGATGTGGTCGCTCGCCGGCAGTTCACTGCAGGTGCTGGTGGCCGAGGATCTGGGCGATGCTTTCCGCGGTCCACTCTGGTCGTTCCTCGCCTTCGTGGGCAGCCCCTTGACGGTGGCCATCGCGGTGTTCGTGCGGGCGGCGCTGATGCACCTGATGCTGATGCTGCTGGGCGGCAACCAGCTGGGATTCGAGGCTACCTTCCGGGTCGCGGCCTACGGCCAGGCGGCCGGCGTGCTGGCCCTGCTGCCGTTCTGCGGCGGCCTGGTCGCCCTGCTGTGGGAACTGGCGATCGATGTGATCGGACTGTACAGCATCCACGGCACCGATCCCTGGCGTGCGATGGTAGCGGTGCTGGCGCCCGCTCTGATCTGTGCCTCGACGATAGGTGCGGTGGTGATGCTGGCACTGATGGGCCTGCAGTGACCACACCTGCGCGTCTGGCGCCCGAACGTTCACCGTTTCCCCGCCTGCTGGCTTTCCCACTGCTGATGATGGCGGTGATGTTCGCCACGCTGGCCCGCGTCAACGCCGACCTGCTGCTCCGCAGCGCCCACTGCGCGCTGCGCGAAGGCGTAGGCATCGCCTGCCCCACCTGCGGCGGGACGCTGGCGGCGATCCGTCTGGCCGAGGGCCGCCTGCCGGCCGCGCTGACGGCCAACCCTCTGCTGACCCTGGTGGCGCTCGGCGGTGGACTGTGGTGCCTGTACGCGGTGGCGGCCACCTTCGTGCCCAGGTGGCGGCGCTCACTGGATCTGAGCCGCGGCGCGGTGAAGGCCCTGCGCTGGCTGGTCCTGCTGCTGCTGGCTGCGAACTGGGCCTGGGAACTCTCCGTGCACTGAACCGGCCGGCCGGCCGCGTTGCCGACGCGCAACGGCCCCGGTATCATGACTTCCTGAAGCTGCATTCACCCGACAGCCACGAGGTGCGACATGTCCTGCCTGTCGCTATTGCTTCATAGACGCCCTGGAACCCCGTTCGACCGGCACGCGCTGAACATGCTGGCTGCCCTGTTGCTGTTGTCGGCGGCCGGGCCGACGACCGCGCAGGTGACCGCCCGACTGGTGGTCGGCGAAGTCGAGAAGCCGGTCCGGTTGGTGGCCCCGCCGGGCGACGCGCGGCTGTTCGTGGTCGAACAGACGGGCCGGATCCGCGTGTTCGACCGCGACGGTACCGATCGCGGGGTCTTCCTGGATCTTTCCGGAATCATCGCGGCGGACGGCGAACGCGGTCTGCTCGGCCTGGCCTTTCCCCAGGACTATGCGACATCCGGACGATTCTACGTCGACCACACCGGCCTGGACGGCGACACGCGCCTTGCCCGCTACCTGGTGAGCGCCGACCCGGACCGCGCCGACGCCGCGAGCGGCGTCACGCTGCTGACGATCGACCAGCCGTTCAGCAACCACAACGGCGGGCATCTGGAGTTCGGGCCGGACGGGATGCTCTACTTCGGGCTGGGCGACGGCGGCAGCGCCGGCGATCCGGGCAACCGCGCGCAGAACGGGCAATCACTGCTGGGCAAATTGCTGCGGCTGGACGTCTCGGGAATCGGATACGTGGCGGCTGCCGGCAACCCGTACATCGGCGCACCGCCGCGCGACGAGATCTGGGCCCTGGGACTGCGCAATCCCTGGTGCTTCTCGTTCGATCGCCTGAGCGGGGACCTCTACGTCGCCGACGTCGGCCAGAACACGCTCGAGGAGATCGACGCCACGCCGGTCGGCACCGGCGGGCTCAACTACGGCTGGCGGCTGATGGAGGGTGACGCCTGTTTCAATCCGGCTACGAGGTGCAACGACGGCACGCTGACGCTTCCGATCCACCAGTACACCCACGGCGGCTCGCCTTTCCGCTGCTCGATCTCGGGCGGCTACGTCTACCGGGGCGAAGCGATCCCGGAATTGCAGGGCACCTATTTCTTCGCGGACTACTGCAGTTGCCAGATCTGGGGGTTGCGGTGGACGGCGACGGGGGGGCCGGGCATGGTGACCGACTGGACAGCCCCGTTGACACCAGCCGGCGGCTACACGTCGATCTCGGCTTTCGGGCAGGACAGTGACGGCGAGCTCTACATCCTGGATCACGGAGGCGGAAGCATCCATCGCCTCGAACCGACGACGACCGGCAGCACGCCGCCGGTCACGCTCCTGCGGCTCGGGCAGAACGTGCCCAATCCCTTCAACCGCGGCACGGAACTAAACTGGTCGGCCGATCCGGCCGGCGTCTATCTCTGTCGGCTGACCCAGGGCAGGGAGAGCCGCACCCGGAAGCTCGCGCTGGTCGAATGAGGCGACACGTCGTCCATGCGAAACGCAAAGGCGACCGCCCGCCTATTTCCCCGCCAGCAGTTTCCGCGCGATGACCAGGCGCTGGATCTCGCTGGTGCCCTCGTAGATGCGTGTGACGCGAACATCGCGGTAGTAGCGCTCGACGTCGTACTCCTTGCAGAAACCGTAGCCGCCGTGGATCTGCACCGCGGCGTCGGCGGCGCGGCCGGCCGCCTCGCTGGCCATGAGTTTGGCCATCGCCGCTTCACGTGTGTGCGGACGTCCGTTGTCCTTCAGCCAGGCGGCATGGTAGGACAGCAGGCGCGCGGCCTCCAGTTCGGTGCCCATGTCGGCGATCTTGTGGGCGATGACCGGCTGCGAAGCGAGGGTCTGTCCGAACTGCTCGCGAGTCTTGGCGTAGGCGATGGACGCGTCCAGGCAGGCCTGGCCGATGCCCAGGGCCTGGAAGGCGATGCCGATGCGCCCTCCGTCGAGCGCCGTCAACGCGACCCTCAGGCCCGCGCCCTCGTCGCCCAGCCGATGGGACACCGGCACGCGGGCTTCGTCAAGGTCGATGACGGCCGTGTCGCTGGCGCGCAGGCCCATCTTGTCTTCCTTCTTGGCGACCGTCAGTCCGGGCGTGTCGCGCTCGACCAGAAAGGCATGCGTGCCCTTGTTCCCGTGCGTGCCCGGCTCCCGCGCCAGGATCACGTAGAACGCGGCGCGGGAGCCGTTCGTCACAAACGACTTGCTGCCGCTGAGCACATAGTGGTCGCCGTCGCGGCGCGCCGTGGTCGCCAGCGACGACGCGTCGGAGCCGGCGCCGGGCTCGGTCACGCAGAAGGCGGCGATCTCGCCCGCCGCCATGCGCGGCAGGAACCTCTGCTTCACTTCGTCGGTGCCGAACAGGGCCACCGGGTACGAGCCGACGCTGTTGTGCACGGTCAACATCACGCTGACGCCGGCACTGGCCTTCGACAGCTCTTCGACCACCAGCCCGTAGGTCAGAGTGTCGACCTCCATCCCTCCGAATTCCTGCGGGAACGTCAGGCCGAAGAACCCCGCCTCGCGCAACGCGGCGATCAGGTTGTCGGGCATGTCGCTTTCGACATCCATCCTGTGCGCGATAGGCGCGATGTGCTGGCGCGTGAAGTCCCGCACCATGTCACGGAACATCTTCTGGTTCTCGTTCAGTTCGAAGTCCATCGGTCGCTCCCGGTCATTGAACGTCAGCCGCTGCACTGGTCGGCCAGCGGAATATCGGCAGCCAAGATAGCCCGCGGTCCGCGGCAACCCAAGCCGCCGCGGTCGTCGATTCGGCGCTGCTTACCAGGGCGTCGACCAGCGCGTGCCCAGCCCCGGTCCCAGCAGGATGGCGTTGACGAGCAGCCGCTCGCTGTCGCGCAGCCAGCGCCGCCAGGCCGGCGATCCGGCGAACAGGATGACCTGGCCGCGGCCGACCGACTCCCGCGTGGCGTAGGCCGTGCGCGCCAGCCGGGCGGCGCCCTCCGGCCACAACAGGCCACCCAGGTGCAGCTGGTCGATATCCGGGAACCGGACGGCCGCCGTGGCCGGAGCCCGGGCGATCAGCGCGTCATCGGCGCCGAAGAGAACCGTGATCTCGGAGTCCAGGCCGAAGCCCAGCCATTCCTCCGGATCCAGCTGTGCACGCAGCAGCGCGCCCTGCGGCATGAATCGACGCAGGCGCTCGTCGGCGCGTGCGCGATCGGCCGCCCCGGCTTCCTTGCGGCCGGCCGGCAACGTATCGTGCAGCCAGTCGTCCATCCGGCGCGGCGCTCCCCCCAGAGGCGTGCCCTGAGGCACGCCGGCGGCGAACGGCGCGGCGCCCGGACCCAGGATCGGCGCGACGTCGTAGGGCGAGGCGCGACGGCCCGTCGGGTCGTCCGCCGCGCTGCGGACCGCCTCCGGGCCGGGCTTGGCCGGCGCGGCCGGCCGCAGGCCCGTAGCCGGGTGCCGGCCGGCCCGTTCGGCCATGACCGCGGGGATGGACCAGACCGGCGGCGGGTACGACTCGAGCGCTTCGGCGCGGAACCGGGCCTCGGTCAGGGCCAGCGTCGAGTCCGCCAGCAACCGCGCGCCGCCCTCGAAGCCGATGGCCGTTCCCCCGGCCTCGATCCAGCCGCGCAGACGCTGCAGCCCGTCCGCACCCAGCACCTGTCGGTACATACCGGTGCCGCCGCGGATCGGCGGGAAGACCAGCACGTTGTAGCGCGAAAGGTCGACACGCTCGAAACGACCGGCATCGAGACTGCTGAATCGCAGCCCCAGTTCCTGGTCGAGCAGATGCCAGACGTGGCCATAGTCGTCCGGCGAGACCGGCATCCCGGCCAGGACGCCGACCCGCGGCGCGACCAGCACATCGAATTCGGCGCCGCCCAGGTCGGGACCGGACCCAGAACGCGAGGTCGAGATGGCCTGCATCGGCGCCCGGGTCTCCAGGCCCGCGAGCACTTCGTCGAGATCCGGCAGATTCCCCTCGCGGCGGATGACCAGCGCGCCGGCCGCATAGGCTCGGCCCTCCATCTCGAAGGGCTTGTGCGCGACGCGCACGGTCACGCCCTTCTGCAGGAGCTCGGCCAGCAGACGGCCGCTGGCGTCGGGGTCGCCGTCGATCACCAGCGAGGTCCAGGGCCCGGTCGGCACCGCCGCAGCCGCAACGGGAATGGCGGTCCATGGCCGCCAGTCCCCCTTGGGCGGGACACCGGACCAGGCCGCCGGCACGCCGCGCAACAGCGGCAGCGACCAAGCGGTCGTGTCGTACAGCCGGCTGCCCTTCTCCTTTTCGAGGTATTCGCGTTCGTCGCGGAAGAACCCGGCGTTCATCGGCACATGCGGGTCCAGCAGGGCGCGCGCGAGCAGGCCCGCCGGCTGGTCCAGACGCACCAGCAGGGCGCCGGGCCGCAACGTGCGCGCTTCACGAAGTCCCGTGCGCGCGTCGGTCACCGTCGCGGTCAGATCCCGGCTGCCGCCGAGCGTCTGCACTTCGACGCCCTGGGCCGCCAGCAACCCGGCCAGATCCGGCAGGCGATCAGGGTGCCGCGGATCGTCGGTGAAGAGCCAGGCCCGGCAGTCGCCGCGGCCGCCGAGGGCCACCGCCTCGGCGCGGGCGGCGCGATGGTCGGCCAGGATTTCCGCGCGACGCGAACGCAGCGATTCCAGATTGGCCAGCGACGAGATGACCTGATGTTCGACTGCCTGCGCGAACGTGCGCACGGTTCCGTCGCGCTTGCGCACCGTGGTGCCGGCCGTGCGCGACATCTCGTACAAAACGCCGATGCCGCCGTGGTAGGCGGCCCAGGACGAGCCGTAGCCGGGGAAGAACTCCTCGTTCCACTCGCCCGAGAAATAGGGATAGCCCCTGGTGTCCAGGGCGCCTGCCTGCTCGTCGGAGAACACCTTCTCCCACTTGCGCACCGTCAGCGGCCGGTGCGGATTGAACGGGTGCCGCGCCGGCGGGAACAGGTAGCTGTCGTCCGCGCCCATCTCGTGGCTGTCGACCAGCAGTTGCGGGAGCCAGCCGGCGATCTCTCGCGCGCGCACGCTTTCCGGCAGGCGCATCGAGATCCAGTCGCGGTTCATGTCGAACAGGTAGTGGTTGCCCCGCCCCCACGGCCAGACGCCGGTGTGCGACAGATCGTCCTGGTCGGGATTGGCCGACTGGTGCGCGAACGACTGGATCTGCGCCAGATACCGCGCGCGGCCGTCCGGATTCTCGCTGGGGTCGATGAGGATGACCAGATCGCGGCGCAGGGCTTCGGCCTTCGCGTCGGTGCCCGCCACGAGCCAGCCGGCCAGGGCGCAGGCGGCATCCGTACTGCTCAGTTCGTCGCCATGGATGCCGTAGGCCAGCCAGGCGACGGCTTTGGCGTCCGACAGGGGCACGGCGCCCGGCGCCGGCGCCCGGCGGGGGTCCAGCCGCGCCAGGTGCTCGAGACGGAAGGCTTCGAGCCCGGCGATCGTCGCCTCGTCGGAGACGGCCAGCAGGACCAGGGGACGATCCTCGAACGTGCGTCCGATTTCGATGAGCTTCGCACGCGGCGAAGCCTCGTCGAGCGCGCGGAACCAGGCGAGAACCTCTTCCGGACGCAGCGCGCGTTCGGCCGGGCCGACGCCCGTGACTTCGCGCTGCGTGGGGACCGACGGATCGAACACCGCACCGACGAACAACGCCGACGGCTCCAACCCGCTCAGGCCCTGGTTCAGCGGTGCGGCCACGGGCGCGGGCGGCGCCGCGAACGCCGCATCGGCGGTCAGTGCGCCCAACGCCCAGAGGACCGACAGAAGCAGGCGGGGGGGCGGAAATGCGCGGACGACGCGACAGGACGTCGGCATGCCGTTCTCCAGGGTGTTCGGCCGTGGTGATCGCGTGCGGCGGTCCGCCCCGGCGATGAGGGGGCGAGCGGCGCCCCGGGGCATCGGACGGGCGGAAGGCCGGCTGGCCTCCCGCCCCCCGGACTACTTCTTCAGTTCCATCGACGAGATCACCATGCGCTGGGCTTCGCTGGTGCCCTCGTAGATCTCGGTGATCTTGGCGTCGCGGAAGTGGCGCTCGACCGGGTACTCCTTCGAGTAGCCGTTGCCGCCGAAGATCTGCACGGCCTCGTTCGTGATGAAGTGGCTGGCCTCGCTGGCGTACAGCTTGGCCATGGCCGACTCCTCGCTGTAGCGCCCGCCCTGGTCCTTGGCCCAGGCCGCGCGGTAGGTCAACAGCCGCGCCGCCTCCAGCCGGGTGGCCATGTCGGCGATCTTCCACTGGATGGCTTGGAACTCGCAGATGGGCTTCCCGAACTGCTCGCGCTGCGTGCTGTAGACGCGCGCAGCCTCGTAGGCCGCAGCCGAGATGCCGAGGGCCTGGCTGGCGATGCCGATGCGCCCGCCGTCGAGCGTGCTCATGGCGATCTTGAAGCCCGACTCCGGGGGACCCAGCACCTGGTCGTCCGGTACGATCACGTTGTCGAACGCGAGTTGCGCCGTGTCCGAGGCGCGGATGCCCATCTTCTCTTCCTTGCGGATGACCGAGAACCCCTCGCTGGTCGCTTCGACAATGAAGGCGCGGATGCCCTTGTGCCTGATCGCCGGATCGGTCTGCGCGAACACGATCAGGAGGTCGGCGTTGGCCCCGTTGGTGATGAAATTCTTCATCCCGTTCAGGACCCAGTGGTCGCCTTCCTTCTTCGCCGTCGTGCGCTGGTTGGCGGCGTCGGTGCCGGCGCCCGGCTCGCTCAGGCAGTACGCTCCCAGCTTCTTCCCGGCCGCGAGCGGCTTCAGGAACCGTGCCTTCTGATCCTCGTTGCCATAGGTCTCCAGCGGCCAGCACACCAGGCTGTTGTTGACCGACATGATGACCCCGCACGAGGCACAGCCCCGGCTGATCTCCTCCATCGCCGCCACGTAGCAGACCGTGTCCAGTCCGGCGCCTCCGTACTGCTCTTCGACGTTCATGCCGAGCAGGCCGAGCTCGCCCATCTGCCTGACGATCTCCTTCGGGAAAGTCTCGGTCGCGTCGAGTTCCGCCGCCACCGGGACGATCACGCGGTTCGCGAAGTCACGCGCCATGTCGCGGATCATGCGCTGCTGTTCGTTGAACTGGAACTGCACGTCGGACTCCTGTCGCCGGGTTCGGGGCCCGCGGGGCTATTTGGGTTCGTATTCGTAGAAACCGCGGCCGCTTTTGCGACCGAGGTACCCGGCATCGACCATCCGCCGCAGCAGCGGGCAGGGCCGGTACTTGCTGTCGCCGAAGCCGTCGTACAGCACGTTCATGATGTCCAGGCAGACATCCAGTCCGATGAAGTCGGCCAGCGTCAGCGGCCCCATCGGGTGGGCCATGCCCAGCTTCATGACGCTGTCGATGGCGTCGCGCTCGGCGACGCCCTCCATCAGGCAGTACACCGC
>JAIFKS010000053.1 GCA_020049465.1 bacterium | reverse complement strand
TAGGCCTCGGCGTTGTCGAAGAAATTGACGCCGGCGTCGAAGGCGGTGCTCATGCAGCGATAGGCCAGATCGGTGTCCACCTGATCGCCGAACGTGACCCAGGATCCGTAGGAGAGGGCCGAGACTTTCAGCCCTGACTTGCCGAGAAACCGGTATTCCATCCCATCACTCCCTGTTGGTGGATTCCATGCCCGGACCAATGTACCACGGGTGCGCCCTGGGCGACAGGGGCCGCGGAGCCGGGCGCCCCCACTTTACCGCCGGTCGCGATCTCCATAGCTTCAGGCACCCGACCTTATCCAGTCCGGATTGTGACGGGGCGCGCATCGGGCGCCGCCGCCTCACCCGCTGCACTCCGGCGAGACCCGGGAGGCCTCAGGATGAAACACAGGATTCACGTCGGACCACGGCGTCCGAAGTTGCGGCTGCTGCCATGGGTGCTGCCGCTGGCCTGTCTGTTGCCACTGTCCGTATCGGCGCGCATCCAGATGACGGCGGACAACGGCGGCGACGATCTGGCAGGCGACCCGCTCGACACCAACGACTTCGGTTCCGGCGGTGGCCAGGGCGAGCACTACCAGAACGATCCGCGCGTGCCGGGCATCCAGGGCGTTGCGTTGCCCGGACCGGTGATCGACGGGCGCCGCGTGTTGCTGATCCCCATCAACCAGGGTGGGCTGCTGACGTTCCGCCTGGTGATCATCGACGAGGTGGTGGTCAAGCAGGAGGCCGCCGATGCGCGCTGAGATCCTGCGGGTGGAACCCGCGCCGCCGGCGGCGATCGCCATGGGCGATCAGCGGCTGGACACCGCGCGCTGGGAATCGGCGTGGCGGAGCTTTCTGGACGAGGACCATGCCGAAGCCCTGGAGCGGGCCCGCGAGTGCCTGGACTCCGTGGTCGTGCGCGGGCGCGCTTCCGCGGGCGCCGGCGACGGTCCCACGGTCAGGGATGCCGTCGTCCTGGCGGCGCGCTGCCTGTTCCAACTCGACCGGCGCGCCGAGTTCGATGTCCTGGCGGCGTCGGCCGGTCGTTGGGGCCTGGTCCCGGAGGCCCTGCCCGAACTGGAGGCGATCCAGTTGGCGTTCGGCTGCAAGGCGGGCGAGTACGCACGTGTCGTGGCCGAATGCACCACCTGGATCGAGGCCCGTCGGCGCGAACTGCCGCCGGGCATCGCCGACTTCATGTACCTGCGCGGCCTGGCGCTTTCGCACCTGGGCGAACCCCGGCGCGCGCGCGAGGACGCGGAAGCCGCCTTCGCGCTGTTCCGCGTGCTCGATCGCGAATTCGAGGGAGCGCGCACGGCGAATCTGCTGGGCATCGTTGCTTTCCGCGAAGCCCGCTTTGATGACGCCGAAACCTGGTGGCGGCGCGCCCACGAGATCCACGCCGGTCTGGGCATGATCAAGAACATGGGCGGCAACCGCCTGAACCTGGGCATCGCGGCCTACAAGCGCGGCCGCTTCCATCGCGCCGAGGGGGAACTGCAGGCCGCGGTCCGTCTGCTGGCCCAGGTCGGCGCCCGCGTCAGTCTGTGCCGGGCCGGTCTGGCCCTGGGCCAGGTGCTGCGCCTTCGCGGACAACTGGCGACGGCCCGCGCCCAGCTGCTCGAATCGTTCCGGCAAGCCGGTGAACTGGCCCTGCCGAGGGAAGAAGCGCTGGCTCTGGAGTATCTGGGAGATGTCCAGCGCGACGAAGGGCGGCTCGATCATGCCCGGCGGTACTACAACCGTGCGCTGACGCTGGCGGCCGCCATCGCTCCGGACGGCGACATCGTGATGGAAGTCCGCCACCGGCAGGGCGAGTGCCTGGGCCGCCTGGGCCGATCGGGCGAAGCCGTCGATCTGCTCCGTCAGGCGCTGGGTCAGGCCAGGAGGCTGGGCGACCGGTTCGAGGAGGGCGCGATCCGGCGTACGCTGGCGGTCAACCTGCTGACCCTGGCGGACCCCGAGTCCGCCGTGTCGGCGATCAACGATTCGGTGCGGCTGCTGCGCGAGGTGGGGGCCGAGCACGAACTGGCACTGTCACTGGTCGTGGCTGCCGAAACGGGATTGGCGCGCCTGGAATCGGGCCTGCTGGCCGAGCCGCAGTCCGTCCTCGAGGATGCCTGGCAGGACGCCCTGGCGGCGCTGCACCTGCAATTGAGGGTCGAGTCGGAGGCGGGCATCCGCCGGGCCCGCGAAGTGGTGGCGCGGGTGGCCGATCGGCGCCAGCGCCTGGCCCAGGAGCCGGTGCTTCCCGCCACCGGCCAGCGCCCGACGAGCGTGTCCGCGGCGCCGGTTCGCATCGTGCACGTGTCGTCCGTGTTCCGCGACCTGATCCAGCTGGTGGACGCCTTCGCCGACAGTGACGAACCGGTGCTGATCACCGGCGAGACCGGAACGGGTAAGGAGCTGTTCGCGCAGCGGCTGCATGAAAGCAGCCGCCGGCGCGGCCGCGAACTGGTGGCGGTCAACGTGTCGGCGGTGCCCGAGTCCCTGTTCGCGCGCGAATTCTTCGGCCACGTGCGCGGCGCCTACAGCGGCGCCGACGGCGACGGCCAGGGCCTGGCCGGGCGTGCCGACGGCGGCACCCTGTTCCTGGACGAGATCGGTGACCTGCCCCTGGAACTGCAGCCGCGTCTGCTGCGCCTGCTGCAGGACGGCACCTACCAGGCCATCGGTGATCCCGCCCAGAGGCACACCAATCTCCGCCTGGTGGCGGCGACGAACGCCGATCTGGGCGCGCTGGTCGCGGCCGGCCGCTTCCGCGCCGACCTCTATTACCGGCTGCGCGTCCTGGAGTTGAAATTGCCGCCGCTGCGCGATCGCCGCGACGACATCCTGCCCCTGCTGCGCCACCTGCTGGGCGAGGCGGCCGGGCGCCCGGTGGAACTGGCGGCCTATTTCAGCCATGCCAGCCTGGAACGGGTACAGCGGCATCGCTGGCCCGGCAACGTGCGCGAACTGGCCATGGTGGCCCGGCAGGCGCACCTGCAGATGGTGACCCGCGGCCGCGTCCTGGTCGAACTGGACGCGCTGGACGGACAGCGGCTGCGGCTCGACGGCCCGGAAGCCGGCGCGGTCGAACCGTCGGTCGGCGAGCCGGGCGGCGTCCGTTCCGGTGGCCGCGCCCTGATCCTGGCGGCCCTGACCGCCACGCGCGGCAACCGGGCCCAGGCGGCCCGACGTCTCGGCGTCAGCCGCAGCACCCTGTACCGCCAGATGGAACGGCTGGGGATCGAAGCCCGGGTTGCCGGCAGTTGAACCCGGGTCCGGGATAAAGCATTGCCGTAGCCGGCCGAATCCGTGTTGGGCCCGGAGCCTGCCCGTGTTTCCCGGTGCGGGAAGCACGGCGCGGTCCGGAGCCGGCGGGAGATGAACCGAAACCAGGCCACGAACACATCCACCCCCCGGGGCGCCCGGCGGCAGCGGAGTCTCCGCTGGACGCTCTGGCTCTGGCTCACGCTTGCGGCCGCGGCGCCGCTGGCGCTGGTCATGGCCCTGGCCCCGGGTGCGCTGCCGTCGTTCCTGCCGCCGGCCATGGTCCTGCTGTTCTCCCTGTTGGCCGTGCGATTGTCGGCACGCGCGGTCCGCCCATTGGCCGAGTTGGAGCGCGCCTGCCGCAGGGGTGGCGAGAACCCGCGCTGCCAACTGCCTCGCGGTGCGCCCGCCGAACTCGCTGCGGTGGCCGACCGGGTGACCGCCCTGGTCCGGGAAGGCGAAGCCGCGCGCAGGCTGGCCACCCGTATCTCCCGGCAAGCCCAGTCCCAGGCGGCGCTGCGCCACGCCCTGCGTTCCGCCGGTTCGTCGCGGGCGCTGGCGCGCGCGGTCCTGAACGTGCTGAGCAGCGGCTGCCAGGCCCGCGCGGGCGCCTTCTATCTGATGCAGGGCGGCCAGATCCTGGAACTGGCGGCGCATTTCGGCCATTCCGGAACTTCGGTACCGGCTGCGGAAATCCGGCTCGGCGAAGGGCTGGTCGGTCGCGTCGCGAATCAGCGGCGACTTGGTGTCGAGCCGCTCGAAGCCGACGGCGACGGCGACGAGTTGGTCGTGGCGGTGCCCTACCATCTGACCGGGCGCCTGAAGGGCGTGGCCGTCTTCGTTCTGGGTCGGCCGTTGAGCGACGACGATCGGGACCTGTTCGCCGAGACCGCCGAACCGGTGGCCATCGCCCTGGATTCGTGGCGCGCGCGCGAGCGGGTCCAGCTGCTGCTCAACGAAACGCGCCGCCAGGCCGCGGCCTACGCGGCGCAGCAGAGTGAACTCGAGAAGACGAACATACGGTTGCAGCGCTCGGACCGTTACAAGAACGAATTCCTGGCCAACATGACGCACGAACTGCGATCGCCGCTCAACAGCATGCTGCTGCTGTCGCAGGTGCTGACCGAGAATCGACGCGGCAACCTCGCCGTGGACGAGGTCGATGCCGCGCAGGTGATCAACAAGGCGGGCCGGGAGCTTCTCGTGATCATCGACGATATCCTGGATCTGACGAAGGCCGAAGCCGGGCGTCTCGAGCTCCACCCCGAGGACATCGAGGTGGCGGACCTGGCCGAGTCGCTGGCGGCTCTCTACAGGCCGTTGGCGGCCCGCAAGAAGCTCGACCTGCGTGTGACGATCGCGCCCGGAACCCCGGCCGCCTGCCGTACCGACCCGACGCGTCTCAGCCAGATCCTCAAGAACCTGCTCAACAACGCGCTGAAGTTCACCGAACACGGGTCCGTGAGCCTGGACATCGCCGCGGCGCCCGAAGGGATCGACGGCCGGCCCGCACTCGATTTCGTGATCGCCGACTCCGGCATCGGCATCAGCGCCGAGGTGCTGCCGGCGCTGTTCGCCGCCTTCACCCAGGGTGACGGCTCCATCGCGCGGCGCTTCGGCGGTTCGGGCCTCGGCCTGTCGATCTGCCGCAAGCTGTCCGAACTTCTCGGGGCGCGCATCGCCGTGTCCAGTGAAGTCGGCCGGGGCAGTACGTTCCGGCTGCGTCTGCCCGTTTCGTTCCCGGCGGGTGCGGGCGTGTCATCGATGGCGCCCGCGATGTCGTGCCTGCCGCTGATCGCGCCGTCGTTGCCGTCGCCGCCGCTGCCCGCGCTCCAGGTTGCGCTCCCGCTTGTCGCCGGCGCGGCCGGTGTGGTAGGTCTGCTCGCGGGGCAACCGATCCTGGTGGCCGACGGGGACATGCGGTCGGTGTACCGGCTCACGGCGACCCTCGAGGCGGCCGGCGCCCGGGTGCGGGTGGCGCGCGACGCCGCTGCGGCCCTGACGCTTCTGGCCGGGATGCATCCGCGCGGGCTGGCGCTGGTGCGTCCGCAGCTGCTGGCCGTGTTGCCGCCGCATGAGCGCCAGATGTGGTGGACCGCGGCCGCCGCTTCGGGCGCGCGCCTGGTGATCATCACTTCGACGCAGCCCGCTCCAGCGGAGGCCCCCGCGGGGCTGCCCGCGCTGGACCCCGACGCGCCGGACGCGGCGATCTGCCGGATACTGGGCGGGTTGGCCCTCTCGGCCGGGAACCGGGGCGCGGCCTTCGCCGAGGTCGGCTCATGATGACGCCGATCACCGCCCACGCGGAGACGCTCAAGCTGCTCATCGTCGACGACCGCGAGGCCAATCTGCAGTCATTGAGCCAGCTGCTGGCCCACGACGACGTGAGCATCTTCACGGCGCTGTCAGGCAACGAGGCTCTCGGCCTGATGCTCGAACATGATTTCGCGGTCGTGCTGCTGGATGTGCAGATGCCGGGCATGGACGGCTTCGAAGTGGCGACGCTCATGCACAGCCACGAGCGGACGCGGCGGGTTCCGATCATCTTCGTGACGGCCATCAGCAAGGACCGTCAGCACATCTTCAGCGGGTACGACGCCGGCGCCGTCGACTACCTCTTCAAACCGCTCGATCCCCACGTGATCCGCTCGAAAGTCGCCGTCTTCCTCGAACTCAAGCGCAGCCAGATCGCGAACGAGCGGCTGGTCGACAGTCTGGCGCGCGCCAACGCGCAGCTCGAAGAGGCGGCGCTGCTCAAGTCGGACTACCTGGCGGCAGCCAGCCACGAACTCCGCACGCCGCTGACGGCGATGAAGGAATTCTGTTCGCTGGTCCACGACGAGGTTGTCGGCCCGATCAATCCGGAGCAGCGCCACTGTCTGGAAACGGCGCTGCGGAACTGTCGTCGCCTGGGCGGGATCATCGAACACCTGGTCGACATGGACAGCGTCGAATCCGGGCGTCTGCGTTTGCGCCGCGGACGCGTCGATCTGGCGAACCTGGTGCGGCAGAGGGCCGCTGCGTTGAGCGGTCGTTGCCGCGAGGCGCGCCAGCAGCTGGAGATCTCCGCGCCGGAGCGTTGCGGCGCCACCGACGTGCTGGCCGACGCCGAACTGGTCGGCAACGTGGTCTGGCAGCTGCTGGACAACGCCCAGAAGTTCTCGCCGGCCGGCGGCACGATCCGCCTGCGGATCCGCAAGCTGGCCGACCGGGTGACGCTGGAAGTGGGGGACCGCGGGCCGGGCATCGAGCCGGTGCACCGCGCGCGCATCGTCCGCAAGTACACGCAGGTCGACCGTCGGGACGGTCCCGGCGAACAGGGTCTGGGCCTGGGCCTGGCGATCGCCACGCGTCTGCTGGAACTGCAGGACAGCCGGCTCGATCTGGTCAGCACGCCGGGCCGCGGCTCCATCTTCGGATTTTCGCTGCCGTGCTACACCGAGGCGGCGCACCTCAGCGCGTTCTGCGGCGATGCGGCGCGCCAGGCCGGGCGCTCCTGGGAGCCCCGGAGCCTGGTTCTGGTGGGTGAACGTTCGGGTGGTCCGCTTCCTTTGTGGCTGACGGCGGCGGCCGAACGCATGGGCGATGGCCCGGACGACAGCCGCGGCGTGATTCCCGTGGCCGGTCGGCCGGTCCTGGCCGCTCTGGTCCGCAACGATGCGCCCGGACCGGTCGGTTGGGTCGGCGGACTTGTGCTGCAGAATCCGGTGGAAGGCGGCGCCGAAAACCTGGTGTGGACGGCCCTCGGATTGGACGAGACCGGCAGGCCCGGCGGCGTGCCTCCGGTGGCGTCCTGGAACGAACTGGCGCCGGCGGCGGTCCCGGTCACGGAAGGAGCCTGATGATGAGCAAGGGCAAGATCCTCGTCGTGGATGACGAGCCCGACATCGTGCTGAGCCTGACGCTGCGGCTGGGTGGCGCCGGCTATCAGGTCGTTTCCGCACTGGATGGTTTGAGCGCCACGAAGGCGGCCATCGAGCATCAGCCCGATCTCATCATCCTGGATATCGGTATGCCCGCAGGCAACGGTCATGTGGTCGTCGAGCGCCTGCGGCACATCGGCGCCACCAGCCACATCCCGGTGATCTACCTGACCGCGCGCACCGGCGAGGACGACTACCGGCGCGCCCGCGAAGGCGGGGTGGCCAAGTACATCACCAAGCCGTTCGAGGCCGCCGTGCTGCTGGCCGCGGTCGAGGACCAGCTTGAACGCTCCTGCGTGAACCGCTGAGCCGACGGTGGAACCCGGCCGGTGCGGACGGCGAGGTGTCCACTTCCGGGTCCGCCCTGTCCCTGTGCGGACACAGTTCCGCGGCCACGGGCCGCCACCCGCGACGGACGGGTCGCGCTTGACCACTGTAGACTGCGACCCCGCAATCGGTTACAACTGTTCTGGTCGCGCCCCGACCCGACCGCCGGCGGGCACTGTCCGTGCAAGGACCACCCTGCCGAGCCGGACCCAGGCCCCCTGCGGGGTGCCGCCACCTCAGGAGCGGAAAATCATGCGTAACCCGGGGAACGGAACCGCAACCGTCGCGACGCTGGTGTTGTTGCTGACTGTGCTGATTTCCACCGCCGCCGAGTCAAGAGTGGTGTTGGAATCACGCGGTCCACGGCACCACCGGTCGCCCTCGTCGTATGAAATCGTTCTGGAAGGGGGCCTGGTCCAGCCGGCCGGAGATCTGGGCGATGACTATTTCTCGACGCTGACCGGTTTCGACGCCGGCACCGGCTACCAGGTGGGCGCGCGCATCCGGCAGTTCGTCGGCGAGGATTTCTCCGTCGCGCCGTCCTTCCACTGGACCTCCTTCGGCGCGGCTGACGGCGCCGGAGACTTCGGAACGGGCGAACTTCTCGGTTATCGGCTCGAAACGTCCGTCATCCGCTACGGACTGGACCTGCAGATGTACCTGGGCGAGCCGGGCGGGGGTGCGCGTCCCTTCGTGACCGGAGGCCTGGCGCTGATGCACAACCGCTACCGCGACGAACTGGAAGGCGGCGGGTCGTACGAGACCTCGATCAACACGCCGGGCGTCAGCCTGGGCGGCGGACTGCGACTGGGCAATCTCGAACTGGCGGGCGAATACACCTGGAACCGCTTTACGACCGGTAATCTGGACGCCGATGGCTTCGACCAGGACTACAACTGGGATTATCTGGTGGTGCGGGTGGGCGTGGCGCTCGGACGTTGACACCCGCAGGCGGCGCCGATAAATTGGATGCTGACATCTGAAATCCAGTTTCCAACCATCGGCGCCGCCGCCGCGAGGCTGTCCGTTGTTCTCCCTGACCATTGAGTACGCCATGCGGGCGGTGCTGGCCCTGGCGGCCGGCGGGGGCCGCTCCATGACCACGCGGCAGATCGCCGCGGCCATGAAGGTGCCGCCGAGTTACCTGTCCAAGGTCCTGCAGTCGCTGGTCCGTGCGGGCATCGTGCAGTCGACGCGCGGCCTCAAGGGCGGTTTCGTGCTGGTGGGGCGCCCCGAGGACTGGCGGATGCTGGACATCCTCAACGCCGTCAGCCCCCTCAAGCGCATCGAGTCGTGCCCCATCGATCTGGAAAGCCACAGCTCGGACCTGTGCCCGCTCCACCGGCGGCTGGACAACGCGCTGGGCATGGTCGAAGAGGCGTTCGCTTCGACGACGCTCGCCGAGGTGCTCACCGAGGAGAACCGCTGCCCGACGCTCCAGCGGCAGTTGGCGGCCTTCGCGCTGATCGATCCGGAGCTCCGGTCCCTCTGATGCTCAGGCCCCGGCGCGCGCCGCGGCGACCGCAATCGTGATGGCGGCAGCCGCCCGCGCCAGGTCTTCGTGCCGCGTCCCCCTGCCGAGCGAAATGCGCAGCGTTCCGCGCGCCAGTTCCGGTTCGACACCCATCGCCGACAGCACCGAAGAGCCCGGGCCGCCGCTGCCGTGACAGGCCGCGCCGGCGGACACCGCCACGTCCGGAAGGTGCGCCATGATCGTCCCGCCACTGGCGCCCCGGAAGCCGATGCTGAGCGTGTTGGGAAGCCGCGCGGCACCGGCGGCGTGCACCCGGGCGTCGGGAAGCGCGGCGCACAGCAGCGCCGCCAGTTCGTCGCGCAGGGCGGTGAGCCTCGCCTGTTCGGCCTCCAGCCCGCGGCCGGCGATTTCGCAGGCCATGCCCAGTCCGACGATCGCGGCGACGTTTTCGGTGCCTGGCCGCCGACCGCCCTCGTGGCCGGCGCCGAACATCAGGTTGGGCAGGTCCACGCCGGGCCGCACGCAGAGCAGGCCGACGCCCTTGGGCGCGTAGAGCTTGTGCCCGGCCACCGACAGCAGATCCACGCCCAGATCATCCATCCGGACCGGAATCTTGCCGACGGACTGCGCGGCGTCGCTGTGCACCAGCGCCCCTGCGGCGCGGGCCGCCGCCGCGATGGCCGCCACCGGCTGGATCGTTCCCGTTTCGTTGTTCGCGTGCATGATCGAAACGAGCGCTGTCGCCGGCCCGATCGCGGCGGCCGCCTCACCGGGATCGACGCGGCCGTCGGCGTCGACGCCGAGCGTGCGGGTCAGGAAGCCCTCGGAATCGAGGTGGCGGCACACTTCGGTGACCGCCGGGTGCTCGACCGCGGAGATGACCAGTTCGCGCCGGCCGCGGGCCGGACCGCTGTGCGCGGCACCCATGATGGCGTGGTTGTTGGATTCCGTGCCGCCGCTGGTGAACACGATCGCCTCGGGCGGCGCCCCGAGCAGGGCGGCGGCCTGTCGGCGGGCGTGCTCGACCGCGGCACGCGCGCGGGCTCCGAACGGATGGGCGCTCGAAGGGTTGCCGAATCCCTCGCGGAGCCAGGGCAGCATGGCCTCCAGCACTTTCGGATCCACGGGGGTCGTCGCGTTGTGGTCCAGGTACAGCGGGGGCAGAGGTTGCATGTGATCACCAGTGATCCGGGGTTGAAGCCAGAGGGTCCAGGTTGAAGACAATGGGTCAGGGTTGAAAACCGCCCCCGCCGCTGGCGTACCAGGGCGGGGGCGGCGGCGATCAGGGAATCCGGGCGAATCGGGCGAGAAGCAGCGCTGATGTCGTTCCGGATGTCGGGCAGAGTGGGATGATTCGTGGTTTGGGTTCCCCGAGGCCATCTGTGGGGAAAGATACCCGCGGCGGGCGGCGCTCGCCAGCGAAATCGACCCCCGACGGACGCCGCCTTCGGCTCAGCGCGCGGCCGGCCGGCACACCAGCACGAGCACGCTGTGCGGTGCCACGCGAACGACGGTGCTGGTCACGGGCGGGGCCGCGCCGGGCTCGCGGATGTCCGCGGGGCTCGGGCGCGACGTGTCGATGACCTGGAGCCAGGGCTCGCCGTCCGGCGGCGCGGGCAGTTCGAAGTCCAGGCCCTGCGGACCGGCGTTGGTCATCACGTGGACCAGCTCCGTTCCCGAAGGATGTTCGAGCGTGAAGGCCAGCGTGCGCGAGCGCGGGCTCCAGTCGGGCCGTCCGCGCTGGACGCCGTGCCAGGAGATGTCGCCCTTGCGGTCGGGGTTGGTGGCGGCCCAGTAGCGATCCTCCTGCAGGATGCGCAGGCTCCCGGTGAACGCCACCAGCAGGCGCGTGAAGCGCAGCAGGCCCGCGTCCTGCGCCGCCGCCGACCAGTCGAGGTGGTTCAGTTCGTTGTCCTGGCACCAGGGATTGTTGTTGCCCGCGCGCGTGTGTCCGAATTCGTCGCCGGCCAGCAGCATGGGCGTGCCGTGCGCCAGCATCGTCAGCGTCAGGAAGTTGCGCGCCTGCCGGGCCCGCAGCGCCGCCACCACGGGATCATCGGTGGGACCCTCGATGCCGCAGTTCCAGCTGTGGTTCTCGTCCGTGCCGTCACGGTTGCCTTCGCCGTTGGCTTCGTTGTGCTTGCGATCGTACGAAACCAGGTCGCGCAGGCAGAAGCCGTCGTGGCAGGTCGCGAAGTTCACCGAATGGGAGGGGCTGGCCTCTTCGCCGCGCAGCAGGTCGGGGCTGCCGACGATGCGCGCCATCAGGTTCTCGATCATGCCTTCGTCGCCGCGCCAGAAGCGGCGCACGTCGTCACGGTAGCGCCCGTTCCACACGGCGAAGCGGCCGCCGGGAAAATCGCTCACCTGGTACAGTCCTGCGGCGTCCCAGGCTTCGGCGATGAGTGCGGCGCCGGCCAGTTCGGGATCGGTGCCGATGGCCCAGAGCACGGGCGGCTTTTCCAGCGGCGTTCCGTCCTCGCCGCGCGCATGCACCGAGGCCAGATCGAATCGGAAGCCGTCGACATGAAGGTGCCGCACCCACCAGCGCAGGGAGTCGAGGATCAGACGGCTGACCACGGGGTGGTTCGAATTGATGGTGTTGCCGCAGCCCGTGTAGTCGGCGTACTGCGAGCGGTCGGATTTCAGCAGATAGTAGGCCGTGTTTTCCAGCCCCCGCCAGCTCAGCACCGGTCCGTCGGGTCCGCCTTCGGCCGTGTGGTTGTAGACGACGTCGAGGATGACGCGGATGCCCGCGGCGTGCAGCGTGCGCACCATGCCGCGGAATTCGTCGACCGGGCCGGCGGGGCTGCGGTCGGAACTGTAGGCCGCGTGGGGCGCGCTCCAGGCCAGCGGGCTGTAGCCCCACACGTTGCTCAGCCCCGGCGGGCCGTCCTGGGGGTCGAATTCATGGACCGGCATCAGTTCGACCGCGGTGATGCCCAGATCGCGCAGGTAGCCGGCGCGCGCGGCCAGTCCGGCGTAGGTGCCGCGCAGCGTTTCGTCCACGCCGCTGCCGGCTCCGGCGGTGAACCCCCGGACGTGCAGTTCGTAGACGACCTCGCGCGCCGGCCTCGGCAGGGGGCGATCCCCTTCCCAGTCGAAGCGGTCGGGGTCGACGACGACCGACCGCAGGGCCCGGTCGACGTTGCTGCCGGGTGTGGCGGCGGCGCGGCGGTCGTAGACGTCCTGGCCGGTCACGGCCCGGGCGTAGGGGTCGAGCAGGAGCTTCTCACCGTCGTAGAAGAGTCCGGCGGCGGGGTCACGCGGCCCGTCCACGCGCCATCCGTACACCTGGCCATGGCCCAGGCCCGGCAGGCGCAGGTGCCAGTAGGGCCCCGTCCGGTTGATCCGGGGATCAAGCCGGTGGACGGCTGCCGGAACCGGCGCCGTTGGCGCGTCGAAAAGGAGCAATTCGACGCCCGTGGCCTGTTTCGAGTACAGGGCGAAATTGACCGATCCTGGTTCGACGGTGGCGCCCAGCGGGGCGGGGGAGCCTGGCTGGCGGGCTGCGGGGCCTGTATGGGTCACGGAAGACACGCTCGCTTGGCGACGGGACGACGGACGCCTGGTGACGCCCGGACGGCTGGTCCTAAACCTGCCCGGGCCCGCAACCGATACATCAAGCCTGGAGGTTTTGCAACGGAGGGCTCGCCCCCGGGTTGCTCCGGTACACCTGAGACAGGCGGAACCGAGTCGAATGATCCCTGAAACCCTCGACGCTCTGATACGCGCCGGCGCCGACGCCCTGCAAACGACCTGTGGACTGACGGTGACGGCAGCCCACGTGTCGCTCGTGCATCATGGCAGCCTGACGTTTCCGTCGCTGGGTGAACTGCGCATCCGCAACGGAGCGCTGCAGAAGGTGAACCTCGGGTGCGACACCGCGCTGGTCGGCCAGCTGGCCGGCCGGGCCGGCGGCGCGGACCGTCGGAGCGGCATCGAGGTGCTCGCCGCGCGCGTCCTTTCCAACCTGATCGAGGAGATGGAAGGGCGGCGTCCGCGCGGCGCGGTGGAGAATCTGGCCGTGGCCCCCATCACGCTGTACACCCGCGGTCAGCGTACGTTCGGCCTGCGACTGGAAACGGACGCCGGCCGCCTGTTCCTGCTGGCGGAAATTCCCTCGAAAATCGAGCTCGAGGAGGCCAAGAACAGCGACTTCCTCTCCGGCATGATCGGTACCTATCTGCCGCGCGATTGGATGACCCGCGAGCGCTTCGAGTCCGGCGGCGTGATCGACAACTTCCTGGTGTTCGTGCGCAAGGTCGAGGCGGATCTCTACCTGGAAGTGCCGGACGGCAGCGACGCCGCGGGCGTGCGCGGCGCCATCCTCCTGGGCGCAGGGTCGGTGGACGGGTGCCGTGCTCTGAAGCTGTGCGTCGATCTCGCGGACACGGACCTCCCAGCGCCGTCGCGCGGGGATGTGATCCGCGCCACGGTCGGACTGGAGGACCGCTCGTTCTCGTTCGATCTGTCCTACCTGGGCGAAGCGGAACATCCGCTGGAGATGGGCTCACGGCTTCCTTGTGCGTGGTTCGCGGTGCCGGACCACATCGCCATCCGCCAGCGCCGCCGTTCCTTCCGGCTGCCCCCGCTGGAACCCGTGATGGCGGAGCTCGAGTGCGCCTCCGGACGTTGCCTGGATTCGCCCTGGGGCGACCGGGAGGTCGGCCACGTCCGTTCCACCGGACGGGTCAAGGACCTCAGCTTCGACGGAGCGCGGATCGTGCTGCCGCAGACGGTGGACGACCCTGCCCTGGAGGCGGGCAACCGTATCCGTTGTCATTTGCATCTGCCGGGCGAAGTCGAGCCCGTCGTCGTCAGCGCCATGATCCGCCGGGTGACCCTGAGCCTTGCCGACCGCAACGAATGGCAACGCGACGTCGGGCTCGAATTCCAGGTGACGGGCGCCGATGACCGCGCCGCCGTGGCCCGCATCCGCGAGTTCGTGCTGGCCATCCAGCGCAATCGCCTGGCCCGGCGCGTCGATCTTTCCGTAGCGCGCCAGTGGTGACGCTGCCCTGTTCCGGCCGATTCGCACGCTGAGCTTGATCCCCCGGCGGCATCCATCTATCCTGAGAAGCGCGGGGCGGGCGGTTCCCGCTACCCAGACCGATGGTCCATCCCGGGAAGTCCATGCCGAGTTACCAACGAGCGCTTCTGATCGTCAACCCCGTGGCGGGTCACGCGCGCGGCTTGCGCCTCGGGCAGCAGCTGCGTGAGACGCTCGAGGCCCGTGGACTGGTCTGCTCGGTTCGCGTGACCAACGGCCAGGGCGATGCCCGCCGCTGGTCCGCCGCCGCGGCCGCTGACGGATTCGACCTGATCGCCGCCATCGGCGGTGACGGCACGGTGGGCGAGGTCGTGGCCGGCCAGGCGCGCTCGCAGAACAAGGTGCCGATCGCCATCGTGCCCGTGGGTACGGCCAATGTCGTGTCGCTGGCCCTGGCGCTGCCCTGGCTGCCGGGCATGGCGATCTCGAACATGCTCGAAGGACGGGTGCTTCCGTTCGACGTAGGCTACCTACCGGGCACGGACCGCTACTTCTTCCTGATGGCGGCGCTGGGGTTTCCCGCCAAGGTCATCCGCGATTCGCCGCGAAAGCTGAAGAACATGTTCGGCGTGCTGACCTATCTGGGCGCCGGGCTGCGCAACGCGCTGAATCTGGACGAAGTCAGCATCTTCATCGAGGACGAGGACGGCCGCCTGCGCGAGTTCGAGGGCAACACCATCCTGCTCTCGAACATTGGCAAGATCGGCGATATCAATCTGAAAGTGACGCCCGACACGAGTGCGCACGACGGCCGTTTCGACGTCAGTGTGATCTCCAGCCGCTCGCTGTGGGGCCTGTTCACGGTGCTGTTCCGGATGCTGACCTGGCGCTACCGCCCCAGCCCGCGTCTGCACCATTTCCAGTCCAGGCGCGTGGTCATCACGACCGAACCGCCGGTGGCCGTGCAGATCGACGGCGAGGACATGGGGCAGACGCCGCTCACCGCCGAGATCATTCCCGAGGGCGTTCAACTGGTGGTCGGCAGCCGCTACCGCGAGAATCCCGATGGCGGCGGCTTCCTCAAGGAATTCCACCTGCCGTGGGCCGTGTCCCGCAGGGGGCGCCGCTGGCTGACGCGTCGGCGCTAGCGCGCGCCGGTGCCGTAGAGCCGCAGGCCCGCCAACTGGGTCGCGACCTCGGGCCGTGCGGGCCGGGGTCCCTCGTCGGGCCCTTTTTTCACCCACCAGCCCAGGACCAGGATCAGGCTGCCGACCAGCGCCCGGGCCGCCAACCCGACATCCAGGTCGGCCCGGAGCCAGCCTTTCTTCTGGCCGTCGGCCAGGCTTGCGGCCTGGGAGGCGACCAGGAAATCGAGCACCTCGGCGCCGGCGGCTGTGGCCAGATGGCCCGGGTCGAACAGCACGGCGGCCAGGTCCGGGTTCTCGTCGGCGAAGGTTACCAGGCCCTCGGTGCGCCGGCGCACGTCGGCTTCGGGGGTGCGGGCTGTTCCGCCGGCCGCCACCTTGGCCAGGCTGTGCTTGAGTTCGCCCAGGGCCACCTGCAGCACCTCCCGGAGCAACGCCTCCTTGTCGGGGAAGTGCAGGAAGACGGTGCCGGCGGCGACCCCCGCGCCGCGGGCGATCATGGCTGTGGTGGTCTTGTGACTACCATTTTTGGCGAACAGGGCGGCCGCCGTCGTGACCAGACGCTGCCGGGTCTCCGCCTGGCTCCGCTGACGGGCGCCACCGGTCGTGGGCGTGGTCGATTTCATGTCGGGGCCTTTCCGGCAAATATTCGATGATCTTGAGCTCATTGAATAATCATGAATAAAGTGACTGAGTGTGTCAATAGTGAATGGGATTCCAGAGGCGGGACGCGCCGGTCGAGCCTGGGATCCGTTCCTTCAGGAAGCCGTCCGCATCGCCGTGAAGGCGGCCGTTGGTCCGGGGTGCGTGGCGCGGGAACGGTCGCTCCGCATCGCGAACTCAGCGCCAGGTTCGCGAGGCGACAAACGTGCCGGAGACCGTGGTGAGCCGCCGGCGTCGCGGTGGGTCAGCGACCGTCGCGGCCGGGCTTGCGCTCATGCTTGAAGAGGAAGGTGAACCCCGCTTCGTCGGCTTCGTCGGAACTCAGAGTGCGCGTCCAGGGTGCCGGTTTTTCGGCCGCGGGAGCAGGCTCGGGCGCTGCCGACGGTTCCGCTGCGGCGGGCGCGGGGATCGCAGCCGGCACGAACGGCGCGGCGGGTTCGAAGACGGCTGCAGGCTCGGGAGCCGGTACGTGCGCCGGCGACGCCGCAGCGCTGCCGGCGGCCGTCTGCAGGGTGGTGGCGGCGACCGGAACTTCGGTGTCGGACGCGGTCCCGGCCGGTGACGCGGCGGTGAAGGCCATGAATCCGGCTTCCCCGGGTTCGGCTTTCGCATCGGCGGGAGCATCCGCCTCCGCCGCACCGGAGGCGCCCACCGGAACGCCGGTCCGCCAGCACGATTCCAGGTAGTCCGCCAGCACGCGGGCCAGCGGGCTGCCGGCACACCACCAGCCGCAGGGGCCCTCGATGGTGGAATTTTGTTGTGGTATTAGGGCCACTACCCAGGTGGTGTCGTCGATCGCGAGCACCAGCCAGTCCTCGTCGGGGTCCTGGCCCAACCGGCCGGCCGTAGGCAGCACGGCAATTTCGACCACGGTGGAGGAGAACGCCCGCGGGCTGACGACCCGGACGCGGCAGCCGGGCTTTTCGGCCACCAACTCGAGCTCGACGCCCAGTTCGCGGACCGCTTCGGGTGACCCGGCCACCAGGAGATCCCTTCGGCAGGTGATCAGGAGCTCCCGGATGCGCGCAAAGGCCTGTTCCCGGCCCGACAGGGCCTGGGCGATGCCGTCGGCGCTCGCGGGCCCGATGCTCTCGAGCAGCGTCACGGCTTCGGCGCTGCGCTGCCGCATGTGGCCGACCAGCCGTTCGGTGAATTCCTCGGGGGACACGGCCACGAACAGGCGTGGTTTTTCCTGCACCACACGCACGGCCTGCAGGCGCACCAGAGCGTTGACGATTTTGCCGATATTCGCCGGGTCCCGCCCCATGTCCTGGGCCACGCGGTAGCTGCTGAGCGCTCCGGCGCCGCCGGCGCCCAGATTCAGGCAGGCCAGGTACACTTCCGACTCGGCGCGGGACAACCCGAGGTCGCGCAGGACCTGGATCTGGCGGATCGCGGGGGCGTCTTCGGTCATGGCGGGCCTCCGGTGCGGGAGGTGGGGTGATCCGGTCTCTTGTGGTCAGTTCACCACACGCATCTTGCAAGATCCGCGCCTTCCCGTCAACCCCGGGGTTGTGCCGCGCAGATTGTGTTCGGCGGCTGGTGGTGCCCGGATGGACCCTGGAGGGGCTCGTTGACGCGGTTTCAGGCCTCCTGGAACGAGCTGAAACGCCCCCTTGGCGGTCGGACACAATTTGGGCGGCACGAGCGAAGTAGTGGCAAAAAGGGCTCCGGCTATTATGGTTGTCCGTCGATCCGAGGCCAACGTCCCCGTCCCCGAGGCTCCGAATGCAGATCCGCAATGTCGCCATCATCGCCCACGTCGACCACGGAAAGACCACCCTGGTGGACCAGATTCTCCGCCAGTGCCACGTGTTCCGTGACAACCAGGTCGTGCGCGAGTGCGTGATGGACAGCGGGGATCTCGAGCGCGAGCGCGGCATCACCATCACCTCGAAGAATTTCGCCGTGATGTACGGGGACACGCGCATCAACCTGATCGACACCCCGGGCCACGCCGATTTCGGCGGTGAAGTCGAGCGGGTGCTGATGATGGCCGACGGTGTGCTGCTGCTGGTCGACGCCTTCGAAGGGCCGATGCCGCAGACGCGCTTCGTGCTGCAGAAGGCGCTGGAGTTGAACCTGAAGCCGGTCGTGGTCATCAACAAGGTGGACCGCCTCAACGCGCGCCCGCAGGAAGTCCTCGACGAGATCTTCAACCTGTTCATCGAACTGCAGGCCAACGACGAGCAGCTCGATTTCCGCGGCTGCTACGCGGCCGGGCGCGACGGCTGGGCCATCGCCGAGCTGGAGGACGAGCGCGTCGATCTGAAGCCGCTGCTCGACATGATCGTCAAATACGTGCCGGCGCCGCCGCACCTGGAAGGCCCCGTGCAGATGCTCATCGCGGCGATGGATCACAGCGACTACGTGGGACGTATCGGCATCGGGCGCGTCGTGCGCGGCACGCTGCAGGCGCGCAAGCCGCTCGTGCTGATCAAGCGCGACGGAACGGAAGTCCGTACGTCGGCCCGGCAGCTGTTCGTGTTCGAGAATCTCGGGCGCCACGAGGTGGAAGAGGTGACCTGCGGCGACATCTGCGCCGTGGTCGGCCTGGAGAGCGTGGACATCGGCGATACCCTGGCCGATCCGAACTGTCCGGAGCCGCTGCCGATCATTGCCGTCGACGACCCGACGCTGTCCATGGTCTTCCGCGCCAACGACAGCCCCGGTTTCGGGCAGGAGGCGAAATACAGCACCAGCCGCCAGCTGCGCGAGCGCCTGATGAAGGCGACCGAACGCGACGTGGCTCTTCGCGTCGAGGATTTCCAGGAGGGCTTCAAGGCCTCCGGACGCGGTGTGCTGCACCTGTCGATCCTCATGGAGAACATGCGCCGCGAAGGGTTCGAGTTCCTGGTCGGCCAGCCGCAGGTGATCTACAAGGAGATCGGCGGTCGCAAGTCCGAGCCGGTGGAGATCCTGACGGTGGATGTGCCGGCGGAACTGGCCGGCACGGTCATCGAGTACGCGGCCACGCGCAAGGGCGAGATGGTGCGCATGGAGCAGCGCGACGGGCGTTCGCACCTGGAGTTCCATATCCCCAGCCGCGGGCTGATCGGGTTCCGCAGCCGCATGCTGCGCGCCACCGCCGGCGAGATCGTGATGCACCACCGCTTCCACCAGTACGAGTACTTCAAGGGCTCGATCCCCGAACGCACCTCCGGCAGCATCATCTCGATGCACGGCGGCAAGGCCGTGGCTTTCGCGCTGGACGCGCTGCAGGACCGCGGCATCTTCTTCGTCGAACCGGGCGACACGCTCTATACCGGGCAGATCATCGGCGAGACGCCGCGCGACGAGGACATCATGGTCAACGCGCAGAAAGCGAAGCAGCTTTCGAACATGCGCGCCTCGGGCAGCGACCGGAAGATGAAGATCGCGCCGCCGATCAGGATGAGCCTGGAAGAGGCGCTGGAATACCTGAACCACGACGAGTACGTCGAGGTCACGCCCAAGACGATCCGGCTGCGCAAGGCGCTGCTGGACGAGAACGCCCGCAAGCAGGCGTCCAAGCGGGCGAAGCTGTCTGGGCCGAACGATTGATTCACCGCCTTGCGCGGTGAAGGCGGCTGTCCATGCGCGTCGATCTGGCGGCCCCGGACTGGGCCACGCATCTGCTGAGCGATCTGACCGACTGGCAGCGGGAGCCGCTGCCGGTCGCGCTCCTGCGGCCGTTCGAGCTGCCGGACGATGCGTACTTCGAGTACGCCTGGCTGGATGGCGACGGTCAGCGTCGCGATGACCCGGTCAATCCGAATCCCCGCCTCAATCCCTGGTGGCCGTATGCCTGCCATCTGGCGGGTCCGGCCTATCGCACCGAGCCCGAGGCGGAAGCCGCCGCCACGGCGGTGCCCCGGGGCCGCACCCTGCGGCTCGAAGTGGAATCGCGCGTTCTCGGTCAGACGCGGCACGCGCTGGTCTACACGCCGGCCGGCTGCGGCGACCGCGCCCTGCCGCTGGTGCTGTTCCAGGACGGCAAGGCCTACTACGGCTGGGGCCGCGTGCCGCAGATCCTCGACGGCCTGGTCGCTCGCGGCGAGATCGCTCCGGCCCATCTGGTCTTCGTCCCGCCCCGCGAGCGCACCCCGGAATATTTCTTCAATGCCGCTTACCGGACCTTTCTGATCGGCGAAATGCTGCCGGCGGTGGCCTCCCGGGTGGCGTTCGACGGCCGTCAGGTGGCCTGGGGAGCCAGCCTGGGCGGTTTGCTGAGCGCACAGCTGGCCTGGGAGGCCGGGGGGCGCTTCGAGGCCGTGGTGGCGCAGTCAGGGGCCTTCCTGTTCTCGCCCGACATGACCCCCGGCGATCCGTTCCGGGGCGGGGAGTCCTTCCGCAAAATTGTGGTTGCAGGACCACAACAAAACATCCGGTGGTACCTCGAATGTGGGACGCTCGAGTGGCTGCTGGAGAGCAACCAGCGGTTGGCGGAAGTTCTGGTGACGCGGGCACCAGAATTCCGGTTGGTGACCCGGCCGGCCGGGCACAACTGGGTGAACTGGCGCAACGGGATTGCCGCGGGTCTGCGCTTCGCGCTGGGGCCGGGGACGCGCACGGATGGACCCGCGAAAGAGTCTTGATTCCCCGCGATCAATCGGCGATCCTTGCCGGCGGGGAGGCGCCCGCGCGCAGGGACGCCGGAAGCACGAGAGATCGACCGAGAGGATGCAGGACATGCGTAATCTGGTTTCGCTGTTGGCGGCGCTCATGATCGTGGCGGCAGGTGCCGCCCTGGCCGGCGACAAGGACAAGGTCTACGGCAAGGGCGTGGCGGCCGCCGATACGGTGCGCGTCAGCGACCTGATGGCCAACCCGGACGCCTGGGTCGGCAAGACCATCCGGGTGCAGGGCCGGGCCGTGGGTGTCTGCGAACACCGCGGTTGCTGGATCAACCTGGCTTCGGACGTCGAGGGCCAGACCGTCCGCGTGAAGGTCAAGGACGGCGAGATCGTGTTCCCGCCCGCGATCCTGGGCGACCTGGTGATGGCCGAGGGCGTCTGGACGGCCAACCAGCTGGACATGGAGACCACGAAGAAGGTCTGCGAGGCCAACGCGAAGAAGGAAGGCCGCGAGTTCAAGGCCGACGAAGTCACCGCGTGCATGACCCTGTACCAGCTCAGCGGCACCGGCGCCGTCGCGGCGAAGAACTGACCGGCCGATGCGCGACTTCCGCAAGGTCTGCTGGACGCTGCACCGGGAGATCGGCTTCCTGGTGGTGGGCCTGACGATCGTCTATGCCGTCAGTGGCATCGCCGTCAACCATGCCCACCACTGGGACGCGAACTACACGCGCGTGGCCGAGCCGATGACGATCGAGCCGACCGGCGCCGGACCGACCGCCGAGGTCGAGCCCGTGGTGCTCGAACGCCTGGGCCTGACCCGCGAACAGGTGAAGACGACCTGGCGGGCGTCGCCCGAAGTGCTGCAGGTGTTCCTCGAATCCGGCGGCTACGAGGTGAACCTGGTGACAGGCGAGACGGTGCGCCGCGGCGCGCGACCGCGGCCCCTGTTGTTCGACCTGAATTTCATGCATCTGAACAACGGCAAGGGTCCGTGGACGGCCATCGCCGACATCTACGCCGGGCTGCTCATCGTGCTGGCCCTGACCGGACCGCTGCTGGTGCGCGGTCGCAAGGGCCTGGCCGGCAGGGGCGGCGTGATGATGGCCGCCGGCGTCGTCCTGCCGGTGGGCTATGCGGTGGTCATGCGGCTGACGAGGTAGGCGGCGGACCGGTTCCGGTCTCCCGATGGACATGGGCCCCCGTCCGGCAGGCGGACGGGGGCCCTTTTTTCATGGATGGGCGCGCCGTGTCGAACGGCGGGCCCTGTCGACCGGCGCGCGCCGGCTCAGGCGTCGCCGTAGGGAATGGGAGGCGCGTAGCCCAGCAGGCGCGCGTACACGGACAGCGCGCCTCGGTGGTGCGCCATGTGATCGGCGATGGCGCCGACGACGGCCGCGCGGGGCTCCCCGCCCATCACGGGGCCGGCCGCGATGGGTGCGGCCAGATCCGCCTCGCTGCGCGATTCCAGTTCGGCGGCCGCGGCATCGACCGAACGGGCCAGCCAGGCGAAGGCCTCGGCCAGGGATTCGACGCGGCGGACCGCGGCGTGGTGCGCCGCGAAATCGAGATCGAAGCCTGCGGGGCGGAAGGCGCCCTCGATGAACCAGTCGACCGTCTGCGCGACGTGGGCCACGTGCTGAGCCGCCGAGAACTGGCCCGGCGTGGGCGCGTAGCGTGAGTCCGTTTCCTGGAAGACGCTGCACGTGCGGCCGAAGAACTGCAGCGACTGCTTGAGAACCTTGACGTGGACGTTGGCGGGCATCGCGACTCCTTCCCGGTGACCGTAACCCGGCGGCCCCGTCGCCTCTCGGCGCTGCCGGTGGAAGGCAGTCTATGCCGCGGCGCGGTAGCTGTCACGCCCTGAATGCGGCTCTGGCGGGCGCGGCGGGCAGGCGCGCAAGTGGTTGCGGCGTGCTCCTTGACGGGCCACAGGTCGCCCTCTAGCTTTGCCCCCGAGCCGGACGCACCCCGTCGATACGATGTCGGCGGCGACAGCGCGCAATCTTCCCCGACTCGACTCTTATTTCTGCGGGCTTCCTTCCAAGCGGTGACCCTTGTGGGCGTGACCATCGGCATCCGTCGTGAAGACAAGAACAAATGGGAGCGCCGTGTTCCCCTGACGCCGGGCGACGTGGGGCAGCTCCGGCACCGCCACGACCTGACGTTCATCGTGCAGCCGTCGCCGATCCGCGTTTTCGCCGACGACGAATACGTCCTGGCCGGCGCCGAAGTGGGAGAGGATCTCGCCCGGGCGGGCATCGTCGTGGCGGTCAAGGAGATCCCGCTGGATCTGCTGCGCGAGCGGACCACCTACCTGTTCTTCTCGCACACGGTGAAGGGGCAGAAGTACAACATGCCCCTGTTGCAGAAGATCCTGGATCTGAACGCGACGCTCATCGACTACGAGCGCATCGTCAACGAACAGAACCGCCGCCTGATCTTCTTCAGCCTTCACGCCGGGTACGCGGGCATGGCCGAGACCCTGGCCGCCCTGGGCCGGCGCCTGGCCCTGCAGGGACGCGTGACGGCCCTGCAGGACATTCGTCCGGCGCACACCTATCCCGATCTGGAGGCGCTGAAGGCGCATCTGCGTGAGGTGGGCGCCGCCCTGTCGGCCGCCGCGGCAGCGGGCGAAGGCGCGCCGATCATCATCGGGATCGCCGGATACGGCAATGTGGCCGCCGGCTGTCGCGAGATCCTCGAGTGTCTCCCGGCGCGCGAACTGACGGTGGATGAATTGCCGGCCGCGGCCGCGGGCCGGTTCGACAGGATCGGGCCGCTGGCCTTCGTGACGTTCCGCGAGGAGCACATGGTCGAACCGCGGTCGTCCGACGCGCAGTTCGTTCTGCAGGACTACTACCAGCGCCCGGAGAACTACCGCGGCGTCTTCGAACGCCATCTGCCGCACCTGGACGTGCTGGTCAATTCCATCTACTGGGATGTTCAGTACCCGCGCCTGCTGACCCGCAAGTGGGCCCGCGCGAACTACGGCTCCGGCAAGCAGCCGCGGCTGCAGGTGATCGGCGACATCAGCTGCGACATCGAGGGAGCCATCGAGCTGACCGCTCGGGCGACGATGCCGGACGCGCCGTGCTACGTGGCCGTGCCCGACAGCGGTGAACTGCTGCCCGGCGTCGAGGGCCCCGGCCCGGTGATCATGGCGGTGGACAACCTGCCGTGCGAAGTGCCGCGCGAATCGTCGCTGTACTTCAGCAGTGTGCTGAGCGACATGATGCCGGCACTGGCCCGCGCGGATTTCTCGGTCGGCTTCGAGAGCCTGTTGCTGCCGCCGCACCTGAAGAAGGCGGTCATCGCGCATCGCGGCGCGTTGGCGCCGGACTATCGCTACCTGCAGGAGTATCTGGACCGCAGCCGGCGCTGAGCCGGGGCGGTCCGGGCGGCCCGCGAGTCGGCGGGCGCGGAAAGGTCGGGACGGACCATGGCGAAGATCCTCGTGCTCGGCGCCGGCATGGTGGCCGGCCCCCTGGTGCGCTACCTGCTCGACGCCGGCGCGCGTCTGACCGTCACCAGTCTGGAGGCGGCCGACGCCGAACGGCTGGTGGGCGGACACGCGCACGGCGAAGCGCTCCGGTTCGACCTGGCCGACGACGCCGGCCTGTCGAATCTGGTTTCCGCCCACGATCTGGTCGTCAGCCTGGTGCCCTACGCCTTCCACCCGACCGTGGCCGGCCATTGCCTGCGCCACGGGAAGCATTTGGTGACCGCCTCGTACGTGGCGCCGGCGATGCAGGCCCTGGACGGCGCGGCGAAGGCGGCGGGGCTGACCTTCCTGAACGAACTGGGGCTGGACCCCGGCATCGACCACATGTCGGCCATGCGCGTGATCGACGCGATCGCCCGCGAAGGCGGCCGCCTGCGCGTGTTCCGTTCCTACTGCGGCGGGCTGCCCGCGCCCGAGGCGAACGACAATCCCCTGGGCTACAAGTTCTCGTGGGCGCCGCGCGGCGTACTGATGGCCTGCCGCAATTCGGCCCGCTACCGCCGCGAGGGTCGCGAGGTGACGGTGCCTTCGAACCGGCTGTTCCGCGACATGCACCTGCTGCACGTGCCGGGCGCCGGGGACTTCGAGGCGTACCCCAACCGCGATTCGCTGGTCTACCTCGAGGCCTACGGGCTGCCGGCGGACATCGACACGCTGTTCCGCGGCACGCTGCGCAACGTCGGCTGGTGCGACACGCTGCACGGCTTCGGCCGGCTCGGGCTGCTGGACGACCAGCCGCGCGAGGGCGGAGCCACGCGCGCGGAGTACCTGCGGTCGCTGCTGGGCGCGGCGCCCGGCGCGGGCGTTCGCGAGGCGGCCACCGCGAAGCTGGGACTCGCTGCGGGCTGTCTGCCGCCGGCCAACCTGGAGTGGCTGGGGCTGGCGGACGAGACGCCGCTGCCGGCCGGACCCCGGGCGCCCCTGGACGTGCTGGGTGACGCGATGCTGGAGAAGCTCTCCTACCGGCCCGGGGAGCGCGACATGGTCGTCATGTTCCACGAGTTCCTGTCCGACACGGCCGCGGGCGCGCGGATGCGGACGACGTCGAGCCTGGTGGCCTGCGGGCAGCCGGGCGGCGATTCGGCGATGGCCCGCACGGTCTCCCTGCCGGCGGCGGTGGCGGCCAGGCAGATCCTGGAGGGGGCGATCAGCGTCCGCGGCGTACTGCGGCCGGTCGGTCCCGAAATCTACGGCCCGGTGCTGCGCGAACTGGAAACGCTGGGTATCACCTGTCAGGAAACGAGGCAAGACTGCTGAGTAGGCTGCCGAGTAGGCTGCTGAGTAGACTGCTGAACCGCTGTCGGCCAACGGCCGCAGCAGCGCTCCAACGAGGGGAAACAGGACATGGCCAACACGCAACCGACCCTGACCAAGGCCCGCATCTTCAAGGCGCTGGGACTGTCGGCGCGCATGAAGGGCGCCAACTGCGGCGGCGAATGGTTCGCCGGCAGCGGAGACCTGCTGGTCTCGCAGAATCCCACGACCGGCGAGGTGCTCGCGCGCATCGAGCAGGCCGACGCCGCGGACTACGAGCGGGTCATGAAGGCGGCGAAAGAGGCGTTCCTGGTCTGGCGCATGCTCCCGGCCCCCCGGCGCGGCGAAATTATCCGGCAGCTGGGCGACGCGCTGCGCGCGAACAAGGACATGCTGGGCGCGCTGGTCAGCCTGGAAATGGGCAAGATCCTGACCGAGGGCCACGGCGAAGTGCAGGAGATGATCGACATCTGCGACTTCGCGGTCGGCCTGAGCCGCACGCTCAGCGGCCCGACGCTGCAGAGCGAGCGCCCGCGCCATCGCATGATGGAGCAGTGGCAGCCCCTCGGCGTGGTCGGCGTCATCAGCGCCTTCAACTTCCCGGTCGCCGTCTGGGCCTGGAATTCGGCCCTGGCCTGGGTCTGCGGCGACAGCGTGCTCTGGAAGCCGTCCAGCAAGACGCCGCTGTGCGCGATCGCCTGCCAGAACATCGCCAACGAGGTGTTCCGCGCCAACGGCCTGCCCGAGGGTCTGACCAACGTGGTCATCGGCAAGGGCTCGACGGTCGGCGAGATCATGATCGGCGACCATGACGTGCCGCTGATCAGCTTCACCGGCTCGACGAAGATGGGCAAGCGGATCGGCGGCATCATCGGCGAGCGCCTGGGCCGCAGCATCCTGGAACTGGGTGGCAACAACGCCATCATCATCTCCGAGAAGGCCGATCTGACCAGCGCGCTGGCGAGTTCCTTCTTCGGGGCGGTGGGCACCGCGGGCCAGCGCTGCACCAGCACGCGCCGGTTGATCATCCAGGAGAAGGTGTACGACACCTTCCTGCAGAAGCTGATCGCCAACTACAAGCGCGTGCGCATCGGCGACCCGCTGGATACGACGACGCTGATGGGGCCGCTGATCGACGAGGGCGCCGTCGCCGACTTCGAGAAGGCGATCGCCGCGGCCGTCAAGCAGGGCGGCAAGGTCCTGTACGGCGGCAAGGTTCTCAAGCCGTTCGGCGTGCCGACCTTCGTGCAGCCGACCATCATCGAGCTGAAGAACGAGGCCGAGATCGTCCAGACCGAGACCTTCGCGCCCATCCTGTACGTCATGAAGTACAAGAAGCTGAGCGATGCCTTCCGCATGCACAACGGCGTGCCCCAGGGCCTCAGCAGCGCCATCTACACCGACAGCCTGGCCGAGGCCGAGCACTTCCTGAGCGCCGAGGGCAGCGACTGCGGCATCGCGAACGTGAACATCGGCACCAGCGGAGCCGAGATCGGCGGGGCGTTCGGCGGCGAGAAGGAGACCGGCGGCGGTCGCGAGAGCGGTTCCGACTGCTGGAAGACCTACATGCGGCGCCAGACGAACACGATCAACTGGGGCGGCGAGATCCACCTGGCCCAGGGCGTCGAGTTCAAGCCCTAGCAGCGGACGGGGGTGTAACGACCCCGGCGAACACGAAGGGCCCGGGGATCGTCCCGGGCCCTTTGCTTTCAACCCGTTGCGGCAACTTCAGGCTGGCCGGCGAAGCGTCCGTCATATAGCCTGTCACCCATGCCGAACACACCTGTCAGCCCGAATTCCGATGCCCCGATCTTCCGCGGATTCGGGCATCTGATGCCGTATCGCGTCCAGGAGATCCTCCTGGTCGCCTCGCAATACGACGCCTACACGCTGGAAGAGGGTGGTCGCCTCACCGAGCTGCTTCTCAGCGAGTACCGCGAACTGAATCTCAGCTACCCGCCCCACGTGGCGCGCGCGGCCAGCGGCGACGAGGCCATCAAGCTGCTCGAGGTGCACCGCTACGACATGGTCGTGACCATGACACGCCTGGGCGACATGTCGGCGTCCGAACTGGCGCGCCGCATCCGCAGCCGGCTGGCCGACGTGCCCATCTACACCCTGGCGTTCAGTCCGCGCGAACTGCAGCACCTGCAGGAATCCGACAGCATGGGCTGCATCGACCGCTACTTCCTCTGGAACGGCGACGTGCGGCTGCTGCTGGCGATCATCAAGTGCTGCGAGGACGAGCGCAACGTGGCGCACGACACGCGGTACGGCGACGTGCGCTGCATCCTGCTGATCGAGGATTCGGTGCGCTTCTACTCGTCGTACCTGCCGCTGCTGTACAACGAGGTGCTGGAGCAGACCCAGTCGCTGATGGCCGAAGGCATCAATCTCAGCCATCGACTCCTGCGCCTGCGGGCGCGGCCGAAGATCCTGCTGGCCTGTACGTTCGAGGAGGCCTGGGATCTCTACTCGAGCTACAAGGATTCGCTGCTGGGCGTGATCGCCGACGGCCGCTTCCCGTGGCAGGGGGTCGCGCGCGAGGACGCGGGCCTGGAGTTCATCCGGCGCGTGAAGTATGTCGATCCGCACACGCCGACGGTGCTGCAGTCGACCAACGGCGACCTGGCGGCGGTGGCGTACCAGGTGGGCGCCGGTTTCATCCAGAAGCGCTCGCGCACCCTGCTGCAGGAACTGCGCCGCTTCATGCTCGACAATTTCGGCTTCGGCGAATTCGTGTTCCGGTTGCCGGACGGAACCGAGGTGGGCCGGGCCGCCGACCTCAAGACGCTGGTCTGGCTGCTGCGCACGGTCCCGGCCGAATCGGTGCGGCACCACGCCGCGCACGACCACTTCTCGAACTGGCTGCGGGCCCGCACCGAATTCCAGCTGGCGGCGGCCATCCGGCCGCGCAAGGTGACCGAATTCGAGGATGTGGAGGATCTGCGGGAATTCCTGGTCCAGACGATCACGCGCTTCCGCAGCGAGAGCCAGCGCGGGGTGGTGGCCGATTTCTCGCGCCGGCACTTCGACACGCTGAGCGCCTTCGTGAGGATCGGCGGCGGCTCGCTGGGGGGCAAGGGGCGGGGGCTGGCCTTCGTCAATTCCATCCTGCACGGATACGGCATCAACGACCGCTTCCCCGGCACCATCATCCGCGTGCCGACGACGGCCGTGATCGGCACCGACGTGTTCGACACCTTCTTCGACCAGGCCCACCTGCGCGAGCGGGTGCTGTCGGACCTGGACGACGGGAACATCGTCGAGGCCTGCCTGGCGCACAAGCTGCCGTCGGAGATCTACGGCGACCTGGAGGCCTTCCTGGACCAGGTGCGCTATCCGCTGGCCGTGCGGTCCAGCAGCCTGCTCGAAGACAGCCAGTTCCAGCCGTTCGCGGGCGTCTACGCCACCTACATGCTGGCGAACAACCATCCGGATCTGAAGGTCCGGCTCGACCAGCTCTGCGACGCGATCAAGCTGGTCTACGCCTCGACGTATTCGCGCGCGGCCAAGAGCTACGTCGACGCCACCGCCAATCGGATCGAGGAAGAGAAGATGGCGGTGATCGTGCAGCAGGTGGTCGGCCGCCGGCACGGTCATTACGACTATCCGCATTTCTCGGGAGTGGGCTTGTCGGCGAACTACTACCCGGCGGGCGACCTGAAGCCGGAGGACGGCGTGGTGACGGTGGCGCTGGGGCTGGGCCGCACCGTGGTGGGCGGTGGTAAGGCGCTGCGGTTCTGTCCGGCGCGCCCCCTGGCGTTGCCTCAGTTCGGGACGGTGAACGACTGGCTGCACGAGAGCCAGCGCGAGTTCTTCGCCGTGGATGTCAGCCGGCCCGAACAGTACCCGGGGCCGCGCGACGACTTCAACCTGGGCCTGCTGGACCTGGCCGCGGCCGAAGCGCACGGGACGCTGGCGCCCGTCGGTTCGGTCTACGTCGCGGCCGACAACATGATCTACGACGGGCTGGATCGGGACGGGGAGCGGCTGCTGTCGTTCGCCGGCGTGCTCAAGTCCGGGGCGTTCCCGCTGGCCGAGATCATGAAGCTGCTGCTGGATCTGGGGCGCCGGACCATGAGCGCCGAGGTCGAGATCGAATTCGCGGTCGTGCTGGGCGACGGGCAGGACGTGCCCCACCAGTTCGGGTTCCTGCAGATCCGGCCGCTGGCGGCGGGACTCGAGGCGCCCTCGGTCCCGCCGGAACTGCTGGCGGCCCCGGACGCCCTGGTGGCGACCAACGTGGCGCTGGGCAACGGCCGTCCGGCCGACATCCGCGACGTCCTGTACGTGCCGCGGGCCGGCTTCGACCGTGCGTTGACGCGCGAGGTGGCGGACGAGATCGCCGACTTCAATCGGCGCCTGACGGCCGCCGCCCGGCCGTATCTCCTGGTGGGGCCGGGGCGCTGGGGTTCGTCGGACCGCTGGCTGGGGATCCCGGTGCGCTGGGACCAGATTTCCGGCGCGCGCGTGATCGTGGAATCGGATCTGGACGGGTTCGCGGTGACGCCCAGCCAGGGATCGCATTTTTTCCAGAATCTGACCTGCTTCCAGGTGGGCTATCTGACGGTCAACGAAGGCGCCGGCAGCGGACGGCTGGACTGGGACTGGCTGGACGCGCAGCCGGCCGCGGCAGTGGGGCGTTTCGTGCGCCATTTGCGCCTGGGGGCGCCGCTGACGGTGCTGATCGACGGCCGCACGCGCCGGGGCCTCGTGTTGCGCCCGGAAGCCGGCGACGAGGCCGGGCCGGGCGTCGATACAGGAGTGGCAAGGATGCCTGAAATCGGTTGATTCTCCTTGCTTGCGCCGCCGCCGACCGCGATTTTTCCGGCATTACGGCACAGGGCGCGGCCGAATGCGCCCAGGCTTCAACACGGGGTGACGAGGATGGCTCACGACGCTTCCTTCAATCCATTCCAGATGGCGCGCGCCCAGTTCGACAAGAGCGCCGACCAGCTGAATCTCGACCAGGGCACGCGCGATCTGCTGCGCAGCCCTCTGCGCGAGTTCCACTTCAGCATTCCCGTCCGCATGGACGACGGCACCGTCAAGGTGTTCGAGGGCTTCCGCGTGCAGCACAGCGATGCGCGCGGACCGGCCAAGGGCGGCATCCGCTTCCATCCGCAGGAGACGATCGACACCGTGCGGGCGTTGGCGATGTGGATGACCTGGAAGTGCGCTGTGGCTGACATCCCGCTGGGCGGCGGCAAGGGCGGCGTCATCTGCGACCCGCACAATCTCAGTGCGCGCGAGCAGGAAGCGATCTGCCGCGGCTGGGTGCGCCAGATGAACAAGAACGTCGGTCCGGTGGAAGACGTGCCGGCGCCCGACGTGATGACCAACCCGCAGCACATGCTGTGGATGCTCGACGAGTTCGAGACGATCCGCGGCGGCCGCTACCCCGGGATGATCACCGGCAAGCCGGTCGGCATGGGCGGCTCCCTGGGACGCACCGAGGCCACCGGCTACGGCGCCGTCTACTGCCTGCGCGAGGCGCTGGTGGAACTGGGCATCGACGTCAAGGCCACGACCGCCAGCGTGCAGGGTTTCGGCAACGTGTCGCAGTACGCGATCGAGCTCTACCACCGCATGGGCGGCAAGGTCGTCTGCGTGTCGAGCTGGAACCAGGCCGAGCAGAAGTCCGTGACCTACTTCAAGGCGCAGGGCGTGGACCTGGACCAGTTGCGGACCATCACCGACCGCTTCGGCGGCATCGATCCGGCCAAGGCCCGCGATCTGGGCTACGAGATCCTGCCGGGCGAAGCCTGGCTGGACCGCGAGGTGGACATCCTGATCCCCGCCGCGATCGAGAACCAGATCACCGGCGCCAACGTCGAGAAGATCAACAAGCGCGTGAAGATCATCGTCGAGGGCGCGAACGGGCCGACCACGCCCGAGGCCGACGCGGTGCTCTCGAAGCGCGGGATCTTCGTGATTCCCGACTTCCTGGCCAACGCCGGCGGCGTGACCTGCAGCTACTTCGAGCAGGTCCAGTGCAACATGAACTTCTTCTGGGAGCGCGACGACGTGCTGGGCAAGCTGGACGCCAAGATGACCGCGGCGTACCACTCGGTCAGCGATCTCGCCCGGAAGAAGAGCCTGTACATGCGCGACGCCGCGTACCTGGTGTCGGTGGACCGGGTCGCCAAGGCCTGCCGCGACCGGGGCTGGGTGTAGGATGGACGTGACGCGCGGCGGGCAGCCTGAAGACTCCCGCCGCGCGTTCGCGGCCGTGCCGTGGCGCGAACTGCTGGAAGTGATCCGTCAGGGTCGCGGACGGCAGTTCGTTCGCGTTTCACGCAAGATGCTGAATCATCTCTGCTCGATCGGCCTGAGCGAGGCCCAGGGCATGCTGACGGAAGTGGATGCGGGTCCGGCGGCTGCCGCCCGGCGTGACGGCAGGGTCCCCCGGGACAAGTCGCCGTACGACAAGATGCCCGGCACGCGGGTTCCGTTGGAGAAATCGCCGCTGATGACGGGCGCCCCGTTCGAACTGGCGGCGCGTTACCTGCCCGACGAGGAGATCTCCGAACGGCTGCAGCGGTGGCTCAAGGAGGACGAGGCCAGCTTCTTCGGCACGGTGGTGGGCGATCCGCGCAGCACCATGCCCGAGATCGCCGAAGCGATCCGCCGCTACAACGACGTGCTGCGCGGGCGCAGCGGCCTGGCCCCGAGCACGCTCAAGAGCCTGCGCGTCTCTCTCATCCAGCGTTTCCTGACCGAACAGCTCGACTACATCAACGTGGCCAAGGAAGTGGCCCGCATCACCGACTTCCACGATCTGCTGGACCGCGTCATCATGACGCGCGGCTGCTATGGCAAGCTGGGCGGCAAGGCGTCGGGCCTGCTGCTGGCCGGCTGGATCCTGGACCAGCCCGAGGCGCGCGAACTGGGCGTGGGCGACATCAAGACGCCGCGCACCTGGCACATCGTGTCCGATGTCATCATGGATTTCATCCGTCTGAACGACCTCGACGACGTGATGGACCAGAAGTACAAGGACATCAGCCAGGTCCGCCGCGAGTACCCGAACATGATCCAGCTGTTCAAGAACAGCCCGTTCCCGCCCGAACTGGTGGAGGGGCTGGCGCGCGCGCTGGACTACTTCGGGGACGTGCCGCTGATCATCCGCAGTTCGAGCCTGCTGGAGGATCGCTTCGGCACCGCGTTCTCGGGCAAGTACAAGAGCCTGTTCGTCGCCAACTGCGGCACGCGCGAGGAACGCCTGCTCGCGCTGCAGGACGCCGTCTCCGAGGTCTGGGCCTCCATTCTCGGTCCCGACCCCATCGAGTACCGCCGGGAGCGGGGCCTGCAGGAATTCGTCGAGGAAATGGGCATCCTGATCCAGGAAGTGGTGGGCACGCGCGTGGGCCGCTGGTGGCTGCCCGCCTTCGCCGGCGTGGCCTTCAGCCTGAACGAATTCCGCTGGTCGCCGCGCATCCGCCGCGAGGACGGACTGATCCGGCTGGTGCCGGGACTGGGCACGCGCGCGGTGGACCGTGTGGGCGACGATTTCCCGGTGCTGGCGGTGCCCGGCCGCAAGGGACTGCGCGCGCACGCGTCGCTGCAGGAGACCCTGCGCTACAGCCCCCGCCGCGCCGACGTGATCAACCTGGAGACCGCGCGCTTCGAGACGGTGGACCTGGATGTCCTGCTGAAGGAAGTGGGGACGGACTACCCGCTGATCGATCGCGTCTTCTCGGTGCTGCGCGAGGGGCACCTGCAGCATGTGTCGCGTGTCATGATCGATCCGGCCGACGACGATCTGGTGGCCGACATGCGCGGATTGCTGGACGGCACGGACTTCGTGCCGCGCGTGCAGGCGCTGCTCAAGACGCTGGAGATGTACCTGCAGTCGCCGGTCGATATCGAATTCGCCCACGACGGCAAGGATTTCTACCTGGTGCAGTGCCGCCCGCAGGCGATGTCCGGCGATACGGCGCCGTCCGTGCTGCCGCACGACGTGCGGCCGGAAGATGTCCTGTTCACGGCCAACCGCTTCGTGTCCAACGGTCAGGTGCCGGACATCACGCATCTGGTCTACGTCGTGCCCGAAGCCTACGCCGCGTTGCCGGACTCCGAGACGATGCGCTCGGTGGGCCGGGTCGTGGGCGCGCTCAACGGTCTGCTGCGCAAGCGATCGTTCATCCTGATCGGGCCGGGTCGCTGGGGCAGCCGCGGCGACATCAAGCTGGGCGTGTCGGTGACGTACGCGGACATCAACAACACGGCGATGCTGCTGGAAGTCGCGCGCCGACGCGGCGACTACGTGCCGGACCTGAGTTTCGGAACCCACTTCTTCCAGGACCTGGTCGAGGCCGGCATCCGCTATCTGCCCCTGTATCCGGACGATCCGGGCGTCGTGTTCAAGGAAGACTTCCTGATGGCGGCGCCCAACCGCCTGGCCGAACTTCTGCCGGACCACGCGGCGCTGGAGCATTGCGTGCGGGTGATCGACGTGCCGGCGGCCTCGGGCGGACGCGTGCTTCGCGTCTACCAGAACGCCGATCTCGAGCATGCGATGGCCGTTCTGGAGGAACCGGGAGAGCGGCGGGTCGTGGGGCGCGGCGCGACGGCCGCCACCGGTTCGCCCCTTAGGCACGCGCGCTGGCGCCGCGAGGTGGCCGAGGACCTGGCGCGCGGGCTGGATCCGGCGACGAGCGGCGTCGTGGCGGTGCACCTGCGCGGTTCGGTGGCCGACGGGCGCGCGGGGCCGGAGAGCGACATCGACCTGGTGATCCGGTTTGCCGGCAGTCCGCAGCAGCGCGCCACGCTGGAAACGTGGCTGGACGGCTGGAACCGGGCGCTGGTGGCGCTGCACCAGCAGAACACGGGTGTTCGCGTGGAGACCCTGCTCGACGCCGTCATCGTCGAGAGCGACGAGGCCGGCGTCGGATCCTGGCCGCGGTTGCCGCTGGCGGGCGAGCCCTGAGCCTCGGCCGCTGCTGGCGCCGCGCCGGGCCCGGTGCCATCTTGCCCCGCCAGAGGGTCCCTGTTTCCCTGATGCAGGCGTCCCGGAGATTGCAGGCCGGTGTGCCCGGCCGCCGCGCGCCGAACCCCAGCCCCGAAGGAGTCCGATGAGCACCGCCGCCCGTCCGAGCCTGACGCGCCGCATGGCCGAGTACGCCGTCAACCTGCGTTTCGACGACCTGCCCGCCGCCGACGTCAAGGAGGCCAAGCGCTTCCTGCTGGACTCGGTGGGCTGCGCGCTGGCGGCCGTCCGCAATCCCGACATGGCGGCGATGTACCGCTTCACGCGCCGGCAGGGCGGCACGCCCGAGGCCACGCTGATCGGCACCGGGGAAAAGACCAACGCCGCGAACGCTTCGCTGATGAACAGCCTGCTGATCCGCGCGCTGGACTACAACGACATCTTCTGGGAGCAGGATCCCAGCCACCCGTCCGACATCATCTTCGGCGCCCTGTCGCCGGCCGAGGCCCGCGGACTGGACGGACGCGAGGCGCTGGTCGGCATCATGATCGCCTACGAGCTGGAACTCCGTTGGTGTCTGGCCTGCTTCCCGGGCGTGCGCGAGGTCGGCTGGCACCACGCCACGCTGACTCAGTTCGTCAGCCCCTTCGTGGCCGGCCGCATGTACGGTCTGGACGTGGATCAGATGGTGGCCGCCGCCGGTATCAGCGGCAGCAGCCATTTCACTCTGGGCGGCGTCGTGGCCGGCCACCTGACGAACATGAAGAACACGGCCGATCCGCTGGCCACGCAGGCCGGCGTGCTGGCGGCGCAGATGGCGGCCGAGGGCTACGAGGGTCCGGTCGAGGTCATCGAAGGCAAGGAAGGCTTCCAGCACGTGATCCACAACGTGCGCCTGGATCCGGCCATCCTGCTCGACGGGCTGGGCACGCAACCGCCGATGATCCGCCGCTGCGGCTACAAGGCGTTTCCGACCGAGGCGCTGACGCACCAGCCGATGTCCGCCGTGCTGCTCACGATGCAGGAGAACGGTCTGAAGGCCGAGGATCTGGCCGCGATCCACATCCAGACCACGACGCGCGGGGCGGACATCCTCAGCGACGCCAGCAAGTACGATCCGCGTACCAAGGAGACGGCCGACCACAGTCTGCCGTACTGTCTGGCGGCGGTGGCGGCCGACGGCGGCGTCTACCCGAGCAGTTTCGAGCAGGACAAGCTGTTCGACCCGCGCATCCGCGCGCTGCTGCCGAAGATCAAGGTCGTGGCCAACGCGGAGATCGACGCGCTGTTCCCCGGCACCAAGCGCGCCATTGCCACGCTGACGGCCACCGACGGCCGCGTGTTCAGCAAGACCGTCGACCACGCCAAGGGCAGCCCGCAGAACCCGCTGAGCGACGACGAACTGGTGGCGAAGTTCCGCGCGAACGCCGGCGGCGTCATGGACCGGGCGGCGCAGGACCGGGTGATCGAGGCGACCTGGGACTTCGAGAACTGCCGGGACCTCGGAGCGTATCTGAAGCTGCTGCAGGTCGGCTAGTATCCCGACCCGGACGTTCGCGGTCCGTTTTGCCGGCCGGGTGGAGCGGTCAGTGCCGCCGTGGGATGCATGTCGATTCCCGGCGGTTGGTTGACTTATCAACCAGTTTCCGCGCCAGATCCTGGTGATTCACGCCCTTTTATTGGTTGATACCTCAACCATCTGCCGTTGCGCACGCACGAAATTCAGCATCCCGATACTTCGGCGGATTACGCTGCGCACTTTCGACTCGGGACACTAGGGCCCGGGCGGGACGGCGAGGCGAAGGGGCGCGCTTGGCGTTGGCCGGGCGCGCTCCCGTGTGTTATATTGAATAAAGCGACCTGGTCCCGGGTATTGCGAAAACGTGGGGGCGATCTGGCTTCGACGTGGTCGGGGGACCGTTGGCTGCATGCCGAGATTCCATCCATCTCGTTAAACGGTGGAACACAACCAAGTGACGAAGCAAACTTCGCACTGGCTGCCTAAATAACGCAGCCCGTTCCCGGGTCGGGGGGTCACCGGACTGGCCCAATGGGAGCGCCGTTTTCCGGTGTCTGGTCCTGAAGCAGGTCCCTGGCGGACGGACGAGACTTTCGTGGGACTAGCCTGAACGGTTGGCGTGCTTTCTGGCCTTCCGTCAGGTTAAATTAACAGAGAGCTAAGCATGTAGACGCCGGCGGGGCACCGGTTACGGACGCGGGTTCGATTCCCGCCGCCTCCACCAGTTGATCGCGCGGTCCGCACCGCGCCGAGAAAGGGCCGCCCGCAAGGGCGGCCTTTTCGCTTTCCCCACACCTTGGCCAACTCAGGCGAGCAATGCCGCCGATTTCACCAGCGCCCAGACCGCCGCACCCGGCTGTATCCCGAGCGCGTCCAGCGAACGACGGGTCACTTCGGCTAGCAGGTCGGAGCCGCCGGCAGCTTCATCGTCGCCGATCCGCAGGCTTACCAATGCCAGCGCCGGATGCGCGGCCGGGCCGATTCCGCGGACGATCGCCGGCAACGCGTTGACGATGCTTGTCGCCTGCGGAGGTTGCATCGCCAGGCTCACATCGCGGGCCAGCAGGCGCACGCGCAGCGCCTGTCCGGAAGGTGCGCCTTCGTCGCGCACCCACAGGTGACCACCCGGGAAATCGACCCGCAGCAGGTTCCACGAGGCGTCGCGCGCGCCCACGACGGCGTCCAGGACCACGAAAGCGTCCTGGCCCGCCAGGCCCGGGACATCCAGCCGCGACAGGACCTGCGCCAGCGGGCCCTGCGCCAGGACACGTCCCTGCTCCAGCAGCACCAGGTGGTCGGCCAGCCGCGCGATCTCTTCCGGAGCGTGGCTGACATAGAGGACGGGGATCTCCAGTTCACGGTGCAGGCGTTCGAGCAGCGGCATGATCTCCTGCTTGCGCGCCTGGTCCAGCGAGGCCAGCGGTTCGTCCAGCAGCAGGAGTTCCGGCGCGGCAGCCAGGGCGCGGGCGATGGCCACGCGCTGCCGTTCGCCGCCCGACAGCGTGTCCGTTCGCCGGTTGAGCAGGGGACCGATTTCCAGCAGGTCGATCGCGCGCGCAACGGCCCCCGCTGCCGCCGACGGGAGAGTGCGGCGGCGGCGCTGCCCGAAGGCCAGGTTGCCGCGCACGTCGAGATGGGTGAACAGACTGGCTTCCTGGAACACGTAGCCCAGCGATCGCCGGTGCGCAGGCAGCCACACGCCGCGCCCATCGTCCTGCCAGGTCTGTCCGGAGGCTTCGATCCGGGCCCCGGGCGCGCGTTCGAGGCCCGCGATGGCGCGCAGCAGCGTGGTCTTGCCGGATCCCGAAGGGCCTTGCACCGCGGTCACGCCGCGGCCCGGCAGCTCCAGGTCCACGTCCAGCGTGAAGCCCTCACGGGCCACCCGCACGCGGGCGCGCAGGGGTTGCCGTTCGCCGCTCATGAGCGCGGCCGCCGGCGCTGATCGGCCGCGACCAGCAGCAGAACGGTGAGGAACGAGAACGCGATCAGGCCGCCCGCCAGGGCGTGGGCCTGGCCGTACCTGAGGGCTTCGACGTGGTCGTAGATCTGCACGGCGGCCGTGCGCGTGCGGCCGGGAATGTTGCCGCCGATCATCAGCACGACGCCGAACTCGCCCACCGTGTGCGCGAAGCCGAGCGCGGCGGCCAGGACATAGCCGGGCCGCGCCAGGGGCAGGGCCACGTTGAAGAAGCGGTCCCAGGGGCCGGCGCCCAGCGTCGCGGCCGCTTCCAGGGGGCGTCTGCCGATGCCGCTGAACGCCACCTGCAGCGGCTGCACCACGAACGGCAGCGAGTAGATGGTCGAACCCACCACCAGGCCCGCGAAGGTGAACGGCAGCAGGCCGGCGCCCAGGAACCGGGTCAGCGCGCCGATCGGCCCGTTCGGCCCCATCGCGACCAGCAGGTAGAAGCCCAGGACCGTCGGCGGCAGCACCACCGGCAACGCCACCAGCGCGATCACCGGAGCGCGCCAGCGCGAGCCCGTGCGCGCCAGCCACCAGGCCAGGGGCGTGGCGATGACAAGGAGTATCGCGGTGGTGACAACGGCCAGCCTGAAGGTCAGCCACACGGCGGACAGATCGCTCGCAGACGAAAGGGCGCTTACGCCGGACATGGGGTCAGGGCTCCTGTTCGTAGCCGAAGGCGGCGATGATGGCGACGGCGGCCGGCTCCTGCAGGAACTTCAGCAGGGCGACGGCCGCCGGGTTGTCTTCGCCCCGCCGCAACAGAACGGCGTCCTGGCGCAGCGGACTGTGGAACCCGGCCGGCACGAGCCACCCCGAGCCGGAGGTCAGCCGGCCGTCGCGCCAGACCTGCGAGCGCGCGACGAAGCCGAGTTCCGCGCTGCCGCTGCTGATAAACTGGAACGTCTGCGCCACGTTCTGCCCGGTGACCAGTCGCGGGGCCAGGCGCTCGGCCAGACCCAGCGCCACCAGCGTTTCGTGGGCGGCGGCGCCGTAGGGTGCGAGGTCGGGATTGGCGATCGCCAGATGCGTGAACCCGTCGCCGCGCAGGACCTCGCCCCTTTCGTCCACGAAGTCGGGCCGCGCCGACCACAGCACCAGGCGGCCCACGGCGTAGGTCCGCCGAGTGCCGGTCACCGCGAGTTCATCTTCCTCGATCCTTGCCGGCGTCGCGGCATCGGCCGCCAGCAGCACGTCGAACGGCGCCCCCTGCGTGATCTGGGCGTAGAGCATGCCCGTGGAGCCCCCGCAGACCACCACGCGGTGCCCGGTCGCGGCGGTGAAGGCGGCGGCGATGGCCTCGAGCGGCGCCGTGAAGTTGGCGGCCACGGCGACGGACACTTCACCGGCGGACGCGCCGGATGCGGCGAGTCCAAGCACGCTCGCGGTAGTCAGGAGGCAGGTGCGGATGAAGGACATGTCACTTCCCGGAGTTGAACCTCGGTCCGGGTACGGCGCCGGCCGCGCCTGCCCCCGGGGAACACTAGCGCGGCCGGACGTCGATCGGAAGCGGGTTCTCGGGAACCGCTCAGGCGCGGGCGAACCAGCCGGTGGTGCGGCGGCAGACGCCGACCAGCATCAGCATGACCGGAACCTCGATGAGCACGCCGACCACGGTGGCCAGGGCGGCGCCCGAACTCAGCCCGAACAGCATGGCGGCCGTGGCGATGGCCACTTCGAAGTGGTTGGAGGCGCCGACCAGCGCGGCGGGCGCCGCTTCGGCGTAGGGCAGCTTCAGCACCTTCGCAGCGCCATAGGTCAGCGCGAACACCAGCACCGTCTGCAGGAAGAGCGGAATCGCGATCCAGACGATGGTCAGCGGCCGCGCCGCGATGGTCTCGCCCTTGAAGCTGAACAGCAGCACCAGCGTCAGCAGCAGCGCGCCGATGGTGACGGGCGTCAGCCGGTGCAGGAAGCGGGCCGTGAACCAGGCCTCTCCGCGCGCGGCGATCAGCCAGCGCCGTGTGAAGTAACCGGCGGCCAGCGGCAGCGCCACGTAGACGCCGACCGACAGCAGCAGCGCCTGCCACGGCACCGGCAGCCGGCCAACGCCCAGCAGGAAACCGCCCAGCACGCCGTACAGGACCAGCATCGTCAGCGAATTGATCGCCACCAGCAGCAGCGTCAGGTGGTCGTTGCCGCGGGCGAGATAGCCCCAGACCAGCACCATCGCCGTGCAGGGGGCGATGCCCAGCAGGATGCAGCCGGCGAAGTAGCTGCGCCACAGCGGCACCTGCAGCATCTTCACGCCGTCCTGCAGGACCACCGTGCCGGCGCCGTGCACGGCGCCCACCGGCAGGTCCAGGCCGAACGGCATCTTCACCAGATCCATCGCCTCGGGGCCGATCAGTCCCTTGAGCACGCCGCCCAGCAGCAGCAGACCCAGGCCGTACATCGTGAACGGCTTGACCCCCCAGTTGATCACCAGCGTGAGCAGCAGCGCGCGGCCGCCCTTGCCGGCCGAGACGACGCGGCCGAAATCGATCTTCACCATGATCGGGTACATCATCAGGAACAGGCAGATGGCGATCGGCACCGAGATGACCGGCGCGCCGCCGACGTCGAGCGTCATCCCGTCGAGGGTGCGCGCGAACTGCGGCGCCACTTTGCCGAGCGCAATGCCGGCGGCGATGCAGAGCAGCACCCAGAGCGTCAGCCAGCGCTCGAAGACGCTGGTCATGCGGCGCTCGTCGGCACGGGGAAGTGTCCGGCTCATCGGGCGCCTTCTCTCGTGGGCTGGACGGATTCCGGCAGGGTCAGCACGAAATCGCGGATGAGGTCGCGCACGCGACGGTAGTGGTCCAGCGCCGCTTCGGGGTCGGTCTCGCCGCGAGCCAGGGCCGGGGGGTCGGGGAACGGCGCGTGCACGGTGCGCGCGTTGCCGGGAAAAACAGGGCACGATTCGGCGGCATTGTCGCAGACCGTGACCACGACATCGAAACGCACGCCGGCCAGTTCGTCCGTCAGCTTGGAGTGGTGCGTGGAGATGTCCACGCCGGCTTCGCGCATCACCGCCACGGCGTGCGGGTTCAGGCCGTGCGTTTCGATCCCGGCCGACCAGGCCTCCAGGATGTCGCCGCGCAGCTGGCGGGCCCAGCCCTCGGCCATCTGGCTGCGGCAGCTGTTGCCGGTGCACAGGAACAGGATCTTCAGGCGGTCAGCTTTCATGGCTGCCTCCGATGGCGGGGTGGGGACGTTGCGCGCGGCAGAGATCGACGGGGTCGCGGCGGGTGATCGCCCGCAGGGAGCGGCGGTCCGCGGTCCGCTCCGGCGACCGGCCCCAGGCTTCGGTCAGCCAGGCGAGCAGCCGCGGATCGAGGTCCGGCGACGCCGCGAAGTACACCCAGCGGCCGTCCTTGCGGCTGGTCACCAGGCGGGCGTCCTGCAGGATGCCCAGGTGCCGGGAAACGGTGGCGGTGGCCACGCCGAGCAGTTCGGTGACCTGGCAGACGCACAGCTCCCCGTGCTCCAGCAGGGCCGCCAGCGCGCGCAGCCGGTTGCCGTCGGCCAGGGCCTTTGTCGTTCGCAGCAGGTCTTCCACGAGGCCTCCCGGGCGTTCGGTCACAGTCGGCGCCATAACGTCATTTAGCTAAACATCGAAATATAGTAGTCGCGCTGTGTCGCTGCGTCAAGGGGCGCCTGCGCCGTTCAGCGGCGTCGGATGAGCGCGGTCGCGAAGTAGAGGGCGCCGGTCAAGAGGATGGTCACGGCGCCGGCCGGCAGGTCGGGACCGTAGCTGAGCGCCAGTCCGGCGACGGTCAGAACGGCGCAGAGCAGGGCCGCCACGGCCATCATGTGGGACAGGCGGCGGGTCAGATGGTTGGCCATGGCCGCCGGCAGCGTGAGCAGGGCGATGACCATGATGATGCCGACGACCGACACCAGCACGACCACCGTCAGCGCGGTCAGCCCCAGCAGCAGGAAGTGGTAGCGGGTGGTCCGCACCCCGCGCAGCGAAGCGAACTCGTCGTCGAAGCAGACGGCCAGCAGCTGCTTGTGGAACAGCGCCACCACCAGCAGCACCGCGACGTCGAGCGCCGCGATCAGGATCAGGTCGCGCGGCGTCAGCATCAGGATGTTGCCGAACAGGTAGCTCATCAGGTCGGCGGCGTAACCCGGCGTCAGGCTGATCAGGACGACGCCGGCGGCCATGCCCACGGCCCAGACGGCGCCGATCACCGTGTCTTCGCGCTGGCGCAGGTGGAGGCTGACCCAGCCGATGACCATCGCCGAGACCAGCGCGGCCGCGGCGGCCCCGCCCAGGGGCGAAAGCCAGGTGACGCCGTGCACGACGCGCAGATACTGCACCAGGCCCAGTCCGGCCAGCACGCTGTGCGAGATGGCGCCGGCGATGTAGCTGATACGGCGGATGACGACGTAGCTGCCGACCAGGCCGCAGGGGATGGCCACCAGCAGCCCGCCCAGCAGCGCGTAGCGCAGGAAGGCGTGGGCGGCCAGGGGGCCCAGGAAGGCGACCGCCGTCAGCACTGGTGGCCCTCCTCGCTGCAGCGGTGGTCGTGGCGGATCAGGCGCATGTCCGCTCCGTAGAGGTCGGCGATGACCTGGCCGGTGATCGCGCTGGTCGGGTGCACGACCACCTTGTGGCCGACGCAGATGACGCTCTTGACGAACCCGGCGACGAAGCCCAGGTCGTGCGAGACCATGACGATGGTCAGGCGGCGGTTGAGCGTCTCGAGCAGGCGGAAGAACCCCTCCTCGATCAGGGCGTCCAGACCCGCGGTGGGCTCGTCGAGCAGCAGCAGTTCCGGTTCGCCGGCCAGCGAGCGCGCGATGAGCGCGCGCTGCTTCTGGCCGCCGCTGAGCGCGGCGAAATGGCGGTCGGCGTGCTCGCTCAGTCCGACCTCGGCCAGCGCGGCGCGCGCCGCGTCCTGGTCGCGCCGGCGCCAGGGACCCAGGCTGGGGCCCAGCCCGAGGCGACCCATGAGCACCACGTCCAGCGCCGAGACCGGGAACAGGGGATCCAGCTGCGCGTGCTGCGGCACGTAGCCGATGCGGTGGCGCGCGCGCTCGGGCTTTTCGCCGAAAACGGTGACCTCGCCCGCCGTGGGTTTCAGCAGGCCCAGGGCCAGTTTCAGCAGCGTGGTCTTGCCGGAACCGTTGGGGCCGACCACGCTGACGAAATCACCCGCCGGGATGGCCAGGTTGACCCCGCGCAGGACCGATCGACCGTCGTAGCCGAAGTCCAGGTCGTGGAATGCCAGCACCGTGTTCACGGAGCCGTGGCGCCAGCGTCGCACCCGAGCAGATCCTGCAGCGTCGCGGTCAGATGGCGGAGCCCGGCCACGTAATCGGTGGCCAGCGGATCGACCACGACCAGGCGCGCGCCCACGGCTGCGGCCACGGCATCGGCCGAACGCTGGGGGAACTGCGGCTGCACGAGGATCGCGCGGGCGCCGACGGCTTTGGCGCGATCGATCGTCTCGGCCAGATGGCGGGCGCCCGGTTCGTGGCCGTGGTCCTCGACCGCGACTTGATGGAGCCCGTAGCGCGCCGCGAAATGACCGTAGGCCGGGTGGAAGACGAAGAACTCACGGCCGCGGCAGCCGGCCAGCCGTCTGGCGATCTCACGGTCCAGTTCGGCCAGCTGCGCCTGCAGCGCGTCGCGGCCCTGCGCGAACACGGCCGCCTGTGACGGCCGCAGTTCCGAAAGCACGCGGCACACCGTGTCCGCGAACGCGGAGGCTTCCAGCGGGTCGAGCCAGGCGTGCGGATCCTCGTCGTCGCCGTCGGTTCCGTGGCGCTCGGACGTGGGACGGCGGCCGGCCAGGCGCGGCGCGTCCGGCATGGCGGCCAGACGGGGCAGAAGCCCCAGTTCGAAGGCGACGCCCGCACTGAAGTAGACCTCGGCCGCCTGAAGGTCGGCGACCTGCCGCGGCGTCGGCGCGAAGTTTTCGGGCGACCGCCCCGGCTCGACCAGGATCGAGACGTCGGCTGCCGGTCCGGCGACCCGCTCGACCAGCCACTGCTGGGGGGGGATGCTGACCGAGACGCGCACCGGCGCCTGGGCCGCCGCCGGGGCCGGCAGGACGCCGGACAGCGCCGACAGGACGCCGGCCAGCGCGAAAACGGCAAAGCGGAGCGAAAGGCGCAGGTTCATCGACAAGGGAAACCGCCTGGTTGGAGCCAGCCCCATGATAGCCGCCCGGCCCCGGCATGCAAACGCGAAAACCCGGGCGGGGCGGCTCGGTCATTGCCTTGCCCCGCCGCTTGTTATAGGTTGGAGCGGCACTGCAGTCCCCGTCCTTTCCCGCCATCGCGAGGAGTCGATCATGCCGCTGATTCCCATGCGCGTCCTGCTGGACCATGCCGCCGAACACGACTACGGCGTGGGCGCCTTCAACGTGAACAACATGGAGCAGATCCAGGCCATCATGATGGCGGCCACCGAGACCAACAGCCCGGTCATCGTGCAGGCCAGCCGCGGCGCCCGCTCCTTCACCAACGACAACTACCTGCGCCACCTGATGATCGCGGCGTCGGAACTGAACCCGAAGATCCCCATCGCCATGCACCAGGACCACGGCAACAGCCCGGCCACCTGCTTCAGCGCCATCGACCAGGGTTTCACCTCGGTGATGATGGACGGTTCGCTGATGGAGGACGGCAAGACGCCGGCCACCTACGAATACAACGTCGAGGTGACGCGGGCGGTCGTGCAGCGCGCGCACGCGCTGGGCGTGACGGTCGAGGCCGAGATCGGCTGCCTGGGCGGCATCGAGGACGGCCACGGCGCCGGCCTGAGCGGCGCCGAGGCGCTGGCCCACCTGACCGACCCGGCCGAGGCGCAGCGGTTCGTGGCGGACACGGGCTGTGACGCGCTCGCGGTGGCCATCGGCACCAGCCACGGCGCCTACAAGTTCACGGTCAAGCCCACCGGCGACGTGCTGAAGATGGACGTCATCGAGGAGATCCATCGCCGTCTGCCGAACACGCACCTGGTGATGCACGGCTCGAGCAGCGTGCCCCGCGAGCTGATCGACATGATCAACAAGTACGGCGGCAAGCTGAAGGAAAGCTACGGCGTGCCGGTCGAGGCCATCCAGAAGGGCATCAAGCACGGCGTGCGCAAGATCAACGTCGATACCGACAACCGCCTGGCGATCACCGCCGCGATCCGCAAGGTGTTCGCCGAGACGCCCGAGAAGTTCGATCCCCGCGACTACATGAAGCCGGCCCGCGAGGCCATGGCCCAGGTGGTCAAGGAACGCATGATCGCCTTCGGCCAGGCCGGGTGGGCGGACAAGGTGCCCAACGTCAGCCTCGAAGAGATGGCGCGTCGTTACCGTTAGCACGTGTCGTTACCGACAGCACGTGTCGTGACCGTTAGAAATTGCCGGGAGGCGGGGATGTACGGGAAGCTGGGCGAGGTCCTGCGCGGCGAACTGGATGCGTTGCGCACGCAGGGCCTCTACAAGGAAGAACGGGTGCTCGAGAGCCCGCAGGGCGCCGAGGTGACCGTCGGCGGCCGGTCGGTGCTGAATTTCTGCGCGAACAACTACCTGGGGCTGGCCTCCGATCCGCGCGTGATCGAGGCGGCGCGGCGTACGCTGGGCGAGTGGGGCTACGGACTCAGCTCGGTGCGCTTCATCTGCGGGACGACGTCGCTGCACAAACAGCTCGAGCACGAACTGAGCGGGTTCCTGGGCACCGAGGACACCATCCTCTATGCCGCCTGCTTCGATGCCAACGGCGGCATCTTCGAGCCGCTGCTGGACAAGGACAGCACCATCATCACCGACCAGTTGAACCACGCCTCGATCATCGACGGCGTGCGACTGGCCAAGGCGCAGCGCCTGATCTACCAGCACGCGGACATGAACAGCCTGGAAGAGCAGTTGAAGGCCGCGCAGGCCTCGCCGTTCCGGCTGATCGTGACCGACGGTGTGTTCTCGATGGACGGCGATCTGGTGAAGCTGCCCGAGATCTGCGACCTGGCCGAGAAGTACGGCGCCCTGGTGATGGTCGACGACAGCCACGCCACCGGTTTCGTGGGTCCGACCGGGCGCGGCACGGCCGAGCGGTTCGGCTGTCTGGGGCGCGTCGACGTGGTCACGACCACGCTGGGCAAGGCTCTCGGCGGGGCGCTCGGCGGCTGCACCAGCGGCCGGCGCGAAATCATCGAATGGCTGCGCCAGAAGAGCCGTCCGTACCTGTTCAGCAACTCGCTCCCGATGATGATCTGCGGCGCGACGCTGGAAGTCCTGCGCATCCTGCGCGAGGACACCGGACCGCTGCGGCAGCTCGAGCGCAACCAGTCGCGTCTGCGCGCGGGGCTGCGCGAACTGGGCTTCGACGTCGAGCAGGGCGAGCACCCGATCATTCCCGTGCATTTCCGCCGCCACCAGGAAGACGCGCTGATGGCCCAGGGTGTGGCCGCCGATCTGCTGCTCGAGGGCATCTACTGCATCGGATTCAGTTTCCCGGTGGTACCGCGCGGACAGGCGCGCATCCGCCTGCAGGCGTCGGCCGCGCACACGGACGCGCACGTGGACCGCTGCCTCGAGGCGTTCGCGCGTGTCGGTCGTCGTCGCGGAGCCATCTGACCGCGGACGGCCGCGGCTGCACCGGAAAACCAGGGGGATGAATCATGGCGCGCTTTGCCTGGGCCAAACGTCGTCGGGTGTGGATTCCGCTGGTGAGCGTGGTGGCGCTGATCCTGCTGGCGCCGCTGCTGGTGCCGCGCGACGCGGTCCGCGACCTGGTGACCGGGCGCCTGCAGACGGCTCTGGGACGCCCGGTCAGCGTGGGTTCGGTGCAGGGACGGCTGTTGCCGTCGCCGCGCGTCGAACTGCGCGATCTGCGCGTGGGGCCCGGAGGCGCCGGCCCGCTGGTCTCGCTTTCGGCCGACCGCATTGCACTGTCGCTGGGCTTCGGCTCGCTGCTGCGGCGGCAGGTGGAGATCACCAGTCTGGGACTGGACGCTCCGCGTGTCGTTGTCCAGGTGCCGGAGACCGCCGCACCGGCCGCCACCGCACCGGCCCGTCCGGCCGGCCCACCCCTGCGCGTGAAGATCCGCCAGTTGACCATCGCGGACGGCGCCCTGACCGTGCGGCGCGCCGACGGTGCGCTCCTGCTCGAGATCGGCGGTCTGCGCGAGACGCTGGCCGCCTCGCTGGCACCGGGCGGCGACCTGACGCTGGCCGGCGACACCGCGATCGACACGCTGCGTCTGCACGCGCCGCAGGGTGTTCTCGGCGAGGGTCTGAAGGTCGTCTGGAAGAAGGACCTGCGGTGGGAGGCGGCCGCGCGCCGCCTGACCATCGCCGCTTCCACGGTTTCGCTGGGCGACCTGCCGGTGACGGTGACCGGCACGGTCGACGCCGTCGGGGCCGCCGAACCGCTGGCCGATCTGAAGTTCAGCGGCGGCCCGGTCCAGGTCTCGTCGCTCGTCGGATTCCTGCCGGCGTTCCTGGCGCCGCAGCTGGTCGGTGTCACCTCGTCGGGCGAGATCGCCCTTGGCGGCATGGTCAAGGGACCGCTCAAGGCTCCGGCCAGCCCCGGCCAACCGCTTCCGTTCACCTACACCTTCCAGTTCGACCTGACCGGTGGCCGCGTCAGCGCCCCGGCGCTTCCGGCGCCGCTGTCGGGCATCGAAGTGCACCTGAGCGCCCATGACGACGTCGTGGACATCCAGCGCTTCGCCGCCGCCACGCCGCGCAGCCGCCTGGACGTTTCCGGGACGATGACCTCGCTGCTGACCACGCCCACGGTGGCCCTGAAAGTCGACGCGGATGTGGATCTGGCCGAGGCGATGGCCCTGCAGCCGCCGCAGCCGCGCCAACCGGCGCTCAGCGGCCGGTTCACCGGCGTCGTGAACGTCAGCGGTCCGGTCAACCCGCCGACGGCGCTGGCGCTGGACGGCGAGGGCCGCCTGCACGACCTGAAGATGTCGGGCCCGGACCTGCGCCCGGCCATCGACCGCATCGACGGACCGATCCGCCTGCGCGGGCAGCAGCTGATCGCCGACGGCGTCGTCTACCGGCAGGGCACGACCGACCTGACCATCAGCGGCTCGGTGGACAACTATCTGGCCCTGGTGCCCGAAGCGAAGGTGGCCCCGCCCGCGGTGCTGGCCGTGACGGTCGACGGCCGCATGCTCGACGCCGACCTGTACGCCGCGCCGCGCGGGCAGCCGAAGGACGCCGCCGGCGCCTCGGCGGGACTCGAGCGTCTGGCGCTGCTGACCGGGCGCGCGGACGTGACCATGGGCCGCCTGCTGACCCGCGGGCAGGAACTGCAGGATGTGCAGGGCGTGGTGCGGCTGGACCGCGGAAGGCTGACGATGGAAGGCGTGCGCGCCACGCTGTACGAAGGACGGGCCGATCTGGGCGGCACCGTGGATTTGACCGATCCGGCGCACGCGACCATGGACCTGGACGTGAAGCTGGCCGGTGTGCAGGCGGCCGAACTCAGCCGGCGCGCCGTGACGATGAGCCGTTTCGCGCGTCTGGGCGGTCTGGTCACCGGCCTGGTCGACGGCCAGGCCTCGCTCAAGGGCGCCCTGGACGACACGTTCGGGCTGGACCTGATGTCGTTCACGACGAACGGGCAGATCGAGATCCGCGAGGCCCGTCTGGCCGGCTCGCCGCTGCAGAAGAAGCTGGCCGGACTGCTGGCGGCGCCCCAGCTGGAAGCCGTGGCCGTCACGCGGTGGCTGCAGCCTTTCCGCGTCGAGGGCGGCAAACTGCATGTGGACGGGCTGGAACTGACGGCCGCCGGCATCGGGATCCGGGCGGGCGGCTGGCAGGCGCTGGACGGCACCCTGGCCCTGGGGGTCGAGATGACGGTCCCGCAGAACCTGGCCGAAGGCCTGCGCGCGAAGCTGCCGGCGCCCGTGGCCGCGGCCCTGTTCGACGGCTCGGGCGCCCCGCTGGTCGTGCCGGTGGGGCTGACCGGCCGTTGGAACGACCCGGCGGTGCAACTGGACACCGACGCCATGGCCGGCGCCGCCCGGGACCGGGCGACGGCGAGGGTCCGCCAGCAGGCGGACCAGGCGAAGCAGCAAGTAACCGAGCAAGTGACCGGAAAGGTGACCGACGCGGCCAACCAGGCCCTGGGCCGACTGTTGGGCCAGCCGGCGGATTCGGCCGCCGCCGCCGCCGACACGACGAAGGCGCCCGCCGGCGTGGAGCAGGAGATCAAGTCGATCCTCAAGGGTTTGCGGGGCGGCAAGGGGAAATAGGGGCGGGCGGCGGAAATCGGGGCGGTGGGGGGCGGACGGCCGCCCGCAAGCGGATCAGGTCAGGCGGATTTGCGTTCCGGGGCCGCGGGGACTATTTTCCCGGCGAGCCACGTCCTGCCTGACCCGCATTCCGGCCAGAGCGGACGTGTTTTTTTGGGTGCCGCCGCCGACCCGATCCGGGCCGGCCAGACGTGCACAAAGGACCACCAGGGGGGCAGCCGGCCGGCCGCCGCCGCGCAAAGGACAGACGGCATGATCGCAGATCTGAGCAGGATCAGGAACATCGGCATCAGCGCCCACATCGACTCGGGCAAGACGACGCTGACCGAGCGGATCCTCTTCTACACCGGGCGCATCCGGGCCATCCACGAGGTCAAGGGCAAGGACGGCGTCGGCGCCACCATGGACTCGATGGATCTCGAGCGCGAGCGCGGCATCACCATCCAGAGCGCCGCCACGCACACCGAGTGGCTCGACCACCAGATCAACATCATCGACACCCCGGGACACGTCGACTTCACCATCGAGGTGGAGCGCGCCCTGAAGGTGCTCGACGGCGCCATTCTGGTGCTGTGCTCGGTGGCCGGCGTGCAGAGCCAGTCGATCACCGTCGACCGCCAGATGCGCCGCTACAACGTGCCGCGCATCGCGTTCGTCAACAAGTGCGACCGTTCGGGCGCCAACCCGGCGCGCGTGACCGAGCAGCTGCGCGAGAAGCTCAAGCACAACGCGGTCATGATGCAGATCCCGATCGGCCTCGAGGACAAGCTCGAGGGCGTCGTCGACCTGGTGAAGATGCGGGCCTTCCGCTTCGAGGGCGACAACGGCGAGAAGATCGTCGAGGGCGAAATCCCCGCCTCGCTGCTGGTCGAGGCCGAGCTGCGGCGCGAAGTGATGCTCGACGCCGCCAGCATGTTCAGCGACGAACTGATGGAAGCGCTGCTCGACGGCAACGCCACCGAGGAACTGATCCACGACGCCATCCGCAAGGGTGTGCTGACCACCAAGCTGACGCCCGTGTTCATGGGCAGCGCCTACAAGAACAAGGGCGTGCAGTTGCTGCTGGACGGCGTCACGCGCTACCTGCCCGCGCCGACGGACATCGAGAACACCGCCATCGAAGTGATGCGCAGCGGCGAGGAGCGCGAGTTCATCCTCAGCCACAGCTCCGAACTGGGCCTGGTGGCCAACGCGTTCAAGCTGGAAGAGGGCCCGTACGGTCAGCTGACCTATGTGCGCATCTACCAGGGTACGATCAAGCGCGGCGACGACATCTACAACAGCCGCACCGGCAAGAAGGTCAAGGTCGGTCGCCTGGGTCGCATGCACGCCAGCCAGATGGAAGAGATCACCGAGGCGTGGTCCGGCGACATCATCGCCCTGTTCGGCATCGATTGCGCCAGCGGCGACACGTTCACGCACGGCGACCGCATCTCGCTGTCGAGCATGCACGTGCCCGAGCCGGTGGTCAGCCTGGCGATCGTGCCGACGGACAACAAGGCGGCCAACGCCCTGAGCAAGGCCTTGCACCGCTTCACCCGCGAGGACCCGACGTTCCGCGCCCACGTGGACGACGAGACGGGCGACACGATCATCAGCGGCATGGGTGAACTGCACCTCGAGGTGTACATCGAGCGCATCAAGCGCGAGTTCGGCGCCGGGGTCACCTCGGGCGCGCCGCAGGTGAAGTACCGCGAGACGATCACCTGCCCGGTCGACTTCAGCTACACGCACAAGAAGCAGACCGGCGGCTCGGGTCAGTACGCCAAGATCGAGGGCACGCTGGAGCCGTCGGACGACGGTCAGTTCCACTTCGACAACAAGGTCATCGGCGGCAGCATCCCGAGCGAGTACATCAGCGCCTGCGAAAAGGGATTTGCCGGCTCGGTCGACCACGGGCAATTCATCGGCGCGCCGGTGCAGGGCCTGCGGGTCATCCTGCGCGACGGCGCCTCGCACGCGGTCGACTCGTCGGACATGGCCTTCCAGACCGCCTGCCGCGCCGCGGTGCGCAAGCACTACAACCACGGCAAGCCGGTGGCGCTGGAGCCGCTGATGCTGGTTTCGCTCGAGGGCCCCACCGAGTACCAGGGCGAAATGATCAAGACCCTGATGCAGCGCCGCGGCGTCATCGTGGGAACGACCGAGGACGAGGGTTTTGTCCGCGTGGACGCCAATGTGCCGCTGGCCGAGATGTTCGGTTACGCGTCGGTGCTTCGCTCGGCCACGGCCGGCAAGGCGGAGTTCACGATGGAATTCGCAAGGTACGCCCCGGCGCCGGCCGAGGTGACCGAGCAGTTGGTGAAATCGTACCAGGACAAGCGGGCCGAGGGCCACTAGACCACGGCTCGCAACCGGACCCGGTCCGGTATCCGGAGACCGCAGGTCACTTGGAGAGAATGCCGCCGGCCGCCTGGCCGGTCCCATCCGTCAGCGAGTGAGGACGACGATGCCCGAGAAGACCATGATCGAACGCAGCCCGGTCCGCGTGTTCGACCGCGCCATCGGCGGCGGCCTCGGCGCCGGCAACATCGGGGTGGTGCTGTCACGCAACGGCGGTGGCAAGACCGGGTTCCTGATCGGCCTGGCCATCGACAAGCTGCTGCAGGGCAAGCGGGTGCTCTACATCTCGACGAAGGAGTCGGTGGAGCACGTCAACGATTTCTTCGACCAGCTCTTCCATGCGACGGCCGCGTCGCTGGCGATGGACGAGGTGCCGCAGCGCCAGTTGCAGATGGAACGCAACCGGCACATTCTGGTCTACAACCGCAAGTCCTTCAGTGTCGAGAAACTGGAGCAGTCGGCGGCCTTCCTGGCCGAGACGACCGGCTTCACGCCCGACATGGTGGTCATGGACGGCACGCCGCGCTTCGAGTCCACCGAACAGTGGGAACTCGACGGCATCCGCAAGCTGGCGCGCCAGTGGAACGCCGAAGTCTGGACCAGCGGCCTGCTGCACCGCGAGGGCCAGAAACTGGACGGCCGGGGCATCCCGGAAGAGATCGCCCGTTACGACGCCGATCTGGCGGTGGTCATCCGCCTGGCGACCGAGAACGGCCGCATCAACCTGAAGGTACTCAAGGAGCACGGCAGCACCGTGCCGGCTGAGGTCCGGATGGAACTGGATCCGACGACGCTGCTGCTGCGCTGGCAATGATGGACGTCCGGCCGACGGCCGGGCGCCTGACCGGGATCCGCCGGAGGATCGCGGTCGCCTGCGAACGCGCCGGCCGCGGGATCGACGAGGTCCGGCTGGTGGCGGTCACCAAACAGGTGCCCCTGCCGCTGGTTGTCGAAGCGTGTCTGGCCGGAGCCCGGGACCTGGGCGAGAATCGCGTGTCCGACGCACTGGCGCGTCAGGGAGACCTGGCGCGCCTTCTTTCCGGCACCGCAGTGGACCCGGCGGAGATCCGCTGGCACTTCATCGGTCATCTCCAGCGCAACAAGGCCGCCCGCGCGGCCGGGCGCTTCGCGCTGCTTCACGCGGTGGATTCGGCCGAGCTGGCCGGACTGCTGTCCGCGGGCGCGGTCGGGGATGGGCGTCAGGAGGCCGTCCTGCTGGAAGTGAACCTGACGGGCGAGGCGCAGAAACACGGCGTCGCGGCGGAGGATCTGCCCGGCCTGCTGGACCAGGCGGCGGCGCTGCCCGGGCTGGACGTGCGGGGACTGATGGGCATGGCCGCCTGGGGCGCCGGCGAACCGGAGGCGCGCCGCGTGTTCGCGGGGCTGCGCGGTCTGGCCGAGCGGGAGCGCGCCCGCACCGGACTGGCGCTGCCGGAACTGAGCATGGGCATGAGCGACGATTTCGAAGCGGCCATCGCCGAGGGCGCCACGATCGTCCGCGTCGGCGGGGCCATTTTCGCCCCGCGCGATAGTTGAGCGGCGGCGGCCAGCCGGCAGCCGCTCCAAGGAGGCGTGATGGACATCGCCAGGCTCGCATTGGCTGTCCTGCAGGTGTACACCTGGGTCATCCTGGCGCGCGTGATCCTCAGCTGGGTCAATCCCCAGCCGCGTAACGAACTGCTGCTGTGGGTGATACGCCTGACCGAGCCGGTGCTCGGTCCCCTGCGCCGGCTGGTGCCCATCCGGGGCATCGACCTCTCGCCGCTGCTGGCATGGCTCTTGATACAACTCCTCATGAAATGGATCATGCAGGCCGGCGCCTGATCAGTTTTTTGCCGCGCGGTGCGTCCCCCGGGGACCCGCGCGGCCCTGATCACGAGGCATCCGGCGGGACCCGGCCGGAGGACCAATCATGAGGATCACCCCCCTGGACGTGCGGAAGCAGGAGTTCGGCAAGTCGATGCGCGGCTTCGACTGCGATGAAGTTCGCGCCTTCCTCAACACGCTCGCGGACGAATACGAAGCCGTTCTGGTGGACAACAAGCAGATCCGTGAGCGGACGCTCGAGTTGGAGGACAAGCTCGGCGAGTACCAGCGCATGGAGAAGAACCTGCGCGACACGCTGCTGACCGCCGAGCGCCTGACCCAGGAGACGCGCGACAACGCCGTTCGCGAAGGTGAACTGATCATCCGCGACGCCGAGATGAAGGCCCGCGGCGTACTCGAGGAATGCCGCCTGCGGACCGAGGAACTGCGTCGCGAGATCACCGGGCTGCGCAAGGAAAAAGAGACCTACCTGGGACGCTTCCGGTCCCTGGCCGAGGCCCAGATCCAGTTCATCGACACGCACCGCAGCGATTTCGAGGACCTGGACCGGCGTTTGACCGACATCGTCGACACGGTGGTCACCCGTACGGGGCCGGCGGCCCCGACCGCTCGCTTCGATGCTGCGCCGACGCAGGCGCCCGCAGCCGGCGGCGGCTGGTCGAACCCCTACGTGCAGGCGCCGGTCGGTCCGGCTGCACCCTATGCGGCGCCCGCTGTCCAGTCGGCGCCGGTTCAGCCCCAGGCGGGGCCTTCGGCTCCGTACCAGGCGCCGGCGGCACCCGCGCCCGCGAACGACCTGTGGCGCGACTACACGCCGGGCCGGGCGGCGCAGGGTAACCCCGCGCCGGCGGTCCAGGCCTACCAGCAACCGCGCACGGCGTACGTGAATCCGGCGACCGCGTCGGCCCACGAGCCGGAGGAGGATCTCAACGGCGTCATCGCCCAGACCCTGGCCGAGGTGCAGGGGACGGCGCCGATGCACGGGCCGGAGCCGCGCCCGGCCGTCCAGGAGCCCTGGCGCATCGAGCCGGTCGTGACCGAGGTTTCCAACGTCTGACGGGGCCTGGCCGACAGCCGGGACCCGGGTGGGGGGGCGCTGAGGCGCCCCCCGCCCTTTTTCCTTTGTGGGCCTGCGGGGGCATGCTAGTTTGTCACGCCCGAGCGCGGCCGCGAACCTGGCGGCCGCCGCGGCCCGAAAGAGGAACACCGTGAGCGCCTACTGGACACAAATCCAAGAAGCCGCCGCCTTCATCAGGGCGCGCACCGATTTTCAGCCCGAGATCGGGCTGATCCTGGGCACCGGACTGGGCGATCTGGGTCACCGGATCGAGCCCGCCTGCGTGATCCCCTACGGCGACGTGCCCCATTTCATGGAGTCGACGGCCGAGAGCCACGCCGGCCAGCTCATCCTGGGCACCCTGGGCGGCCGCCGGGTCATGGCGATGCAGGGCCGGATCCACTTCTATGAGGGCTACACGATGAGGCAGGTGGCGCTGCCCGTGCGTGTGATGAAGGCCCTGGGTTGCGGCGCGCTGTTGATGAGCAACGCCGTCGGCGGCATGAACCCTCACCTGGCGCCGGGCGACATCACGGTCATGACCGACCACATCAACCTGATGGGCGACAACCCGCTCATCGGGGACAACGACGACCGGCTGGGGCCGCGCTTTCCCGACATGTCGGCGCCGTACGACCGCGGTTTCCTCGAGTGCATGGAGCAGGTGGCGCTGAAGAACGGTCTGGCGCTCAAGCGCGCCGTGTACGTCGCGGTGGCGGGACCGAACCTGGAGACCGGCGCCGAATACCGATTCCTGCGCGCGATCGGCGCCGACACCGTGGGCATGTCCAGCGTTCCTGAATGCCTGGCCGCGGTGCACGGCGGGATGCGGGTGGTGGGGCTGTCCGTGGTGACGGACGCCTGCTTCCCCGATGCGCTGAAGCCGGCCGACGTGAACGAGATCATCCGGGTGGCCAACGAGACCCAGCCCCGGCTGGAGAAGCTGGTGACCGGATTCCTGGCGGCCGCCCGATTCTGACCCCGGCATCGGCCATCGTCGCCGACGCCGCCTACAGGACACAGCCAGAGGGGACGTATCCAGCCCATGTCCGCCGACGATCGTCCGCCGCGCGCGCCGCTGTATCCGGCCCTGGCCCGCAAATTCCATGACGCCCATTCCGAAGAGCTGATCAGCGCCTTCTGGCGCCGGCACGACACGTTCCGGCGCAGCATCGCCCTCCGCGAAGGCTGCCCGGACTGGGTGTTCTACGAGGGTCCGCCGACGGCCAACGGCATGCCGGGCGTGCATCATGTGATGGCGCGCCTGTGCAAGGACCTCATGTGCCGGTACAAGACCATGACCGGCCACCGGGTGGTGCGCAAGGCGGGCTGGGACACGCACGGGCTGCCGGTCGAACGGTCGGTCGAGAAGCAGCTGGGCATCCAGGGCGCGCAGGCCATCGTCGACTTCGGGCTCGAGCCCTTCAACGACAAGTGCCGGCAGAGCGTGTGGTCGTGCAAGGAAGTCTGGGACGAGTTCACCGAGCGCGTGGGCTACTGGGTCGACCTCGAACACCCGTACATCACCTACGACAACGACTACATCGAATCGGTGTGGTGGATCCTCGGCCAGTTCCACGCCAAGGGCATGCTCTACCAGGGACACAAGGTGGTGCCGTACTGCCCGGTGTGCGCCACGCCGCTGAGCAGCCACGAGATGGCCAACAGCTACCGCACGGTCTCCGATCCGAGCGTCTACGTGAAGCTGAAGGCGAAGGACGTCGAGGGCGGCGCGGAAGAGTATTTCGTCACCTGGACCACCACGCCGTGGACGCTGCCGTCGAACGTGGCGCTCGCCGTCGGCCGCGACTTCACCTACGCGCGCGTGCGCTTCGGGGGGCAGACGCTGATCCTGGCCGAGGCGCGGCTGCCGGTGCTCGAGGCGCTCGGCGAGGTGGAGGTGCTGGGCACCTGCCGCGGCGCCGACCTGGTGGGCCGCGCCTACGAGCAGCTGCTGCCGTTCGTGACGCCCGTCGAGGGCCGCGCCTTCGTGGTCGTGGCCGCCGACTTCGTGACGCTCGAATCGGGCACCGGCATCGTGCACCTGGCGCCGGCGTTCGGCGAGGACGACTACCAGGCCGGCGTTCGCGAAGGCCTGGCCTTCCTGAGGCCGGTCGACGCCAACGGCCAGTTCACCGCCGAGGTCACGCCCTGGGCGGGGCTGAACGTCAAGGCCGCCGACCGGAAGATCATCCGCCACCTGGCGGAACAGGGCTCGCTGCTGTCCGAAGAGACCTACACGCACGAGTACCCGTACCACGACCGCTGCGACAACCCGCTGATCTACCTGGCCACGCCCAGCTGGTTCATCCGCACCAGCGCCATGCGCGACCAGCTCGTGGAGGCCAACCAGTCGATCACCTGGGCGCCGCCCGAAGTCGGCTCCGGCCGTTTCGGCAACTGGCTGTCCGGGGCCATCGACTGGAGCCTGAGCCGCAACCGGTTCTGGGGCACGCCGCTGAACGTCTGGCTGTGCGATGTCTGCGGCCACCAGCATCTGCCCTGCACGCGCGCCGAACTGGGCGAACTGACCGGCAGCGACCAGTCGGCGCTGGACCTGCACCGGCCGCACGTGGACAGGCTCGAGTTCCCCTGCCGTCTGGACGGCTGCACGGGCACGATGCGCCGCACCAGCGAGGTCATCGACTGCTGGTTCGACTCGGGCAGCATGCCGTTCGCGCAGTACCACTATCCCTTCGAGAACCGGGAGTTGTTCGAGAGCCAGTATCCGGCCGACTTCATCAGCGAGGGCATCGACCAGACGCGCGGCTGGTTCTACACGATGCTCGTCATCAGCACGTTCCTGACCGGCCGGAGCAGCTACAAGAGCTGCCTGGTGAACGAGCTGATCCTGGATAAAAAGGGCAAGAAGATGTCCAAGAGCATCGGCAACACCGTCGACCCCATGGCCATCATGCGGGAAGAAGGGGCCGATCCGCTGCGCTGGTACATGGTCAGCTGCAGCCCGGTCTGGATGCCGACGCGCTTTGACCGCGAGGGCGTCAAGGAGGCGCAGCGGAAGCTGCTGGCCACGCTTGAGAACACGTACGCGTTCTTCTCGCTGTACGCGAACCTGGACGGGTTCGTGCCCGATGCCGAACCGGTCGCCACGACCGACCTGCTGGACCGCTGGATCCTGGCCCGCCTGCAGGGCGTGACCGCCAGCGTGCGCGAAGACCTGGAGGCGCTGCACCTGAGCCGCGCCGCCAAGACGCTGGGCGCGTTCGTGCTGGACGACGTCAGCAACTGGTACGTGCGGCTGAGCCGTCGCCGGTTCTGGAAGGGCGACGGCACGGGCGCGGGCGACACCGCCGACAAGCGCGCGGCGTTCGCCACGCTGTACACGGTGCTGGAGTCCACGCTGCGCCTGCTGGCGCCGTTTGTGCCGTTCACCGCTGAAGAAATCTACCGCAGCCTGACCGCGCACCGCGATCCGGAAGCCTCGGTCCATCTGCAGGAATTCCCGGCCGTGGATCCGGCCCTGGTCGACCGCGCGCTGGAAGAGGCGATGGCCGCGGCGCAGACCGTGGTCGGGCTCGGTCGCAGCGTGCGCCAGGACGCGGCGCTCAAGACGCGCCAGCCGCTGGGCCGGCTGCTGCTGCACAGCGACGACGGGCGGGCGGCGGCACTGCTGGCCGATCCCCTGTTGTGCGGCTACGTGGCCGACGAACTGAACGTCAAGGAACTGGGTCTGGTCGCCGACCCGCGCGAAGTGGTGCTGCTGTCGGCCAAGGCCAACTTCCGGGCGCTGGGCCCGCGCTTCGGCAAGCAGGCGCCGGCGGCCGCCGCGGCCATCACCGCGATGAGCCCGGGCGACATCATGCGGCTGCGGGCCGAGGGCCGGATCTCGCTGCCGGTCGAAGGCGCCGGGGTCGAGATGGGCTTCGAGGAGATCCAGGTGGTCGAGGAGGGGGTGCCCCCGTTCGTGGCGACGGCCGCCGGGGGGCTGACCGTGGCGCTGGACACCACCCTGACCGACGAACTGCGGGCCGAGGGGCTTTGCCGCGAGATCATCAACAAGGTGCAGAACCTGCGCAAGACGAGCGGGCTGGAGGTTTCGGACCGCATCGAGCTGGCGATCACCGGCCCGGATGCTGTCCTGGCGGCGGTGGCCAGGCATGCGGCCCGGATCGCCGCCGAAACGCTGGCCGTGACCGTTGCTTCGACACGTGAATTGCCTTATAAAGAGGTCTTCCAACTGGACGCGAGCGAGATTGGCATCGCCCTGGATCGGGTGTAACGCCACTCGGGAGGAACGTTATGCGCAAGACTGATCTCCAAAGATTCCGCAAGCTGCTGCAGGACGAGAAGGACCGCGTCATGCAGTCGCTCGCGCAGCACGAGAAGGTCATCAAGCACACCGACCTGTCCGGGCTGGAAACGGGCAAGGCGCATTCGAACCACATGGCCGACCAGGGTTCGGACGAGTTCCTCTACGAGACGACCATCAAGTTCGCCAATGCCGAGGGCCGTTATCTGTACAGCATCGAAGAGGCGCTGGGGCGCATCGAGGACGGGACCTACGGGCGCTGCCTCGAATGCACCAAGCTGATCGCTCCCGAACGGCTCAAGCGCCTGCCGTACACGCGCCTGTGCATCGAATGCAAAGAGAAGGAAGAGGCGGAGGAAGCTTGATGCAGCTTCGCCTGTGGCGGCCCTGGTACTGGGCGCCGCTCGTCCTGATCGTCGATTTCGTCTCCAAACGCCTGGTCCTGGCCAACGTGGAGACGCTGCGTGGGCAAGTCGAGGTGATCGGTGATTTCGCGCGGTTCATCTACGTCCGCAACCCCGGCGCGGCCATGGGCCTGTTCCCGGTCGGCCGCTGGGTGCTGGTGGGCGTCAGCTTCGCCGCGGCTGTCTTCCTCGTCTATCTCTACCTGACCAGCCGGCCGCGTCGGCCGGTCCGTCTGGGCGCCATGGCGGCCATCCTGGGCGGGGCGCTCGGCAATCTCATCGACCGCGTCTTCTACAACGGCCTGGTGGTCGATTTCATCGACCTCGGCATCGGTGCCAACCGCTTCTACACGTTCAACGTGGCGGACATCGGCGTCAGCCTGGGCGGCGCGGCGCTGTTCCTGAGCCTGCTGCGCGAGGACAAGGCGGCCGGTTCGGCGGGCAGGCAGCCCGACGCGGCGCCGGCCGAGCCGTCGGTTCCGCCGGCTCCGGTTCCGGCGCCGGGCGAACGGCCGTCCGATGTCTGACGCCGGGACGCAACCCCGTTCCTTCACGGCCGGACCCGAAGATGAGGGCCTGCGCCTGGACGTGTTCCTGGCCGGTCGCTGCCCGGACCTTTCGCGCAGCCGCGTGCGCGCGGACCTGGAGCACGAGGGCGCCGTGCTGGTGGACGGCCGCGCGCGCCCGGCGAGCTTCCGGCTGCACGCCGGCCAGCAGGTGGTGTTCGTGTCGGCTCCGCGTCCGGCGCTCAGCGCCGAACCGCAGGCCATCGACCTGGATGTCGTCTGGGAGGACGAACACCTGATCGTGGTGAACAAGCCGGTCGGGCTGGTCGTGCACCCGGCGGTCGGCCATCCGGACGGCACGCTGGTCAACGCACTGCTCCACCGCCAGGGGCCGTTCGCGGCCGGCGGCGACCCGCTGCGGCCGGGCATCGTGCACCGCCTGGACCGCGACACGAGCGGACTGCTGGTCGTGGCGCTGGACGAACTTGCGCACCGGCGTCTGGCGGCGCAGCTGCAGGATCGCCGGATGGGACGCATCTACCTGGCGATCAGCTGGGGACGCTGGAACAGCGACGCGGGCGACCTGGACTGGCCGGTGGCCCGCGATCCGCGCCGGCGGCAGCGCATGGCGGTCGTGCCCGGCGGGCGGCAGGCGCTGACGCGCTACCGCGTGCTGGAGGACTACGGATTCGCGCAGTTGAGCCGGGTCGAACTGGCCACCGGCCGCACGCACCAGATCCGGGTCCACTTCAGCCATGCCGGGCATCCGGTGGTGGGCGACGCCCTGTACGGCGACGACGGCCGCGCCCGCGGCGTGCACGGCCCCGATCGACGGGTGGCCGAGCAGTTGACGCGGCTGATCAGCCGGCAGATGCTGCACGCAGCGGAACTGCATTTCCGGCACCCGATCACCGAAGCCGAACTGGCGTTCACGGCGCCGCTCCCGGCCGATTTCGCGGCGGCTCTGAAGCTGTTGCGCGGGGGCGACGCACCGGTTCCGGCCGACGGCTGAATTCTGGACAGGACCCACCCGGTGCCCTATCCTGTTCCGGGCGGCGGAGGTCCCAGCCCGGACCCGCGGTCGGCGCACACCACAGCAAGGCGGAAGCGGCCGTTGAAGATCAAGGAACGCAAGCGCGACGGGGTGGCCATCCTGGAGATGAGCGGCAAGCTCATGGGAGGCCCCGACGCCGATGCCTTCGACGAGACGCTCAAGACCCTCATCCACGAGGGCTGTCGCAACGTCATCGTCAACATGGACAAGGTCAGCTGGGTCAACAGCACCGGTCTGGGCATCCTGATCTCCGGCTACACGACTCTCAAGAAGAGCGGCGGCGAACTGAAACTGCTGAAGGTTTCCGACCGTATCGAGAACATCTTCATCGTGTCCAAGCTCTACACGGTCTTCGCCTCGTTCCAGGACGAGGAAGAAGCCGTCCGGAGCTTCTCGTGAGGCGCGGGACAGGCGGACGGGCATGAGCACCCGCGTCGAATTGCGGCTTCCCAGCCGCATGGAATATCTGGGCGTGCCGGACGTGGTGCTGCTGGAAGTCGGCGGCGAAATGGGCTGCGGCAAACGCGGCCTCGAGGAACTGGGCACGGCCATCATCGAAGCCTGCACCAACGCCATGGAGCACGGCAACCACCTGGCCGACGACCTGTTCATCGAAATCTGGTTCGATCTGGATGAAGAGGGCATCACCATCACCGTGCTGGACCAGGGGCCGGGATTCGACCACGTGGGCTGGCGTCCCAGCGAAGACCTGATGCGCCAGCGCGGCCGCGGCATCCTCATCATGCGCGAGTTCACCGACTCCATGGAATTCGGCCGGCACGTCGACGGGCGGTTCATGACCCGCCTGGTCAAGAAGATCGGCCCTGACGCCGATCCTGAGTGAGGCCGTGCCCGTCTATCTGGGCATCGACCACGGCACGCGCCGCGTCGGGATCGCCGTCAGCGATCCGGACGCGGCGTTCGCGTTCGCGCTGGAAACCCACATCGAGGGCCGCGACGGTTCGGTGCTGGAGCATCTGGCCCGGCTGGTGCGCGAACGAGGGGCGGAAGCCGTGATCGTGGGCCTGCCGCTGACCGCCGACGGGCGCGAGGGCGAATCGGCGGTCCGCGCCCGCCGCTTCGCGGAGCGCCTGCGCGCATCGCTGCCGGTGCCCGTCGAACTGTGGGACGAACGCTACACGAGCCGCGAAGCGGACCGCTTCCTGCACGCGCGGCGCGGCCGCGGCCAGGCTGAACGTGGCCGGGCCGAACGCGACAAGGGCGAACGGGACGCGGTGGCGGCCGAACTGATCCTGCAGGGCTGGCTCGACCGTCGTTCGGCAGCCGGGAGAACCGACCCGGCCGGCTCCGGCGGCGACGAACCCGGAGCAGGAACATGAGGCGTCTCCTGGTTCTTGTCGGTTGCGCGCTGCTGCTGGCCTCGGCGGGGCTGGGCTGGTCGTGGTCGCAGTGGACGCAACGCTGGCCGGTGGGTCCGCGCTACACGACCCAGC
>JAIFKS010000056.1 GCA_020049465.1 bacterium | reverse complement strand
TGACGACCGGCGTCGGCACCTGCCACTACCACAGCGACGGCAACCGCCTGATCGTCCAGTACACCGGCGTGGACAATGTCGGCGCCGGGGGACCGTACACAATGCAGATGCACCTGTACGCGAGCGGGGTCGTCGAATACCACTATCTGTCGCTGGTATCGCCGGCGTCCCAGGCGACGATCGGCATCCAGAACGCCACTCACGACGATGGCCTGACGGTGGCCTTCAACGCCACCTACGCCCACGACAATCTGGCGATCCGCTTCACGCCGCCGCCGTCCTGGCTGGCCGTCCGCCCCGAGAGCGGCAGCCTGGCCGCCGGAGCCAGCCTCGACGTCGAAGTCGTCTTCGACAGCGCGGGGCTGTGCGGCAGCCGCTTCGAAGGCAACCTCCATGTGCTGAGCAATGATCCGCTGAATCCGCACGTGGTCGTGCCGGTCGATCTCGCGTTGACGGGCAAGCCTGACATCGCCCTGGATCCGGCCAGCCTTTTCTTCGGGGCGGTCCGGGTCGGCGATTCGGCCACGAACAACCTTGCCGTCTCCAACCGCAGTTGTGCCGACCTGACGGTGCTGGGCCTGGACTTCGATGATCCCGGCTTCACCAGCGCGCAGGCGCTGCCGCTGGTGATCGCGGCCGGTGCCACGGTCGACTTGTCGGTGGCTTTCTCGCCGCTGTCGACCGGTCCGGTCAACGGCCTGCTGTCGCTGGCCTCCGATGATCCCGAGACCCCGACGCTTGTGGTCCCGCTGACTGGCACGGGCCTGGATGCCCCGGACATCTCGGTGAGCCCTGTCTCGCTGGACGCGGCGCCCGCCGCCGGCGGGACGGCGACGCGCCAGTTGACGATCACGAACAGCGGACTGGCCAACCTCGAGTTCACGATCCCCGAGACCGGGTACAGCGACCAGGCCGACAAGGACGCCGGTGGACCGGACACCTTCGGCTACCGCTGGACGGACAGCGACGACCCGCAGGGACCGGACTTCGACTGGGTCGAGATCATGACGTACGGCACGGTCATCCCGTTCACGAACGACAACCAGAACTTCGGCCCCTTCGACATCGGGTTCAGCTTCCCGTTCTACGGCAACGAGTTCACCACGTTCCGCGTCTGCACGAACGGCTGGATCAGCTTCACGAACACCTCGACAATCTACAGCCCCACCACGCTTCCGAACGCGGCCGCGCCGGAGAACCTGATCGCGCCGTTCTGGGATGACCTGACGTTCGCGGTGTACGGCGATGCCTTCTACCACTATGACGGCCGGCGGCTGATCGTCGAGTACCAATCAGTGCCGAACCAGGGCAGCGGCGGATTCTGCACGTTCCAGCTCCGCCTGTATCCGAGTGGGCGGATCGAATTCCTCTACAAGACGATGACCGTCGGCACTTCGCGCGCGACCGTCGGCATCCAGGATGCGACGCGCACCGCCGGCCTGACGGTGGTGGCGAACTTCTCGGATTACGTGCACGACGATCTGGCCGTTCGTCTCGAGGCGAACCCGCCCTGGCTGTCCGTAACGCCGACGGCCGGCAATCTGGCCGCGGGTGAAAGCGCCGTCGTGACGGTCGGCATCGACGCGACGGGCTTGTGCGGCGACACCTACCTGGCGAACCTTTCGGTGCGGAGCAACGATCCGGACAGCCCGGAAGTGGTCGTGCCGGTGACGCTGACCGCACAGAGCGCCCCGGACGCAAGGTTGTCGGCGACAAGCCTGGACTTCGGCGACGTCCATGTGCCGTACCACTCGGTCCGGACCGAATCGGTGATCAACTTCGGCTGCGCTCCGCTGCAGATTTCCGGCCTGTCGATCGACAACCCGGTGTTCACGGCCACCCTGGCGGATCCCGTCATCCTGGCGGCAGGGGCCCGGCAGGCAATCAACGTCACGTTCACCCCGGCGGGCTCGGGCACGGCGACGGGCACCCTGAGCCTGACCACCAACAATCCGTACAGTCCGATTCTCACGGTGCCGTTGTCGGGCGTCGGGATCGGCAACCCCGCCATCGTCGTGACTCCCGACACGGTGGCGATAACCGTGCAGCCCACCGGCCAGCGCACCGTCATGGTTCATCTCGAGAACCCCGGGGAAGGTCCGCTGATCTGGACGGCCGCAACGCCCGAATTCTACGACAAGGATGCGGCCACGACCGGACGGGCGGGCGGCGCCGACGAGCCGGTCATGACGCCGCTGGGCACGGGCGGCCCGGACGCCGGGGGCTACCGCTGGATCGACAGCAACGCCGTCGGAGGGCCGACGTTTTCCTGGATCGACATCTCAACGACCGGCACGGCGGTGTTGGGGGCGGGCGACGACGTGGTCTCGGCTTCGGTCCCGCTCGGCTTCACGTTCAAGTTCTACGACAGTTCGTTCAACAGACTCTATATCTGTTCGAACGGGTTCACCAGCTTCACGTCCACATCGACGACGGCGACCAATGTTGCCCTTCCGAGCGTCCAGGCACCGTACGGCCTGCTGGCCCCGTTCTGGGACAACCTGACGCTCGACATGGCGGGTGCGGGTGATGTCAGGTACAAGAACGTCGGCGGGAACTTCGTCGTGCAGTGGGACCATGTCATGCGCGCCTACGTGTCGGTGCCCCTGACCTTCGAGTTGATCCTGACGCCCGCGGGCATGATCACGTTCCAGTATCTTTCGCTCGGGTCCGCGGTCCTCACCAGCGCCACGGTCGGCATCCAGGACCCGTTCGGCAGCGTCGGTCTGCAGGTGGTCAGCAACGCGCCCTATCTCCAGGAGAACCTGGCGATCACCTTCTGGAGATTGCCGAGTTGGGTGTCCGTGAGTCCGGGCAGCGGAACCGTCCCGGCAGGCGGCAGCGCGGACGTGGCGATCACCTGCAAGGCGACGGGCATGCCCACGGGGCTGCACCACGCCCAGGTGCGGATCATCAGCAACGACCCCGTCCGCCCCACGGTGGCCGTGCCGATCGAGATGAACGTCAGGGATTACGTCTCGGAAGTTCCCGGCCTGCCCGCAGCTCTGGTGCTGTCACAGAACGTGCCGAACCCCTTCAATCCGGCGACGACCATTCGCTTCGCGCTTCCGGCCGCAGGGGCGGTCGCGCTTCGTGTGTACGACGTGCGCGGGGCGGTTGTCCGCACGCTCGTCGCCGGCGAACTGGAACCCGGCTACCATGAATACCTGTGGGACGGCCGTTCGGACGCGGGGGGCCAGGTGCCGTCTGGGGTCTACTTCTACCGCCTGCGGACGGCCGAAGGCGACCACACGCGGAGCATGACGCTCGTCAAGTAGGCAGGAAAAGATTCGACTGTCGGCAGCCGGGATCGGGGATTATTCTCGGCGGGTCACCCCCAGAGGAGGAATCCCGATGAACCGTGCCATCCTGCTGCTTCTCTCGCTGGCCCTTGTCGTCTCGCTGGCTCTTGCCGTCTCGCCGGCCCTTGTTGTTTCACCGGCATTTGCCGCCGAGAAGATCCAGGTCGACTCGCTGGACGACCTGCCGGCGCACGCCTACCCGGTCACGGGTTCGGCCACGGCCCTGCTGGCTGATGACGCCGCGTTCACTGCTTTCACGGCAAAGGTGCGCGTCGACCTCGAGAGCGACCTCGCGACCTACGACATCACCGATCCCTCGACGCTGCAGCAGTACCACACCGCCCTGGCCAATGCCGCCCTCATCGAGGGCCGCTGGGATGTCGCGGTCGTCCACCTGGACCAGGTGCGCGAGCTCGAACAGAAGGCCGCCACCAAGGCGATGGGCGGGCTCACCGCGCGGTCGTACATCGCGGCGCGCCGGCAGCTCGGCGACGACGCGGGCATGGACGCGATCCGGCCCGTGTTCGTCCGCGAACTCGAGACGAGACTCGCGGTGCTGGACTGGGACCTCGTCCAGGACATGGTGCAGCAGGCCCACGGCAGCCTGCAGATGCTGAGCGAGAACATGCTGGGCGGCATGGTTCAGGTGCAGATCGACCCGATCGTCGCCAAGTCCGGCCAGGTGAGCGGCGAGGTGGCCCGCGGCCTGCTGAACCTGGGCCTCGCGAAGCGGATGATGCTGCCCCTGCGCGACGACATCGCCACCGCCTACGGCGTCTACATCGCCACGCACGAAGTCGCCAAGGAAGACATCTGGCCCGCGCGGGACGTGGCGCTGGCGTCGAACCTGGGGCTCGCGCCCGTGGTCATCGGCATCTGGGATTCCGGCGTCGACACGGAGATCTACGGCGACGCGGTGTGGACCAACCCGCGCGAGCTGGCCAACGGCCAGGACGACGACGGCAACGGTTTCGTCGACGACATCCACGGCATCGCCTTCGATCTGGACGCCAACCCCCATCCGTCGCTGCTCCACCCGCTCGGCGACATGGACGGCAAGGTCGAGCAGGCCCGCGGCCACATCAAGGGTGTCATGGACCTGCAGGCCGCGATCGCCAGCCCCGAAGCGGACGCCGTGCGCGCCGCCATGGCGCAGATGCCGCCCGATCAGGTCGGTGGATTCCTGGAGTCGCTCGGCTTCTACGGGCTGTACGCCCACGGGACGCACGTGGCGGGTATCGCCGCGGCCGGCAACCCCTATGCGCAACTGCTCTGCGCGCGCATCAGCTTCGACTACCACTCGACGCCGCAGCCGGTGACGCACGAGATCGCCGCGCGCTGGGCCGAGGCCTACACCCGGACGGCGAAGTACTTCCAGGACGCCGGCGTGCGCGTCGTGAACATGAGCTGGGGCTGGACGTTCCGTGAGATCGAGTCGGGCCTCGAGGCCAACGGCGTCGGCGCCACGGCCGAGGAGCGCGGGAAGCTCGCCGGCGAGATGCTCGACATCATCGAAGCGGGTCTCAAGGGCGCGATCGCGAACACGCCCGGCATCCTCTACGTCTGCGCGGCCGGCAACGACGACAACGACGTGGCCTTCGACCGCGTGATCCCCTCGAGCTGGGACCTGCCGAACCTGCTGGTGGTGGGCGCCGTCGACCAGGCGGGCGACCCCACCTCGTTCACCAGCGGCGGCAAGACCGTGCGCGTGTACGCCAGCGGCTTCGAGGTCGAGAGCTTCGTTCCCGGCGGCACGCGCCTGCCGATGAGCGGCACCTCGATGGCCTCGCCGCAGGTGTGCAACCTGGCCGGCAAGATCTTCGCGAAGAACCCGAAGCTCACGCCGGTGGATGCCGTGCGGCTGATCGTGGAGACGGCGGAGCAGAACGCCGAACATCCGGAGATCTCCCTGATCGATCCGCTGAAGACCCTCGCGGCCGTCCGGTAGGCGGTTGTCGATCCGTTCGAGCGAGCGGGCCGCCCCACGGGGTGCGGCCCGCTTCACGTTGAACAGGCCGCGCGGGGGCACCCGCAGGCGGCTGGATTGACGAGCGGCGCCGGGGCGTGCCACAATCCCGGGTGCAGCAGGGCAGGGCGAGTGGCATTCCAGAGGACCGCGCGATGATCCCGATCCCGAACCAGGACCCGGACCACGACCAGGGCGGCGCACCGGTCGTGGGCGTGCGCCTCGACGACGGATGGCGCGCGTGCGTCGATCCGGCGTGGCTCGAAGGCTGGTCGCCGCGCACCTTCGACCTCGGCGACGGAACCACCGAACTGGTGACGATGGGAGCAGGGCCGCCGCTGGTGCTGATCCCGCCGCTGCCCGGCTACATGGAAGCGTGGCTGGCGGCCGCGGCGCCCCTGGCCCGCACGCACCGCGTCATCACGTTCAGCCTGCGCGGCCGCTTCGACACCGGACCCACCTGGGAAGCCATGCTGCGCGATCTCGAGCGCGTGCTCGACGTCCACGCTCCGGAGGCCGCCGTCGTCGTGGGACACTCGCTCGGCGGGGCGCTGGCGCAGCGCTGGGCGCTCGCGCGCCCGGAACGGGTGCGGGCGCTCGTGCTGTCGAGCAGCTTCGCGAAGCTGCGCAATCCGGCCGGCAATCTGCACGCGCGCTTCATCGAACAACCGCTGCTGATCGCCGCCCTGAAACTGCTGCCGGCGGGGGCGGCGCGCGCGCTGGCGCGATCGCTGGCGCGACGGGGCCGCTGGGTCTACGACGCACGGTGCAGCGACGAACTGCTCGACTTCGTGCGCCACGGCCTGCGCCACACGGACCCCGCGGCCGTGCGCCGGGCGCTGTCGCTCGCGATGCGGCACGACACCACCGGCCGGATCGGGTCGATCCGGACGCCGACGCTGGTTCTGGTCGGAGAGCTGGAGAGCGTGTTCTCGCGGCCGGCATCGCGCGAACTGGCGGGTCGCATTCCCGGCGCCGAGTTGTGCGAATCGCCGGGCGCCGGCCATCTGCATCCGTTGACGAGTCCGGCGTGGTTCGTACGCACGGTGGAGGAATGGCTGCAGGGTCTGGGGCCCCGGCCGGAAAGCGGATCGGACCTCCGAATGAACGGATTGCCGTGAAACCCCTGCGCGACCTGTGGACAGGCCGTCTGTCCCTGAACGATGCCCTGTGGACCTGGGGCGTGTTTCGCGGCCTGATCCTCAACGCGGGCTGCACGATGATCTCGATGTGGATCTGGCTGGAACACGACACGGGCCCGGCCGCGGCGTCCGCCCTGGTCATCCACTTCCTGCCCGTGCCCTACAATGTCGTCTTCGCCGTGGGAGCCTGGCGCTCCGCGGCGGCCGCGCAGCACTCGCCCCGCACGCGCGCGTTGGCCCGGACCTGTGCCGTCGGCCTTGCTGCCCTCTACATGTTCATCTGAGATCGTTGCGGCAGCGTCAGGTTCAGCCCTCGGCCGTCCCTTCACCATCGGTCATCGCGTCGGCTGCCTCGTGCCACGACAGCGCCAGGGCGGCCCGGACCAGGGGATCCCGTTCGTTGTAGCAGCGGCCGCAGGGCTCCGGGTCCAGACCCAGCACGTGCAGCAGCAGGTCCGCCAGCTGACCCACCGGGGCATCGTCCGGCATTTCGTCCCAATTGCCGTCGGAGCGTGACTGCAGCGCGGCCACGAGTTTCCCGCGCAGCAACGGGACAGAATCGTCCGTCGCGACCGGATCGGTCAGCAGCTCGGCATCGACCTTGCGGTAGAGGCGATCGCTCGGCGCCTCGATCAGGCTCACGCGGGACAGAGCCAGCAGCAGGATCAGCCAGCGACCATCCTCGAGTTCCTCGGTCTGGACGATCTCCGCCAGCGTGCCCAGTTCCGGCAACAGGGGCCCGGTCTCGCCACGGGGTGCGTCGGATCTGCACGGGGCCATGACCAGGCGGCCGTTGCTGTCCATCAGGTCCTTGACCATCTGGCGGTAGCGGGTCTCGAAGATGTGAAGCGGCGCCACCGTGCCCGGAAACAGGTAGAAGTCGGGCAACGGGAAGACCGGCACGCCGTGCAGGGCCTGGGGTGTGTTCATGGGCCGGAAATCTCCTCGGTTCGTGACGACGGCGCCGGCCGTGCCTGCGGCAGGCCGGCCCGTGCCGGAGTCCCATCGTTCAGCTGACCACATAGCGCCCCGGATCTAGTCGTCGAGCGCGAACCCGATCTTCAGCGTGACCTGCCATTCGGCCACCTTGTCGGCTTCGATGCGGCCGCGCGTTTCGGTGACTTCGAACCAGCGCATGTTCCGCACGGTCTTCGCGGCATGGCTGATGGCGTTCTCCACGGCGCCCTCCACCGAGGCGGTGGACGTGCCGGTGATCTCGATCTTCTTGTAGACGCGGTCCGTCATGTGGGTATCTCCTTGGCTTGGCTGCGGTATTCCCCGGACACTGTCGTTCGGCTCCGGGCACCCGTTCCCCAATGTGACCGAAGTCGCGTCGCTCGGCCACTGGTCCGCCGGTGGCTCGAGTCCGGATCTCTCTTCGAGCGGAGGATGCCATGATCATCGCCCTCATCCAGCAGTCGGCCGGCGCCGACCGGTCGGCCAATCTGGAGCGCGGTCTGGCGTCCGCGCGCGAAGCGGCCCGGCGGGGCGCCCGCGTGATCGCCTTTGCCGAGCTCGCCTTCGAACGCTTTCACCCGCAGTTCCCGGCCACGCCGGAAGCTCTGGGCCGCGCCGAGCCCATCCCCGGCCCTGTCACCGCCGCATTCCAGGCGCTGGCGGCCGAACTGGGCGTTGTCTGTGTCCCCAACCTGTTCGAACGAAGCGCCGACGGCCGGACCTGGGACGCTTCGCCGGTGATCGACGCCGACGGCGCGCTGCTGGGCGTCACGCGCATGGTGCACATCACCGACTACGATGGTTTCCACGAGCAGGGCTACTACGCGCCGGGCGACACCGGCGCGCCGGTGTACGCCACCCGCTACGGCCGGCTGGGCGTGGCCATCTGCTACGACCGCCACTATCCCGAATACATGCGCGCGCTGGCCGTGGGCGGCGCCGAACTGGTCATCGTGCCGCAGGCGGGCTCGGTCGGCGAATGGCCCGAGGGCCTCTACGAGGCCGAACTCCAGGTGGCGGCCTTCCAGAACGGCTACTTCACGGCGCTGTGCAACCGGGTCGGCGCCGAGGAACGGCTCACCTTCGGCGGCGGCTCCTTCGTCTGCGCCCCGGACGGGCGGGTCCTGGCCAGGGCGCCCGAAGAGGGCGATGCGATGCTGCTCTGCGAGGTCGACCTGTCCGAGGCGGCGCGGTCGCACGCGCGCCGCCTGTTCCTGCGCGATCGGCGGCCGGAACTGTACGGGGGCTGGCTGGGGCCGCGGTGAGCGGCGTGCAACGGCGCCCACGGACAACGCGACCCGAACGGCGCCGCGCCCCGGCTTCCCCGCATCCATCGACCCGCTCCCTGGCGCGCGCTTTCCCTTCACCGGGCCAGGGTGACCTTCATCGTCCGCGCTCCCGCCGCCGTTTCCAGCCGCACCACATACACGCCGGACGGCACGGCGACGCCGCGGCCGTCCAGGCCGTCCCACCGCGCGGTCCCGTCGCCGGCGGGCAGATCGGCGTCGACCAACGTCGCGATCCGGGCTCCCCGCACATCATGGACGGTCAGCCGCGCGTGCCCGGCGCTCGGCAGGCTGTAAAGGAAAGTCGTCCGTGGATTGAACGGATTGGGCCGGCCCGGTTCGAGCCGCAGCGTCGTCACGGGCAGTCCGGCGGCCCGGCTGGCGGTGCCGGCCGCGTTGACGCCCAGCGCCCAGATGTCGTCGTCCCCCTGTGAGATGTCCTGGTTGGGGAAGACACAGAAGGCGCCGCCGGCCCCGTCGGTGACGAGCCGGGGACCATGGGGATCATGGACCGTCCAGGCGCTGTAGAGATCGCGTGGACCCCAGACCGGGCTGCCGCTCCCGTCCAGGCGCATGCCCGTGAGCACGTGCCAGGGTTGTCCCGGCACTCCATAGTAGTGGTCCCGCCAGCCCAGCACAGCGCCCTGCGCGCCGTCGCCGACGATGGAGGGCCAGCCCTGCTGCCCGGCGCGGTGCCCGACCGCGACGCCGGCGCCCCACAGGATGGCGCCCCAATAGTCCACGCGTTGCGCGTACAGGTCCTCGTTGCCGTGCACCACGATGAAGCCGAACGCACCGTCGGCGCAGATCGCCGGATGGGTGGACAGCGCCCAGTACGGCGTGGACGAATCCTGCAGGAGCAGCCCGCCCGGCCATTGCGGGTTGCCCCACAGGTCCAGGTGCTGCGCCGAGATGAAGCCGACGTGGGAAGTGACGACGAAGGCGCCGCCCAGCACGTCGCCGGCGATGACCGGATCGTGGAAGCCCATCGAATAGCCGCTCCACAGCAGGCGGCCGTCGGCGCCCCACCACACGGCGCCGTCGTATCCGATGCGCTGTGCGCCGATCTCGGGTGTGCCGGTGTTCAGCCGCAACCAGGTAACCAATGCGCCGTCGAAGCCGTCGGACACGACGTCCCAGGTCGTCCGCGTGTCCGTGGCGAAGTAATCGCCATGGCTGTAACCCAGGTTGACGTCGGTATGCCAGAGCAGCGCACCGGTGGGCGTGAAGCGCGCCGCGTGCAGTTTCGCGGTGGGGCTGCGCTGGGTCCACACCGGCAGGATGTCGCCGTTGGCCAGCGGCAGCAGCCTGATGCTCAGGTGTTCGTATTCGCCCGCGGTGCCCGGATTGTCGATCGAAACCGAGCGCTCGAAGACGCCGGCCGCCGTGAAGTGCGCGAAACGGAACAGATCGTACGTCGGCCAGGTCTCGACATAGGCGACGAAGGCCCCGCCCGAACCGTCGGGGGCGATGCCGACCGGCGCGTGGGTCCCCACGCTGCCGATCGTGTGGGGGACGGCCGTGCCGCCCTGACCCCAGAGTTCGTCGCCTTCGCGGGTGATCCGGCTGACGCGGATCCGCGCGGGACTGGCCGCCGCGTCGCAGACCGCCACGATCATCCCGCCGAAGCCGTCGGCGCAGCACGCATGGCCCTCGGGTTCGCTCTCCGCGTCGAAGCCGTCGAGGTCGAAGACCTCGGCCTGGGCGCCGGGGAAATCCCAGGCGGCGATCGCGGCCGCGCCCGGGAACACGACCACGATCGCCAGCGCGATCAGGTACACACGGGCAAAGGTGAAGCGGCAGGGAGAGATCTTGTCGCGGGTGTGGGTTTCGATCTCCCGGTTCGACAGGCAACTCATGGGCGGCCTCCTCTGCCAAGCGGGATCACCGTCGACCCGGGCGAGGTTCGGCGAACCGGAGTCAACCGGTCCCATCGGTTGCAAACGCGGGCGCAGGAACGGCCCTCGACAGCGGACAGGCTAGGAATATCCGGTTCCGCCTGCCGCCGGCGGCCCGGCTCGCAACAGAGGCTCGTCGGCGTGTCGCCGCCGTTCCCTGCGCTCCGCCGCCCGTGCGGTGGGCCTCCGGCGCGAACGGCAACGACTTGCGAAACCGGTCGAAGTCCGGCCGATTTTTCTTCGGGCGCTGCCGCCGCGGCATGCGCAGGCGACCGACACGCGGAGCGCAAACCTCGCGCGAGGGCGCACCCGGTTCCGCCGGTCGGGGCTGAGCATCCGGTCATCGGACGAAGCGTGCATCGGCGCGCATTGAGATTGACGGGCCGATTTCAAAAGACAGACACTCCCGCCGGGCCTGGATTTCGTGTTCCGGTGAGCAGCGGGAGGACGCAAGATGAAATCGGGATTTGCCATTCTCTTATCGTGCCTGGCGATTCTGCTGGGCGCCTGCGGCGATGACAGCGTTGATCATCTGGGCTCCGACAAGGCCATCACCGCGCTCAACTTCTCCGCGATGGGCGCGCCCGGAGTCATCGACGAACTGGATCACATGATCGCGGTGACCGTGCTGTTCGGGGCGGATGTGACGGCGGTGGCACTCGCCATCGAGCACACGGGAGTGAGCCTCAGCCCCGCTTCGGGAGTGGTGCAGGATTTCAGCAGTCCCGTCGTCTACACGGTGACGGCGGCCGACGGTTCGGCGCAGGCCTATGTCGTCTACGTGAACCAGGGCGCCGCGGTGACGACGGCGGCCATTGCCGGCAATCCCGCGTTCACGACCAGCATCTCCGGGACGTCGGCGATGGGTGGCGGCACCATCACGAATCAGGGCCTCTCGGCCGTGACCGAACGCGGGCTGTGCTGGAACACGACGGGATACCCCACGCTGGCCGACGCGCACATCGCTGACGGTGCGGGTACGGGCAGCTTTTCCAACGCCTCGATGATGGAACTCGAGCCCACCACCACGTACTATGTGAGGGCCTACGCCACAAACGTCCAGGGAACGGCCTACGGCTACGTCATGACCTTCCATTCCGGAAGGACGTTCGGGACCGATCACGCCGGAGGCTACGTGTTCTACAACGACGGCGTCGGCGGCGGACTGGTGTGCGCGAAATCGGATCAGAGCAGCCAGCCCTGGAGCTCGGTCACCGGTGTCGCGATCGGCACCACCGGCTATGCCATCGGAACGGGCCTGGCCAATTCGAATGCCATCGTCGCCCAGGCGGGGCACAGCGGCAGCACGGCGCTGGTCAGCCTCAACTACACCGACGGCACCTACGACGACTGGTACCTGCCGTCGAGCAGCGAACTGTATCTCTTCCACACCAAACTGCGCGCCAACGGCGTCGGCAACATCGGTCCCTACACGTTCTTCTGGAGTTCGACCGAGGCTTCGGCCACGGAGGCCTACTACCTGGCCAACAACGGCGTCATGTATTGGACGGGGAAGACGTCCCATTATACCGGGCGCGCCGTGCGGGCCTTCTAGTCCGGGCCGGCGGAGTCCCGAGCCCAGGCTCCCTGGAACGGAGTCGGGGGGAAGGGACCCGCTGTCCATCACCGGCCGTGCGTTCCTTCCCTGGGACCGGCGCCACGCGGTCCGCGGGCAGGCGGACCGGGACGGTTCGGCCGCACGTTCCGGCTGATGGGCGCCGGCCGGGTCGGCGCCGCCGGATGGGGAAGCGTACGGGGATGAATCGGGCGCGCCTTGTTGTGGACGTGCTGGCCTCTGTTCTGTGCCATGGTGGAACCTCTTCCTCCACGATTGAGGCGATCTCCGGGGTGGCGGGCAGCCGTGGCCGTGGTGGGACAACGCCGCGGGTCGCCGCTCACACAGGCAAATTATACCCGTGACCCGGCGCCCGCACGTGGTCAGGATGGCGGATCCCGCGCCGCGGCGGAACCACGGTCCGCAACGCGAAAGGGCCGAAATATCGTTGAAGGGACGGAACCGCCGAAGATGCCACGCCTGACCGTCACCGCCTACCGGCTGCGGCTTCTACCCCCGGCTCTGGCGCTCATCGTCGTCACGACGGCGATGCCGGTCGATCTGCGCGCGCCGGTCGGGTGGAACGGCACGCTCGAGCCCTGGGATCTGGTTTTCAATCTCCTGCTCTACGCGCCGCTGGGGCTGGCGCTGCGGCGCCGACCGTGGCTGCAGGTGCTGCTGGTCGCCGTACTGCTGTCGGCGGTCATCGAACTGGCGCAGATGTGGAACTGCGAACGGCATCCTTCGCCGGGAGATGTTGCCGCCAACGCCGCCGGCGCGCTGCTGGCCATGGGCCTCGGCCGCCGGCTGTGGCGCGACCGCGCGGTCGCTCCGGCGGGGATCCCGGTCGGCCGGCGCCTGGTGGCCGCGGCGGTCTGTGCCGTGGGGGCGTTGTTGGCGGCGGGCAACCTGCCGGTGCGCTCGACCGCGATCACCGGCTGGGATCCCGGATACCCGCTCCTGCTCGGCAACGAAATGACGGGCGATCGTCCCTGGCGGGGGACCATTGAGAACCTGGCTCTGGTTCCCGGCTCACTGCGGAGTGCGGAACGGCGCGCGGTGACGGACGGCGGAGTGGCGGCGGATGCCGTCGTGTTGGCCAGGGCGGCCTTCGACACGTCTGTCGCGATGTTCCTCGACGGTGGTGCGGCGCTTCGGTTGCCCGATGAATCCGCCCGGGTCCTGGCGCAGGCGGCTCAGGCGGAAAACGCCCTGACCATCGTCGCGCGCATCGTTCCGGCGACGGTGGACCAGAAAGGTCCCGCGCGCATCGTCAGCTTCTCGACCGATCCCCAGCACCGCAACTTCGATCTCGGACAGGAAGGTCGCACCCTCGTGTTCCGCATCCGGACGCCGTTCAGCGGCGGGAACGGTACGCGGCGTCCGGTGGTGTCGGCGCCGGTGCTCGAAGCCGGGCGGCCGGTGACGGTGGTTGGGGCCTATGACGGTCGCGTGGCCCGGTTGTACATCGACGGTCGGCTGTCCGGACGAGAGAATTTTGCCGCCGAGGCCAGCGCGGGCTCCACGCTGGCCGACGAGGTGCTGCCCGCCGTCTGTGCGGTAATGGGCGCCCTGCTGGCGCTCATCGCCCGGTCCGTTGTGGTCGGTCGGGGGCGGCGCTCCACGGTGGTGGCCGCGCTGGCGGCCGGAGCCGTGACCCTGGCCCTGCCCGTGCTGGCGCCGGGAATCGCGGCGGCCATGGCTGCGGTGCCCTGGTCCGGTGTCGGCGGGTTGATCGGCGTCGGGGCGGTCCTGGCTGCGAGGGAGTGACCGGGCCCCTCCGCCGGGCGTTCGCGTTCTGCAGTGGATGAGTGTATAAATATTGTCGAAAATAATGTAGACAAAATGTTGACAGTGGTTGCCCGCCTGTGTATATTCAAGCCCAGGAGATGAGCAGCCAGCGAGCTGGCAAACCGTTTGACCGGAACCGCGCTCCGCGCGGAGTCCCCATACAAGGAGTTGACCCATGATGAAGCGAATTCTGGCCCTGGGCCTGACGATGGTCGCCCTGGCTGTCGCCCCCGGTTGCAGCGACGACGACAACAACCCCATCACCCCGACGGCCACCGCCCGTGTGCGCGTCCTGCACGCCAGCCCCGACGCCCCGGCGGTCGATGTCCTGGTCGACGGCGCCGTCGTGCTTTCGAACGTCACCTTCACGCAGGCGTCCGGCTACCTCGACGTTCCTGCCGGTTCGCGGGACATCGCGGTGCGCGCTTCGGGCACGACGTCGGTCGTGATCGACGCGACGCTCGATCTGGCCGCAGGGACCGACTACACCGTCATCGCCCGCGGTCTGCTCGCCTCGATCGAGCCGTGGGTGCTGGTCGACAACAACGCGGCGCCGACTGCGGGCAACGTCAAGGTGCGGCTGGCGCACGGCGCCCCGGGCGCGCCCACGGTCGACATCTATGTGACCGCCCCGGGTGCGGCCCTGAGCGGCGCCACGCCGACTCTCACCGACGTTCCTTTCGGCGTCGCGTCGGGCTACCTCGATGTGCCCGCCGGCACCTACCAGGTGCGGATCTGTCCGGCCAACACCATCACCGTCGCCATCGACAGCGGCTCGCTGGCGCTGACCGCGGGCCAGATCCGCACGGCGGTGGCGGTCGACAACGCAGGCGGCGGCGCGCCGTTCGGCGCCGTGCTGCTCGCGGACCGGAACTGACCTCGGGACGGTTCCCGCGGCGAAGTTCGCCCACGCCTCCGCCGGAATCAGCGGCCCCTGCGAGGGCCGCTCCCGGCGGAGGCGCGGAACATACCGGTCGCCACCGGCGCCGGAAACATCTCGACCCAGCGGAGTGGACCCATGATTTCCCGCCCTGCGATCCTGGTTTCGGCCGCCGCCTCGCTCGCGATCCTGGCTGCCGGCGGTGCCGTTCCGGCCCGCTCCGAAACGACACCTGCGGTGGTGGTCCCCGCGCCGGGGCAGGCGATGCGCCTGGGCGGCGACCGTGAGGTGACCGCCGAGCACCGGGGCGATGAATGGGTGAGCGGCACGGCGTCCATCACCACGCCGCTGCCGGTGGGATACCCGGCGCCCACGCCGCCGGGCGCGATCGATCTCAAGACGTATCCTTCATTGCGCCGGGCGGAGGTCACGACCGAGGTCGGCAATGCCGACATCGGCATGACGATCGCGTTTTTCCCCCTGTTCAACCACATCCAGCGCCGCGAGATCGCCATGACCTCGCCGGTGGAGATGGACTACGCGGGGCTGTCGGTCACCGGCCAGCCGCTGCCCGTCGCGGCCCAGCCGGCGCCCCTCAAGGCGATGACGATGTCGTTCCTGTACCGTACGCCGGAACTCGGGCCGGTGGGGGATGATGCGAGCGACGCGAAGGTCACTGTTGTCGACACCGAGCCGGCGACGTACCTGTCGCTGGGGATGCAGGGCGGCTACTCACTGGCGCGTGTCCGCGACGGCATGGAGCAGCTGCAGACGTGGCTGGCCGCGAATCCCGGCTGGGAAACCGTCGGCGATGTCCGCGCCCTGCACTACAACGGGCCGGAAAAACGCAACCGGGACAAATGGCTCGAAGTGCAGGTCAAGGTGGAGCCGCGGCCCAAACGGTCTGAGTCGCCCCGGTGATTCGACGGGCCCGGCGCCCGGTCGCGAGGCCCCGCACCCCGGTGGCCGGCCATCCCTGAAAAATATTCCGCTCCAGCGGTGACCCGATCCGGGACCGCTCCACGTTAAGCCTCTTGTAAGACGGCTTCAGTCCTGTTTCTGTGGCTGGACCCCCTGATCATGCCCATCCAAAACCGCGCGCCCGCCTTCCGGGCGCCGGGAGGTCGCTCATGCTCCGCCGTAGCACACCGAATCCATTTGCCCTGCTGGCCGTCGCCCTGCTGGCCATCGCCGTATTCCCGGCCGCGCCGGTTCGGGCCCAGACCGAGGAGATTCTCGACACCCCCGCCGGCTGGGTCTACCGCTACGGGGCCACCTCTGCCACGATCACCAGCGATGTCAACGCCGGGCTGCGGCCCTTCTCGATCCAGCGCGTGGCGTCGAACAGCTACGACGTGATCAGCGTCGAGAACGCCGGCAGCTACGCGGTGTCCGGGTTCGGGACCGGCAACCTGCACTACAACCGGACGGCGGCCCAACTGGGCACCGACCTGGCCGGCCGCCGCCTGGTCAGTCTGGACTGCTACGACGTCTCCGGCCTGACCCTGATGTCGGCGGTTTCCATCCCGAACTCCGGGGGCAGCGCGGCGGGCTGGGGCTGGCTCGTGGGCCAGACCCGGCAGCAGATCGTCGACTGGGTCACCAACACGACGCCCGCGCTGCGGATCACCGACCTGTCGATCTACTCGGTCGGCGGCGTGAAGTACTACGCCGCCGTGGCCGTCCAGAACCAGGGCTCCCAGGCCCAGGGCTGGTGGTGGTACTTCGACAAGACCGAGGCGGAGATCGCCACCCTGCTGACGCAGAACGGCGCGCGGCTCATCGACATCGAACTCGAAACCGCGCCCACGTTGTTCGCGGCGGCGCGCTTCGCCTGCGTGATGGTGGCCCAGAACCCCGGCGCCGGCTGGTTCAACGGGTCCGTGACATCGCAGCAGGTCAATGACATGGTCGGCCAGACCGGCGGCCGCCTGACGAGCCTGCACCGGTACACGAACGCGCTCGGCAACACGACGTATGCCATCAGCCTGGTCGACAACGCCAACGCGCAGACCCGCCGCGTCCGCACCTACATGGCCGACGAAGCCACGGTCGGCACCTACGGGTTCAAACTCAAGCGGGTGGGCGGCGACGTGCTCGCGTCGCTGAACGAGAACTTCGTCTTCGAGCCGGCCAGTTCGATGAAGATCGTCCATGCGGCCTACGCGATACGCCAGTGCGCGCTGGGGAACAGCGACCTGGCAGGCGACATCTGGGTGCCGAACCGATGCACCACCACCTATGACAACAACGTCTGCCCGGACGACGACTACCTGTGCGACGCGGGCTATGAGCCTCTTTCCACCACGATCCGCGGCATGATGCGCAATTCCCACAACGGCCGTACGCACACCATCGAGGAACTCTACGGGCGCGCGACCCTCAACAGCTTCGCGGACTTCACGGCGGACCTGGGCAACACCCAGATCAACCACACTCTCGGCTGCCTGTGCGGCGATACGCCCAACACGACGACGGCCGCCGACCTGGTGTCCCTTTACGAGCAGATCTGCGACGGTTCGCTCTTCAACAGCAACTGGCGCGACACGTTGTACGGGCTGATGGCCAACGTCACCGACTGGGGCTATGGTCCCACAAGCGAGTACGCTTTCTACACGCTCGGACAGGTCATCAACCAGGAAGCCGCCGGCACCAGCCTGACCGCGACCGAGATCGCCGCGTTCCGTGATGATGTGCAATACGCCGCGAAGGGCGGTTCGTACGGCTGCGACGGCACGACCTGGCGCTGTTCGGCCGGGTGGGCGAGCCTGCCGCACAAGTTCCCGCTTGTCGGCAACTGGTTCATATCCCGCCGCGATTATGCCTTCACGACCTTCGTCGACGGTGGCACCGATCCCGGTTCGAAGGTCACCTATCCCGCCTCGGAGGAGATCCTGCGCGAGCAGATCCGCGAGGCACTCGAGTCGTGGGACAATGCCTGCGTGCCCGGGATCACCGACCATCCCGACAATCTGACGGTCAACGAGGGCCAGGACGCGACGTTCACGGTCGTGGCCGGCGGCACCGGCGCCGCGACGTACCAGTGGCAGCGGCTGTACAACGGCCAGTGGCTGACCATGTACGACCAGGCGGGAGTTTTCTCGGGTGTGAACACCGCCACGTTGACCGTTCACGACGTGGTGCCGGCCAGCGAAGCGTCGTTCCGCTGCCGGATCATCAAGGATTGCGGCAGTTTGAACACCAACGGGGCCGCGCTGACGGTCACTCCCGGCTACCTGTCACCGGTGCCGGGCGTGCTGCCGACGAACCTGGTCATGCACGCGCCTATGCCCAATCCGTTCAATCCGCAGGTCACGCTGCGCTTCGAACTGCCGCGCCAGACCGACTTCGTGGCGCTCGAGATCTTCGACGTGGCGGGGCGGCGGGTGCGGACGCTTTCGTCGACGTCGCTGGCTCCGGGCGCGCACGAGTTCACCTGGAACGGCGCCGACGACGGCGGCCGGCGGGTGTCGTCCGGCATGTACATCGCGCGGTTGCGGGCCGGCGACGAACAGGCCTCGCACCGGTTGATGCTGGTGGAATAGTCGGGAGAAATCGGATCCGGTGAGGGTGGGGGAGGGGCGGGCGCTGCCTGGATGCGGCGCCCGCCCTCTGTTCAGGCTATTCCCACTCGATGGTCCCGGGCGGCTTGCTGGTCAGGTCGTAGGCCACGGCGCTGATCCCGTCGAGGGCGCTGATCGCCGCCCTGACCTCGTCCAGCAGTTTCCGCGGCAGGCGCGCCGCGGTCGCGGTCATCGCCCGTTCGCTCAGGATCGGCCGCACGATGCACAGCTCGCGCCCGTGCCCGTCGACCTCCAACGGCACCAGCACCGTCGGGCATTGCCAGACCTGGTCGTACAATCCGTGCCGGCGCAGGGCCGACATCATCAGGTCGTCGCACTCGCGCAGCAGCTCCAGCCGGTCATGCGTCATGGCCGCCGCCAGAGGACGGCACTGCTTCGGCAGGTCGTCGCCCAGCAGCAGCAGCGCGCGGTTCAGTCCACCCACGGTCTTGAAGATGGTGCCGCTCGCCTCGCTCAGCGCGTCCCAGTCCACGGCGCCGTTGGCGAAGCGCCCGTGCATCAGCACCGGGTGTTCGTAGGTGCGCAGGTCGGCCTTCACGCCCACCGAACGGATCGGCAGCGGCATCGCCTTCAGCCCGTAACGCGCGGCGGCCTGCGCCACCGCGGGGGCGATCTTCGCCAGCGAATCCTGGTCGGCCGCCACGCCGTCGCTGCACAGCAGCCGCACGCCCAGCCCCGGCCCGGGGAAGGGATGGCGCCAGATCATGTCATGGGCGATGCCCAGTTTTTCCCCGAGTTCGCGCACCTCGACCTTGTAGAGGTCGGCCAGCGGTTCGACCACCTTGCCGGCCTGGATCATCTCCTCGATGATCGGCACGCGGTTGTGGTGCGTCTTGATCGTGTCGGCCCGCTTGGTGCCGCCGGTCTCGATGGTGTCGGGGTAGATGGTGCCCTGGCCCAGCAGGTGCTGGGTGATGCCCAGACGCCGCGCCTCGCTCTCGAACACCGCGATGAAGGTGTCGCCGATGGCGCGCCGCTTGGCCTCGGGCTCGATCTTCCCTTCGAGCGCCGCCAGGAACGTGTCGGTGGCGTCGATGAAGTGGAGGTTGTCGCCCAGGCCCATCGCGTGGAACATCTCGAGCACCTGCCGCGATTCGTCCTTCCGCATCAGGCCATTGTCCACGTGCAGCAGTTCCAGGCGTTCGGGCCCGAGCGCCTCGACGAACAGCCGCGCCGCCACCGTCGAATCGACGCCGCCGGAAGCCAGCAGGAACACCGAATTGCCGCCCACCTGCGCGCGGATGCGGTCGATCTGCTCCTGCACGTAGTTTTCCATCGTCCAGGTGGGCCGGCACCCGCAGATGTCGAGCACGAAGTTGGCGATCATGTCGTCGCCGTGCACGGTGTCGTCCACCTCGGGGTGGTACTGGAAGCCGTAGCGGCGGCGCGTGTCGTCGGCGATGGCGGCGAAGCGGTGGGGCGTCGCATCCTGGCCCAGCACCGACCAGCCCAGCTCGCGGAACCCTTCACCGACGGCCGTGACCGAGTCGAAGTGGCTCATCCACACGGTCTCGACCGGGCCCAGGCCCTTGAACAGGGCGTGCGGTCCGGTCAGATGCAGGTCGGCGCGGCCCCACTCCTGCTTGCCGTTGATGACGGTGCCGCCGTAGTGCTTGGCGATCTCCTGGTGCCCGAAGCAGAAGCCGAGGATGGGCACGTCCAGGTCGAGGATGCCCTTGTTCCAGTCCGAGTCCTCGCCGAACGAAGCCAGCGACGGGCTGCCGCTCAGGATGATGCCCTTGCAGCCGGCAAAGGCCTCGCACGGGTCCTCGGGCTGGCGGATCTCGGCCAGCACCTTCGCCGCGCGACGAACCTTGGTGGCGATGAGATGGGCGTACTGGCCGCCGAAGTCGATGACGGCGATGACGTCGTGTTTCATGGACCGTCCTGTGGTCTTGAAAGCGGGCAGGGCAGGGCAGGGCCGCGTGCGGCCGGCCGGTAAGGGCCATATTTAGCAGAACCGGGACGGTTGCACAACCGGGAGGTGGGCTGACGATTTCGCCTGACGCCGGCGGTCAGGACTTGCGCCGGCGCAAGTGTTCCGCGACCATCCCGAAACGTATCGGCGGCAAGCGGTTGGGTCTCCAGGTCCGCCGGGGCCGCGTCCGGTTCCCGCTGGCGCGGGTCCGTTCGCTTTCCTGCCCGAAGGTAGGTTTCACATGCGCGCGACACAGTTGATCATGGGCGCGGGGCTGCTCGCCTTGGCGATCGCACCGGCGGCCTGCCGGAAGACCCCGCCGGCCGATCCGATTCCCGAACACGAGACCTTCCGGCTCGCGTCGACGGTCCTCGGCGAAGAGCGCGTCGTCAACGTCCACCTGCCGCCGGCCTACGCGGAGCGCCCCGAACAGGCGTTCCCGATCCTCTACATGCCCGACGGCGGCGTCGGCGAGGACTTTCCGCACATCGTGAACACCCTTGCCGCGCTGGAAGCCGCCGGCGAAGTCGTCCCCTTGATCGTCGTCGGCATCGAGAACACGCAGCGGCGGCGCGACATGACCGGGCCGACGGAAGTCGCCAAGGACCGCGAGATCGCGCCCGTCGTCGGCGGCTCGGCGGCGTTCAGGACCTTCATCCGCGACGAATTGATGCCGGAGATCGAGCGACGCTACCGCGGCAACGGCGAATCCGGCATCGTGGGCGAATCGGCGGCCGGCCTGTTCATCATGGAGACGTTCTTCCTGGAACCGGCCCTGTTCGACACCTACATCGCGCTGAGCCCCAGCCTGTGGTGGAACGACCACGCGCTGGTGCGCGGCGCCGCGGAGTCGCTGCGGACGAACGAACTGCCGGAGATCACGCTCTTCCTCAGCGCCGCGGACGAAACCGATATCTTCCCGCACACCGACGCGCTGGCCGGCATCCTGGAAGCGGAAGCTCCGGTCGGCCTGACCTGGACCTACCTGCCGCGGCGGGATCTCCAGCACAACACGATCTACCGGGCTGTCTCCGGTCTCGCGTTCCGGCAGGTTTTCGCCGCCGAGTAGACCGGTTGCGCCGGCGCCGCCGCTATTCCCGGGAAACCGGGACCTGCAGTTCGGTCACGTAGGCCGCCGGGTTCCGCGCGGCCTCCGGTCCGACCAGGTAGATCTCGCGATCCGGGCCGCAGATCCGGTACCCGTTGGCTTCGACCCAGCCCAACAGCGCCGTGTGCGCCTGGTGCAGCCCCTCGTAGGGGCCGCGGTGGATCGTGCAGGCCAGCGACGGCTCTGCCGGCAACGCGCGCTCGCGGATGCGCGCGTGCGGGGGCAACGTGCCCGCGAACGGCACGACGAGTTCGATGTCGACGTCCTGTTCGCGGTATTCGCCGTCGTGGTAGAGCGCCAGCGGGGGTCCCGTGAACGTCAGGCGCCGCGAGCCGAGGAAGCCGCACAGCTCGCCGAACAACCGTTCGATATCGGGATAGTGGGGCACCGTGTCGCGCAGTGACGCCACCCGCAACGCGGGGGCGCTCTTGATCGTCACATCGTAAGCCGGCATATCGCCCTCCTTCTGCAGTCCGGCCAGGTAAGCCTCGACGCGTCCGAGCCGCGCCCGCCCATCCGCGAGTTCGCGCGTCATTTCGGCATGCCGCTGCCGCAGCAGGGCGTTGATGCCGTCGACGTCGGGTTCATCGACCATGAGCGCCGCGATCTCCTGCAGCGACAGGCCGAGATCCTTGAGGACGACGATCCTCTGCAGCCGCGGCAACTGGTCGGCGGCATAGGACCGGTAGCCGGTGTGGCGGTCGACGTGCGTCGGCACCAGCAGGCCCAGTTCGTCGTACAGCCGCAGGGCCTTGACCGTCACCTGGGCCAGCCGTGAGAACTCCCCGATCCGGAACATGGCGCCTCCGCAATAAGGACCCGCGAGGATGAGTGCAGGGAAGGATGGAGTCTCCCCCGAGGGGAGAGTCAAGGGGAGAGTCGATCGCAGAATCAATGGTGGCTCAACGACGCCTGTCGCCGCCCCCGGTCAGCGGCACGAACCGCACCGGCAGCACGCGCCGCCACGTCAAGCCGCCGCCCGACTCGCGCCGGACCACGGTCAGCCACTGCTCTCCCCGTTCGTCGGCGACCGGCATCACCAGCCTGCCGCCGGGGGCCAGCTGTTCCAGCAGGGCGGGCGGCACCTCGGACGCGACGGCCGTCACCATGATGCCCGCGAACGGCGCCACCGCCGGCAGCCCGGCGTGACCGTCGCCGGTCACCACCTCGACGTTGAGATAGCCCAGCCGCCGCAGCCGCTGCCGGGCCTGCCCGGCCAGCTCCGGCAGGATCTCGATCGTATGCACCTTGCCCCGCGGGATCACCAGGGACAGTACGGCGGCCTGGTAGCCGGAGCCGGTGCCGATCTCGAGCACGGTGTCGGTGGGCGCCAGTTCCAGCAGTTCGGTCATCAGGGCGACGATGGTGGGCTGGCTGATGGTCTGGTCCAAGCCGATGGGCAGCGCCCGGTTGTCCCAGGCCAGCGCGCGCAGTTCGGAAGGGACGAATTCATGCCGCGGCACCGCGACCAGTGCGCCGGCCACGGCGTCCGACAGCCGTTCGCAGCCCGTCAGATGGGCGCAATCGGCAAGGTCGCGGTTCACCTCGGTCATCAGGCGGCGGCGCGCCGACGCATACGGGTCCGCTCCCGGAGAGCCTCCTGCCCCGGAGGTGTCCGGCGCCGCGACCGTCAAGAACGCCATCAGGCCCATCGCCAAGGGGAAACCTTCCATGCCGGAACCTCCCGACCGCGTCGCCGGTAAGATAGCAGGATGCGTCGTCCACGGCTTTCCGCCGGCGCGCGGTGGCGGCTCCGGGCCGGCGCCGCGACCTTGTGGCGACGGCGCCGGAATGCCGCGCCCCGGAGCTCAACCTGCGCCCCGAGAGGTCAACCATGCGCAAGCTCATCAACTCGTTCATCGTCCTCGCGCTGGGGGCGGTCTTGACCGGAGGTACAGGCGCCATGGCGCAAACCGGAAATCATCAGGCGGTTCTGGGCGGCGGTTGCTTCTGGTGCCTGGAAGCGGTGTTCCAGCGGCTGAAGGGCGTCGAGAAGGTCGAGTCCGGCTACGCCGGCGGCAGCGGCCCGGCCACCTACAAGGAGGTGTGCACCGGCGAGACCGGCCACGCCGAAGTGGTGCGCGTCACCTTCGACCCGGCGGTGATCACCTACAGCGATCTGCTGACGGTGTTCTTCGCGACCCACGACCCGACCACGCTCAACCGACAGGGTGCGGACGCGGGCACGCAGTACCGCTCGGTCATCTTCTGCCGCGACGATGCGCAGAGAGCCGATGCGGCGGCGATGATCGCCTCGCTGACGCGCGAGAAGATCTTCAACGCGCCCATCGTCACCGAACTGGCGGCGGACCGGCCGTTCCATGTCGCCGAGGACTACCATCAGGACTACTACGACAACAACCGGGCGCAGGGGTATTGCCAGGTGGTGATCAACCCCAAGATCAAGAAGCTGCGGGAGAAATTCGCGGACAAGCTGAAGGACTGATCGACAGGCCCGGGTGCGGGATCGCCTGCCGAAGAAAGAGGCCGCCTCCGTGAACCGGAGGCGGCCTTGTGCATCCGTTCATCGCGCGAACTACCGGTACAGCGCCTTGACCTGTCCCCACGTCGAGTCCTCGGTGGAAACCGAGTTCGGCGTCAGGAAACCGCGGATCTCGCCGCCGCCGTAGACACTGGAGTGGATGTTGAAGTACGCCTTTCCTTCAGCGATGGCCTGGAACAGCGCGGCTTCCGCGGTGGCCGTCGTCCCGCCGTTGGCGGTCACATAGGCCGCGTTGTAGTTCGACGCCATGGTCATGTCCAGGGTGATCTCGTAGACGCCCGCCGTGACGCCCGAAGGGAACCCGGCGAACGTGGGTGTGGTCGTGGCCACCCCGGCCGTGCCGGTGCCCGCGGCCATCGTGGGGGCGTGGATGTGGGCGGCCGTCACGTTGCCCGTCAGGCCGCTGAACGACGCCAGGATATGCATCGTGTGCGCGACCGCGTCGATATCGACCTGCACGAAGCCGGTGCCGGGCGAGGGATTGGGCACGGCCTCGCTGGCGCCGTCGAGATTGGCGACATACGAGACCACGTCAGCCTGCGCCGTCGACATCAGGCCCAGCGAGACGATGGCCAGGGCAGCGAGAAGCCGGCGCGGGACAGCCAGGCGGTGCGATCGTGAATTCATGGGAGCCCTCCACGGAGTTGGACGAAGCGAAGAAGAAACCGGCTGCAGGTTGGGCGCCTGGGGCCGGACTTAAATCAAGATGAAACAAGTCTTTATTGATAGCGCTCCAACGATGGAGTCGCCACCCGGCCCCCGGCTCCGGGAGCGCTTGAAATCCACCCGTCAATTGCGGGTGGCGGCGGTCGAAGAACGTGTGATACGTGTGCCATCAGTGCCGCCGGCCGATCCGACCGGTGGTGATTGTTCGGGCACCCGACGCGGTGCCGACGGAACGGATCCTGTCGGCCGCGGCGCACGATTGCCGAACGTCTCACGACCCGGGAGTCATCATGCTGGACCTGAGCTACCTGAACCTGACCAATCTGGAGAACGTGTACCACAACCTGGCCACGCCCGCGCTCGTCGAGGAAGCCGTGCGCCGTCGCGAAGGCCACCTGTCCCACCTGGGACCGCTGGTCACGCGCACCGGGCAGTACACGGGCCGTTCGGCCAACGACAAGTTCGTGGTCAAGTCGGCCGGCAGCGAAGGCCGCATCTGGTGGGGCAAGCACAACAAGCCGTTCGATGCCGAGCGCTTCGACGCCATGCTGCGCCGCCTGCAGGCCTACCTGCAGGGCCGCACGGTCTTCGTCCAGGACGCCTACAGCGGCGCCGATCCCGAATTCCGCATCCGCGTGCGCGTCGTCACCGAAACCGCCTGGCACAACATGTTCGTGCGCAACATGTTCATCCGCGAGTTCGACCAGGCCGTGCTCGACAAGTGGCAGGCCGAATTCACGGTGCTGCACTGCCCGAATTTCCACGCCATCCCCGAAGTGGACCATACCAACAGCGAGGCGTTCATCCTGGTCGATTTCGATCGCCGGTTCGTCATCATCGGCGGCACCAGCTACGCGGGCGAGATCAAGAAGTCGATCTTCACGGTGATGAACTACCTGCTGCCGCAGCGCGGCGTGTTGAGCATGCACTGTTCGGCCAACCAGGGCCCGCAGGGCGATGTCGCGCTCTTCTTCGGCCTTTCGGGCACCGGTAAGACGACGCTGTCCAGCGAGGCGGACCGCGCCCTGATCGGCGACGACGAGCACGGCTGGTCCGACCGCGGCGTCTTCAACCTCGAGGGCGGCTGCTACGCCAAGGTCATCCGTCTGGACGAGCAGGCCGAACCGGAGATCTTCGAGACCACGCGCAGGTTCGGGACCATCCTCGAGAACGTGGCCATGGACATGAAGTCCCGGCGCACCGATCTGGCCGACGCCTCGATGGCCGAGAACACGCGCGCCAGCTACCCGCTGACCCACCTGCCGAACGTGGTGGAAAGCGGTATGGCCGGCCATCCGCGCAATATCGTGATGCTGACCGCCGACGCCTTCGGCGTGATGCCGCCGGTGTCGAAGCTGACCCCGGACCAGGCGATGTACCACTTCCTGAGCGGCTACACCGCCCGCATCGCCGGCACCGAACGCGGCGTCACCGAGCCGGCGGCCACGTTCAGCGCCTGTTTCGGCGCTCCGTTCATGGCGCTGCACCCGACCGTGTACGCCGAGCTGCTGGGCAGGAAGATCGCCGAGCACAAGTCGGCCTGCTGGCTGGTCAACACGGGCTGGACCGGGGGGCCGTACGGCACCGGGCACCGGATCCGCATCCAGCACACACGGGCGATGATCCGCGCCGCCTTCAGCGGCGAACTGGACAAGGCCGGCTACGATCCGGATCCGGTGTTCGGCGTGCTGGTGCCCCGGTCGTGCCCGGATGTGCCGCAGGAAGTGCTGCACCCGCGCGACACCTGGAGCGACAAGGCGGCCTACGATGCCCAGGCGAGCCAGGTGGCGAAGCTGTTCGGCGAAAACTTCAAGGCGTTCGCCTCGGAGGCAAGCGACGGCGTGAAGGCGGCCGCTCCGAAAGCCTGATGACCGTCAGCGGACGCGCCTGATGGCCTGGACCATCTGGTCGAGCTGCTGCAGGAACAGCGAGCGGTCCTTCGGCGAGAACGGCGGGGGACCGCCCATCATGATCCCCTGCTCGCGCAGCTGCTTCAGGAGCTGCCGCGTGGCCAGCGAGTCGCCGACATTTTCCGGCGTGAAGGGTTTGCCCGCGTGTCCGAGCACGCGGGCGCCCTTGTCCAGGCAGCGGGCCGCCAGGGGGATGTCGCCGGTGACGACGATGTCGTCCTTCTCCACCTGCTCGACGATCCAGTCGTCGGCCCCGTCGAGTCCCTGCTCGACCACCTCCAGTTTCAGCCAGGCATGGCCGGGAACCCGCATGAAGCTGTTGGCCACCAGCGTCACCGACAGCTTGTA